>CAZCTS010000039.1:0-10046 GCA_964501635.1 uncultured Oscillospiraceae bacterium | reverse complement strand
CTTCTTCCTGTTCGTCGTCCTTCTTGAGCAGCCATACGTCCCCCAGGGTCAGCCAGTCGTCGGGCAACTCCACCTGGCGGCCGTCCTGTATTTTTTGCTTAAAAATCCCATACTCGTAGCAGATCGACATGCCGTGCCCAAAGAGGCCAAGAGAAGCCATGGCGTCCAGATAGCAGGAAGCCAGACGTCCCAGGCCCCCGTTCCCCAGGCCGGCGTCCGGCTCCATTTCCTGCAGATCTCCCAGCTGAAAATTGAGCTGGGCCAGGGCGTCCTGGAACACCTGGGTCAATTTCAGATTGAACAGGTTGTTGCGTAGCGATGTGCCCGGAAGAAACTCCATGGAAAGATAGATCACTTCCTTTTCTTCGTGGCCCGGCTTTTCGCAGTGGTGCGTCATCCACAGCTCCGTCATGACATCACGAAGGACAAGGCAGGCAGCGCGGTAGACCTGCTTGCGCGAAGCGGTCTCCTGATCCTTGCCGAAATGCCGTTGGAGTTTGTCTTGTATGGCTTCTTTGATTTCTGCAGCAGTTAATTGTAAGTTCATGAATAATGGTATCCTTCCTGGTCTATCATTGCTGTGTCAATTGATTGTAGAGTTTCAGGTACTCCCCGGCGGATTGGTCCCAGGAGTTGTCGCTGGCAAAGGCGTTGTCCGTCAGAGTGTCCCACAGGATCGGATTCTGATAATACGACAATCCCCTTCGGATCGCGTCCATCATGTCGTGGGCATTGATCGTCTCGAAGGTGACGCCGTTGCCCAGACCGCTCTCGGTCGAAAACGGCTGGATGGAATCCGCCAGTCCCCCCGTCTTTCGGACGATGGGAACGGTCCCGTATCGAAGGGCGATCATCTGGGAAAGTCCGCAAGGCTCGCTGATCGAAGGCATCAGAAAAAAATCCGATCCTCCGTAGATCCGGCTGGCCAGAGGACCGGAAAAGGCGGTGACAAAGGAAAATCGCTCCGGATATCGGGCGGCCATGAGGCGAAACCGGCTTTCATATTTCGCTTCGCCGGTGCCCAGAAGGACCAGATCCAGATCCTGGGCCATCATCTCGTCAAAGATGCCCGACACAAGGTCCAGCCCTTTATGCTGTGTCAGCCGCGTGACCATGCCAATGAGCGGTCTGCCCTTGCGATAGGACAAACCCAGTTCGCGGCAGAGGGCTTCTTTTACCACATCCTTAAGGGACTTGGTTTTGGCGTTGAAGTTTACAGGCAGATGAGCATCGGTTTCCGGATCGTACAGAACGGTGTCGATCCCGTTCAGAATACCCAGCAGTTTGGCCTGCTCATCCCGGATCACCGTCTCCAGGCCTCGGCCAAAAAAGGGATACAGGATCTCGCGGGCATAGGTGGGGCTGACCGTGGTGATCCAATCGCAGCAGACCAGCGCGGCTTTCATGTAATTGAGTCCCCCGCCCAGGTCCATCAAGTTTTTGTGGACATTGGACAAGCCAAGCACATCGCCCAGCATGCAGTGGTCGTATTTGCCCTGATACTCGATATTGTGAATGGTGAAAAGGGTCCGCAGTTTATGGAAGGCTTTGCGCCGATGATACTCCGTTTTCAGGTACACGGGCACCAGGGCCGACTGCCAGTCGTTGCAGTGCAGAACATCGGGGAAATCGTCCAGCATCGGCAGCAGCTCCAAAACGGCTTTCGAAAAGAAAGCGAATCGCTCTCCGTCGTCGAAAGACCCATACAAAACGTCCCGGTCGAAGTAGTATTTATTGTCTACAAAGTAGTATGTGACGCCCTCCCTTTCGAGCCGATAAAGTCCCGCATACTGTTTTCGCCAGGAAAGAGACACCGTGGCGGATCCCAGGAAGGACATTTTCGTTTTCCAGACCTCTTCGACCTGCCGGTATAAAGGCAGAATGACTGCAGCCCGGATCCCTTGCCGGACCGCAGCCTGGGGCAAAGCGCCCAACACATCCCCAAGACCGCCGCTCTTTGCAAAAGGAGCGCATTCCGAAGCGATATACAATACGTGCGGCATAAAAACCTCTTTCAGCAATCAGACGATGGACATCTTCTTGAGCACGATGGGATAGCTGGCGTGACCCAGGACTTCCCTTCCGCTCCGCACGATCACATCTTTGTCCAATATGGCGTTCTCCACTCTGGCGTGCTCCATGATCTCGGTATCCTGCATGATGATGCTGTCCTTGATCAGCGCCCCCCGGTCCACGTGGACGCCTCTGGAAACCACGGAATTGATCACCGTGCCCAGGATCTCGCAACCGTCGGATATCAGGGAATTCTCCACGTAGCACTCCTTCCCGTATCGGGCCGGCACGCTGTCCTTGACTTTTGTGAAGACCGTTTCCCGAAACACTTTGGAAGAAAAATCCGGGTCCAGCATGGCTTTATTTGATTCCATGTAAGTTGCTATCGTGCTGAAATCCAGCAGATGCTTTTTATACTCGTACCCCAGCATTTTCAGGGACGGCGCCAGTCTCTGCAGGATATCCACATATAAATCAAATCGTTGGTGCGATATCGCGTCAGAAACCAGAGACTCCAGGAGCGTCTTCTGGATGACGCAGACCCCGATGCCCCAGGCCCCTTCCCTGTCGGGCTGCTCCTCTTCGATCATCTCCACTTCCCGGATCCGCTGGTCCGCATCCATGCGAAGGATGGGCACGCCCTGGGGGATACGGTTTGTCCCGTTCAAGTGGTTCGTGTAGGCCACTGTCACATCCGCCCCGCTCTCCCGATGCGTCCGGACCATCTCCCGGTAGTCCATGCTGTAAACGATCCTGGAGCCGGTCAGGATCACATATTCGGCCATGGATTTTCGGATGGAGTGCAGGTGGTTGGCCAGGGCGTCGATGGTGCCCCGATAGATATGGGAGCTTTCCGTGGCTTCCGGGTTGGCAAAGGGGGTCAAGACTCTCAGACCGCCTCTTTTCCGAAACATATCCCATTCGGCCCCGGAGCCCAAATGCTCGATCAGGGAGTGATAGTTGGATCGGGCGATGACAGAAGCCTCGTAAATGCCGGAATTCACAAAATTCGACAGCACGAAATCGATCACGCGGTATTTGCCGCCCACGGGCAAGGCGGCCAGCGTGCGGTAACTGGTGAGTTCCCGAAGGTTTTCCCGTTCGGAGTAGGAATAGATCAATCCCATATAGCTCATGGCAGCCTCCTATAGCGTATGGTCGACAACAGTACCGGCTTTGATCACAGCGCCGTCCTGTATCCTGACGTGATCCTCGACGACGGAAATCGGCGGGACGGCGTGTTGCGCCGCATCCGCGCCCAAACTGGCCCCGCATCCTACCAGGACGCCTTCGGCCACAATGGCGTAGTGCACCTGGGCATCTTCCTCCACCACAGTGGCGGACATCAACACCGAATTCTTTACAATGGCGCCTTTGCACACGGTCACATTGGGAAAAATGATGGAGTCCTCCACGGTCCCTTCGATCTTGCAGCCTTCGGAAATATGGCAATTGTGCAGGGACGCATGATGACCGATATGCTGCGGCGGCAGGTTGGCGTTTCGGGCATAGATCTTCCACCTGGGGTCGTAGAGCTCCAGGGAGATGTTTTCTTTAAGGAGATCCATATTGGCTTCCCAGAGGGATTCGATGGTCCCCACGTCTTTCCAATACCCCAGATATTTATAAGCAAAAAGACGCATGCCGTCGGCCAGCATGGATGGAATGACATCCTTGCCGAAATCCTTGCTGGATTCAGGATCTTCTTCGTCCCGGATCAGGTATTCCTTCAGCACGGGCCAACTGAATATGTAGACGCCCATGGAGGCCAGGTTGCTTTTAGGCTGAGGCGGCTTTTCTTCGAACTCCGTGATCCGCAGATCTTCGTCGGTGTTCATCACGCCAAAACGGCTCGCCTCTTCCAAGGGGACTTCGAGGACTGCGATGGTGCAATCGGATCCCTTCTCAATGTGGTGCTCCAGCATCCACCGATAGTTCATCTTGTACACGTGATCGCCGGACAAAACGATCACATAGTCCGGGGCGTATTGCTCAATATAGGAAATATTTTGGTAAATGGCATTGGCCGTGCCTTTGTACCATTCCCCTTCCTTGCCTCTTACATAGGGAGGCAGGATCCGGACCCCGCCGTACATCCTGTCCAAGTCCCAGGGCTGCCCGTTTCCAATGTAGGCGTTCAGCTCCATGGGCTGGTATTGGGTGAGCACCCCGATGGTGTCGATGTCCGAGTTGATGCAGTTGGAGAGGGGGAAGTCGATGATGCGGTATTTGCCGCCAAAAGGCACAGCCGGTTTGGCCACATCCTTGGTCAACACGCCCAGCCGGCTCCCCTGGCCGCCGGCCAGCAGCATAGCCACCATATCTTTTTTCTTGATGAAACTCATGGGCTACCTCCCTTCGCTTACGCTGTCCGGCGACTTGTCCGACAGCACCAGAAATGTGAGCGGCGGTATCGTGAGACAGAGAGAAAAATCCTTGTCCCCGCTGGCCTGCCGGTCTACCCGGAGACTTCGGACCGGGCTGCCCTGTCCGCCGTATTCTTCCAGGTTCGATTGAAAAATGGTCCTGTAAGGACCTTTGTATGTGACGCCAAAACGATAGGCTTTCCGCTCTTCCGCAGAAAAATTGCCCACGCAGACCAACTCGTTTCCCGCTTTATCCTTTCGAAGATAGGCGATGACGTTGCTGCCCGGGTCCGAGGCCTGGAGCCACTGGAAGCCCGTCCAGCTGTTTTCGATTTCCCACAGGCAGGGATAGCGGCGGTAAAACGCGTTCAACTCCCTGATGTAGCGCTGGAACTTCTGATGCATGGGGAATTCCATCAAATTCCATTCCAGTTCGGACTCGTAGTGCCATTCGTTGAATTGAGCCAGCTCGCCGCCCATAAACAGCAGCTTCTTGCCCGGATGCGTCCACATATAGCCCAGATACGTTTTAAGATTTTCGAATTTTTGCTCATAGCTTCCGCACATCTTGGTGATCAAAGAACCCTTCATGTGGACGACTTCGTCGTGAGACAGGGGCAGAATATAGTTTTCCGTAAAGGCGTACTCCATGGAAAACGTCAGCTTGTGATGGGCGTACTGGCGAAAATAGGGATCGGTTTTCATGTACTCCACAGTGTCGTTCATAAAACCCATATTCCACTTGTAATTGAACCCAAGGCCCCCCAGTTCCGGGGGAAGCGTCACCATGGGCCAGGCCGTGGATTCCTCGGCGATCATCATCACGTTCGGGTATTCCGTGAGCACACTGCTGTTCAGCTTGCGCAGAAACGCGATGGCCTCCAGGTTCTCCTTTCCGCCAAAGCTGTTGGGCTCCCAATCCCCGTCGTCCCTGTCGTAGTCCAGATAGAGCATGGACGCCACCGCATCCACCCGAAGGCCGTCGATATGGAACTTGTCGATCCAAAAAAAAGCATTGGAAATCAGGAAGCTCTGCACTTCCGTGCGGCCCCAGTCGAAGACCATGGTGCCCCAGCCTTTGTGTTCCTTTTTTGTTTCCCCGCTGTACTCATAGCAAGGGCGTCCGTCGAACTGGTAGAGACCGTGGGCGTCCTTGGGGAAATGCCCGGGCACCCAATCCAGTATGACGCCAAGGCCTGCCTGATGAGCGCAGTCCACCAGGTACATCAGGTCCTCCGGCGATCCATAGCGCGAGGTGGCGGCGTAGTACCCGGTCACCTGATAGCCCCAGGAGCCGTCAAACGGGTGCTCTGAGAGGGGCATCAGCTCCATGTGGGTAAAGCCCATGTGGACAAGGTATGGGATCAGCTCATCGGCGATTTTGCGGTAGTTGAAAAAATGGCCGTCGGCATAGCGCCGCCAGGAGCCCAGGTGTACTTCGTAGATGCTGACGGGCTTATCGTGGAGCGGCTGGCGCTTCCAGTCGGTATCCTTCCATTCGTAATGATCCAGGCTGCAGATCCTGGAATCGGTCTCCGGCGGCGTTTTAGCATGAAAAGCATAGGGGTCTGCTTTTAAAAACGAATCATTTTTAACGGTGACGATCTCGTATTTGTACGCCTGATATGGCTTTACACCGGCGACAAAAACTTCCCACAGCCCTTGCCCGCTGATGGGCTCCATGGGATGCGCCCGGCTCCACCCGTTAAAATCCCCTTGCAGGAACACCTGGGCGGCATGGGGAGCCCAAGTCCGGAAAACCGCGCCTTCCCGTCCGTTTTGAACGCACAAATGAGCCCCCAAAAACTCGTAGGCCCTTCTGGCTGTCCCTTCGTGGAACAAATGGATGGAAAGCTCGCTTTGATTCATGGGACGCGTCCTGCCTTTACAGCTCTTCGCCTTTGAAGAGACTGTAATATTCGGTTCTCAGGAGTGACATCAAATGGAGATCTAAATATAAACCGTTCTTTTTCCCGCCGTGCCGGGCGACGCCTTCTTCTTTGAAACCCAGCTTCCGATACAGCGCTTCCGCGGGATAGTTGCCCTCCAGATAATCCAGGGTCACCCTCTCCATATGCAGTTGAATGAAGCTGTACTCCAGTATGAGCCGCATGGCCTCTTCGCCCAGACCGCTCCGGCGGTGCTTGTCCTGGGCGATATAGATGCGAGTGATGTCCAGGGAATCGTATTCCGGGTCCAGGCGGCTCACCTGAATGCGGCCGATGGGCTCCCCGGTTTCTTTTAAAATGATGGTCATCTGCAGACGGGTGTTGTCCTGAGTGTGCAAAACATACTGCGGGGCTATTTTATTGTAGTCCCAATCGTCGTTCATCGTAAAGCTGGAACGCACCGAAGGCAGGGATTCCCACTGCGCAAACAGGATACAATCTTCGAATGTGGATGCTCGGATCTTCAGTCTGTTGGACTCCATGATTCCCTCCCTTTGATATCGCAAAAACTCTTTTCCCGATTTTCAGTATATACCATTGCCCGTCAAAAAGCGATTTGATCCCTGTCGTTTCCTGCGCGAAGATTATTTCACGATCCGTTTGAGCAGGCTGATATTTTTATGGGTCGGATAGCGCAGCGGCACGTCGATGCGATTGGATTTTCGAAGGACGCTCTTATAGTGGGTAAAGGTGTGAAAGCTGGACTTTCCATGATATTGACCCATCCCGCTTTCCCCCACCCCTCCGAAGGGCATGTGCTTGCTGGCCACATGCATCAGCGTGTCGTTGACGCAGCCGCCGCCGAAGGAAATGTCCCGCAGGATCCGAGCTTCCCTATCCTTTCGGCTTGTGAACAAATAGAGGGCCAGGGGCTTAGGATGTTGATTGACCTGCGAAACCACCTGCTCCAGGGTCTCAAATTCCAGGATGGGAAGGATCGGTCCGAAGATCTCCCCCTGCATGAGCGGGCTGTCCCATTCCACATGATCCACAAGCGTGGGCGAGATTTTCAGCGTTTCGGGGTGCAAGTCGCCGCCCAGGATGATCTCTCCGCCTTCCAAAAGTGAAACAAGCCGCCGGTAGTGTTTTTCGTTGATGATCTTTGGGAAATTATCGATGCCGCCGGCGGCGGGACCGTAGAAGGAGGCGATCGCGCGAATCATTTCTTCCAGCAGTTTTTGTTTGACGGAGCGCTGGACCATCAGATAATCCGGCGCGATGCAGGTCTGCCCTGCGTTGAGGAATTTCCCCCAGACGATCCGCCGGGCCGCCAGGGCCAGGTTTGCGGTCTCGTCCACGATGCAGGGACTCTTTCCGCCCAGTTCCAGCGTCACCGGCGTCAGGTGTCTGGACGCGGCCGCCATGACGGTTTTTCCCACCGCAACGCTGCCGGTGAAAAAGATATAGTCGAACTTTTCTTCCAGCAGGCTTTGGTTCTCTTCCCTTCCGCCCCGCACCGCAGCGATGTATTCCGGGGGGAAATGGTCCCTGATCAATGACTCGATCACTTCGGATGTGTGGGGCGAATAGGCGGAAGGCTTTACCACCGCGCAGTTTCCGGCGGCCATGGCCCCGGCCAAAGGCGAAATGGCCAGCTGGAAAGGATAATTCCAGGGCGAAAGGATCAAAGCGATCCCGTAGGGCTCCGGATAGACATAGCTGCTGGAGAGGAAATTGGCTAAAGAGGTCCTGACCCGCTTCTTTGCGCTCCACTTGGGAAGGTGCTTCGCCAGGTGACCGACTTCTTCCAGCACGATGCCGATCTCCGCCGCGTAGGCGTCGAAAGCGTCCTTGTTGAGATCCTTTTTCAGGGCGTCCTGGATATCCTGCTCTCGTTCACTGACCGCTTTTTTTAAAATAGCCAGTTGGCGCAGGCGAAACTCCAGATCTTTGGTGCGGCCTTCCGCAAAAAACGCTCTTTGCGCAGCTACGATTTCTTTGATGTCGCTCATTCCTGACTCCCCGGTGTTTCTTTGTACTCCTCTCGAAGCAGACTGTACAGATCCACGTCCACGATCCCCTGATTGCTCACGTCTGCCTGACGCAGGGTCCCTTCGAATATGAGGCCGCACTTTTTCATCACACTGCCGGAGTTGGGATTGTTCGGGTCGTGCTGGGATTCGATGCGATTGGCCCCGACCTCGTAAAAGAGGAACGGGATGACCGCGGCGAATGCCTCGCTGGTGTACCCCTGACGCCACCATTTGCGGCCGATGCAATACCCTATATGCAGCATGGCGGTCCGCTCGTCTTGCGTCACGACGCTGATGGTGCCGATGGGTTCTCCAAGGCTTTTCAGAACGATCGCCCACTGATAAAAATCCGGCCTGGCATAGCCCGCGATCCACTCCTCCAGCACCTGTTCCGTTACAGAAATATCTTTATGGGTCGCCCAGCGCAGGTAGCGGGTCACCTCGTCGTCCGACATCCAGTTCCTGTACGCGCAGGCCGCGTCATCCCTGACAAAGGGACGAAGGATCAGTCTTTGGGTCTCGATATATTTAGTGCCTTTGTGATTCATGGTGATCTCCAGCTGGTGCAGGGGTCTACAGGAACTCAAAATAGGTGCCCAAGCCTCTTTGCTTTGCGATTTCGTACACCCTGACCGCGGTCACGTTGTCCTGAACGCCCATGCCGGTCGTGTCGAAGATGGTGATTTCTTCGTCATTTTCGCGAAGCGGCTTCTCGCCTGCCAAAAGCTGTCCGATCTCCGCGTAGATGTCCTCTTCCTTGATCACGCCGGAAAGGATCGCATTCCGGGTCTCTCCTCTGCTGACGCATTGAGCGATGCTGTCGTTGACGATTTTGGCGCCTCTGAATACTTCGGGATCCCATTCGTTTTTCCCGGCCATATCCGCGCCCACGGCCACGATGTGCATGCCCGGTCTGATCAGCCGGTGATCCACCAGGTATTTTTTGGACGGCGTCGTGGAGATCGCAATATCCGCCCCCTCCATGGCCTTCTCCGGCGTATCGCACAGGACCACCTTCACACCGGTGTTGCTTTCGATATCCTCTTTATATCTGCGCAGCGCGTCGGCGTTTTCCCTATAGACCCTCACTTCCCGGATATCCATTACATTGCATAAACCGTAGATCTGCATTCTCGCCTGACCGCCGGCCCCGAAAACCGCCGCGACTTTGCTGTCTTTTCTGGCCAGCAATTTTGACGAAATGGCGCCGGCCGCGCCGGTGCGGATGCCGGTGATCAGACTGCCGTCCATCACGCAGAGCGGCGCGCCGTTTCTGCCGTCGAAGAGCAGGATCGTTCCGATCATGGTGGGAAGATCGTTGATTTTTCCGTTGTCGTAAAACCCGGACGCAATCTTGACCGAAATGGTGTCGTTCAATTTGTTGTAGCAGGACTTGATATCGGTTTCGCCGTTGTATTCAGGCATTTCCATGGATACGATGTCCGGCTGCTGCACTTCCTTCGCATTGTAGGCGATGTAGCCCTGTTCCACGGCGCTGATCACTTCTTCCATGGACAGCGCTTCTTCCACATCGCGGATGCTGAGCAATAATGTTTTCATTGAATTTTCTCTCCTTGCAAATAAGCTTGCCTCGGCAAGCTTATCTGACGTTGAACGATCTACAGGGCGAATTCTTCTTCGATCAGGAATTCTTCGAATTTGGCCAGACTTTCGGGAACTCCCTTGCGGCCGTAGCCCATTCTGAAATACTGGCCGTCCATGTCATAGATATCGGAGGGCAACAG
>CAZCTS010000038.1:12183-12588 GCA_964501635.1 uncultured Oscillospiraceae bacterium | reverse complement strand
TGCTGTTGTAGCTCAGTCGGTAGAGCACTTCCTTGGTAAGGAAGAGGTAGGCAGTTCGAATCTGCTCAACAGCTCCAACTGAAAAGTAGATCCAGGAAAAGGAAAACGTGCCGAAAGCTTCCCAACAGGGCGCTGTGGCGGAAAAGGAGAAGTAAAATGGGAAAATCTAAATTCGAAAGAAACAAGCCCCATGTGAACATCGGGACGATCGGGCACGTGGACCACGGCAAGACGACGCTGACGGCGGCGATCACGATGGCGCTCTCGCAGGACGGCAACGCGGCGGCGATGCGGTATGACGAAATCGACAAAGCGCCGGAAGAGAAGGCGCGCGGGATAACGATCAACACGTCGCACGTGGAATACCAGACTGCGTCGCGGCACTACGCGCACGTAGACTGCCCG
>CAZCTS010000038.1:6446-12173 GCA_964501635.1 uncultured Oscillospiraceae bacterium | reverse complement strand
TCGGGACGATCGGGCACGTGGACCACGGCAAGACGACGCTGACGGCAGCCATCACCAAGACGCTGTTCCAACGGTACGGACTGGGCAAGTTTATCGCCTTTGACGCCATCGACAAAGCGCCGGAAGAAAAAGAGAGAGGGATCACGATCAACACGTCCCATGTGGAATACGAGACGCCCAACCGGCACTACGCCCACGTGGACTGCCCGGGCCATGCGGACTATGTCAAGAACATGATCACGGGAGCGGCCCAGATGGACGGAGCGATCCTGGTGGTCGCGGCCACCGACGGACCCATGCCCCAGACCCGGGAGCACATCCTGCTTTCCCGTCAGGTGGGCGTGCCTTACATCGTGGTATTTTTAAACAAGTGCGACGCAGTGGACGACGAAGAGCTGCTGGACCTGGTGGAGATGGAAGTGCGGGAGCTTTTGGACCTGTACGAATTCCCCGGGGACGACACGCCCATCATCCGGGGTTCGGCCCTGGAAGCGCTCAACCACCCGGAAGGGCCCTGGGGCGACAAGATCGTGGAGCTGTTCGAAGCGGTTGACCACTACATTCCCGAACCCGTCAGAGCGACCGAGAAGCCCTTCCTGATGCCGGTGGAAGACGTATTCTCCATCACAGGGCGGGGCACCGTGGCCACAGGCCGTGTGGAAAGAGGGATCGTCAAGGTCTCCGACGAAGTGGAGATCGTAGGACTGAAGGAAGAGAAGCGCAAGGTGGTCGTCACCGGCGTGGAGATGTTCCGCAAGCTGCTGGATCAGGGGCAGGCGGGGGACAACATCGGGGCGCTGCTTCGAGGCGTGCAGCGGACGGATATCGAAAGAGGCCAGGTGCTGGCAGCGCCGGGCTCCATCCATCCCCACACGAAGTTCCAGTCCGAAGTATACGTATTGAAGAAAGAGGAAGGCGGACGCCATACGCCCTTCTTTAACGGCTACAGACCCCAGTTCTACTTCCGGACCACGGACGTGACGGGGAACGTGGCGCTGCCGGAAGGCACCGAGATGTGCATGCCGGGAGACAACATCCAGATGACCATCGAACTGATCACCCCCATCGCGCTGGAAGAAGGACTTCGCTTCGCCATCCGGGAAGGCGGCCGCACGGTAGCCTCCGGGGTCGTGGCCAAGGTTCTGGGCTAAATTCCCCCAAGCGATCGAGCTAAACAACACAATAAAACCGGGCTGCCAAAAGCGGCCCGGTTTTTCTTTACAAAGTTCGATGCGCTGCAGGGAACGGATCACCCGGATCTTGATCAGGATTCGGCAGATCCTGTCCCGGAGCGGGCCGGCAGGTTCATCACCATGATAGAGCAGAAGACCAGGCCGATGCCCAGCGCCTTCCACAGCCCCATGCTTTCGGAGAACACCAGGGTGCCCAGCAGGGCGGCCACCACGGTCTCCACGGAGGCGATCACCGGCACCCGGGAAGTCTCCACGGGCTTGGCCAGTCCCGTCATATAGAAAGCGTAGGTGAGCACCGTGCCCACAAAGGCGTAGGCGATCCCCACCAGGAGCATGGGAAGATCCAGCCCGCTGCCGGCCAGGGTCCAGGGGGGATTAAAAACCAGCAGGAACAGGGAAGCAAAAAGAAAAGAGTAGAAAGAGATCACATAGGGATGGGCTCTGTTGGCCGCCATTTTGGAAAGGATGGTGGACAGTCCGTAAAAGAAGCCGGACAAAATGCCCAGGACCACACCGGCGCCCGCGAAGGACAGGGCTGAAAACTCGCCCCCGGTGACGGTGAGGGCGCAGCCCAGAATGTTGAGGACCAGGGCCAGCAATTTTTTTGAGGTGACAGGCTCCTTAAAAAACAGGGCAGACATGACGAACACGAAGATAGGGGCCGTGTAGAGCAGCACGGCGGCGGTGGAAATGCCGGCGATCTGGATGGCCCTGGAATAACACAGATTGAAGATGGCCTGGCAGAATAGCCCCATGAGGAGCGTGAGCGCCAGCACGCGGCGGCTGATGCGGAAAGCCCGGATCCCGCCGGCCTGGAAGAGGGCGAAAAAAAACATCATGACACAGGCGGGCAGGATCCGCAGCAGGCTGATCATGGGCCCCTGGGCCCCCATGTCCGTCAACAGGGTGACGAAGAGTCCGATGGTGCCCCAGAGGCAGCCGGCGATGAACACCTGCAGGTAACCTTTTCTTTGCAGCTTCTTATCCATTTTGGGCTTCACTTTTCACCCTGGCGGCAGGCGACAGGTTCATGATCAGGATAGAGGCCAGCACCAGTGCCATCCCCGCCAGTTTCCAGCCGTTCATCATTTCGTGGAACACGTTGACTCCGATCAGGGCGGCCACGACCACCTCCATGGAAGCGATCACGTTGACCTTCGACGCTTCGATGGGCTTGGAGAGCCCCGTCATGAACAGCATATAGGGTATCACTGCGGACACCAGGCCGCAGGCCGCGCCCAGGAGAAGGATCGCCGGCGAAAGCCGAAGCTCCCCCGGGGGAGCGGCCGCCGCGAAGGGGAGCAGGAAGAGCGTACCAAAGAAGAAATTATAGAAAGTGATCACGTAGGGGTGGGTCCGGCTGGTGGTGATCTTGCCGAAGATGGGCACGGTGCTGTAGCTCAGGGCCGCCAGCAGACCCATCACGGTCCCATAGAGCATAAAGGACAGGACCCCCAGATCCCCTCCGGTGACCGTCAGGACACAGCCTGCCAGGTTTACCGCCAGGGCAAGCACCTTGTGCAGCGTGATGGGCTCTTTGAAAAAGATCCGCGACAGGACCACCACAAAGGTCAGGGAGGCGTAGAGGAGCACTGCGCCGGTGGCGATGCCCACGGAGCCCACCGAGGCGGTGTAGCAGATGTTGAAGAGGGTGTGGGCCGTAAAACCCATGGCCGCGCAGAGGAGCAGCGTCTGCTTGCCGACCCGCAGCGCCCCCAGGCCGCACTGGATCCAGACCACGGGGAACATGACCAGGGCCGCGCTGCCCACCCGCAGCAGGCTGACCAGGCTGTTCCCGGCGCCGGCGCCGGCCAGCAGTTCCATGAAAAGACCGGTGGTCCCCCAGAACATGCCTGCGGTGAACACCTGGACGTAGCCTCTTTTAATGGAGCTTGAATGCATAGGGTATCCTTTGCGGTTCGTTCCGGGTTCAGCGGTGCAGGATCCCGGAGACCCTCTTATATAAGATGAAAGTGATGACGGAGTTGATGCCGGCCTTCAGCAGATTGAAGGGGATAATGCCCGGGAGCAGCAGGGCTTTGACCACGTCGCGGCTGACGGTCATAAAAATCGGCGTGATGATCAGGTTGGCGGGGATCATGATCAGGGTCATGGCGATCGTTCCGGCGATCATAGCAACCGCCGCCATTTTTTTGCTCTTTTGGATCCGATAGAGATTGCCCGCCACGATCACATAGGTGCCGGTGGCGATGACGTGCATCAGGATGCCGTAGCCTCCGCTGGCCGCGCTGACCGTCAGGCCCTGGATCGTGGCCGCCGTGACCGTCAGCAGCAGTCCCGCCGCGGGCCCCATGGCGAAGGTGCCGATGATGATAGGGATGTCCGCCGGGTCGTACTCTAAAAAAGGCGCGGCGGCGATGACCGGAAAGTGGATCAAGGCCACCAGCACGATGGAGATGGCCGCCAGAATGCCTAATTTGGAAATGTTTCTGGTCTTGACGCTTACATTGTTCATGGGGATTCCTCCTGATTTCAAGCGATACGATAGGTGGAATCTGTCAGGTAAACAAAAAACCCCGCTGGTTAGGGGCCACAACAAAAATTGTGTTTCTTCCATCCGGACTGTACCGTCGGTGTCGGGATCTCACCGACTCGGCCAAAGGTTCGCGGACTCGTCGCCGGAAAGCGCATCACCGCCGGTAGGGAATCTCACCCTGCCCTGAAACAGATCTATGTGCGCTATTATAAAGGCGAAGGAGGGGATTGTCAAGAGGGTCCTCTCCTGGAGAGAGCCGGGGGAGACGCTTCTTCCTTGCCATTCCCGCAGGCTTGTGGTAGCATAACAACGATGAAACTGACGTATGTATTGAAAACCGAAGAAGACACCCGCAGGCTGGGCGCCCGGCTGGCCGACTCCGCCCGGGCGGGGGATGTGATCGCTTTGACGGGGGACTTGGGCCTGGGAAAGACCACCCTGACAAAGGCCATCGGCGCAGGTCTTGGCGTGCAGGAAGAAATCACTAGTCCTACCTTTACCATTATGATTCCCTACGAAAGCGGCCGGCTGCCCCTGTACCACTTCGACTTGTACCGGGTCCACGGGGAGGAAGAGCTCTTTGAGATCGGATTGATGGAATATCTGAACGCGAAAGGCCTTTGCGTCATCGAATGGGCGGATCTGGCCGAAGACCTGCTGCCTCCGGGGACGCTCTGGGTCCGGCTGGCCTGGGACGCCTCCGGCAAGGAAAGGATCTGTACCGTCGAATGAAGATGCTGGCCATCGAAACCACGGGACCGCTGGCTTCCGTAGCCCTGATCGATCAGGACAGGGAAATACAGGAGCTCACGGGCAGCGCCCGCTACTCCCATCTGGAAGGGCTGATCCCCATGATCGGCCGGCTCCTGTCCGAAACCAACACGGACAGCGCGTCCATCGACGCTATCGCCGTTTCCCGGGGCCCCGGCTCCTTTACCGGCATCCGCATCGGCATGACCACGGCCAAAGCCCTGGGCCAGGTATGGCAAAAGCCCCTGGTGGAAGTCCCCACGCTCAACAGCTTCGCGTATCACGAGCGGGTCGTCCCGGGCGTTTTAGCGGTGCCCGTTTTGGACGCCCGGCGGGGACAGATCTACGCCGGCGCCTATCTCAAGGACCGGGCTTCCGGCATCGCTCCCCGCATTGAAGAAAAAGCCTGGGATCCGGAAAAATTTTTAGGCTTGCTGGCCGAGCGCCAGCAAGAAGGCGAAACGGCGATTTTTTTCGGCGACGGCGCCATCGTCCACGAGCGGATCCTGGCCTCTTATCCCCGCAAGTTTTTTATATGTCCGCCGGAAGAGGCCACTCAGCGGGCGGCCTGGATAGCCCGGCTGGGGCTGGATCTCTATTTGTCCGGATGTCAAACGGATGCGTTCCGCGCGCAGCCGGTTTATTTGCGCCAGTCGGAAGCGGAACGAAAGCTGCAGGAAAAATGGGCGAAATAGTGTTCCGGAAGGCAAGGCCGGAGGATGCAAAAGCCATGGCAGAGCTGGAGATCCTGTGCTTTTCCTCCCCCTGGAGCCAGGAAGCGCTGCACAAAGATCTGGCCGAAAACCCGCTCTCCCGCTATTATGTGGGAGAGGCGGCGGGCCGGGTGGTCGCCTACGCGGGTCTTTGGGTCGTGTTGGATCAGGGGCACATCATGAATGTGGCCGTCCATCCGGACCGAAGGAGGCAAGGCGTCGCAGGGAGACTCCTCGAAGAATTGATAGAGCGAACCCGGCCGGAGGGACTGGCCTCCTACACTCTGGAAGTCCGCCGCTCCAATCAGGCCGCTTTGGCCCTCTACCGGAGCTTTGGCTTTGTTCCGGCGGGGATCCGCAAGAATTACTACGAGCTTCCCACCGAGGACGCGCTGATCCTCTGGCTGGGGGTTCCGGAGGATCAGAGCTCCCCGGCCGGACAGCAGGATTGAGGCGATCATGAAAAACGGACGACATCTGACACTGGGGATCGAAACCAGCTGCGATGAGACGGCGGTGGCCGTCCTCGCCGACGGCTTTCAAATTCTTTCTAATGTGATCTCCTCCCAGATCG
>CAZCTS010000038.1:0-6433 GCA_964501635.1 uncultured Oscillospiraceae bacterium | reverse complement strand
CCTGAATCCGGTCTTCGCCGCCGCCTTGGAAGAAGCCGGGGTGACTCTGGCGGAAGTGGACGAGATCGCTGTGGCTCCCGGGCCCGGACTGGCCGGCGCGCTGCTGATGGGGACCGCTTTTGCCAAAGCTGTGGCCTATGCCGGCGGAAAACCGCTGGTGGCCGTTCATCACATCCAGGCTCACATCATGGCCAACCTGATCGAGCATCCGGAGCTGGAGCCGCCCTTTATGGCGCTGGTGGTCTCCGGCGGCCACACCCATCTGATCGGTGTGGAAGGATACAACCAATTCCGGATATGGGGAAAGACCAGGGATGACGCGGCCGGCGAAGCCTTCGACAAGGTGGCCAGAGTGCTGGGCCTCGGCTATCCGGGCGGCCCTCGCATCGACGAAGCGGCTAAACTGGGCGATCCGGAAGCGGTGCCCTTTAAAAGAGTCTATCTGGAAAAGGGCAGCCTGGATTTTTCCTTCAGCGGCATCAAGACCGCCGTCCTGAATTATATCCACACTCAAAAACAGCGAAACGAGCCGGTGAACGCCCTGGATGTGGCCGCCGGCTTTCAGATGGCCGTGGTGGAAGTTTTAGTGGAGAAGGCCATGATGGCCATGGATCAGTCCGGCTATACCACGCTGGTGCTGGCGGGGGGCGTGGCCAGCAACAGTCTGCTCCGTGAAAAACTGAAGGCAGCCAGCGAGGGAAGGGGCATTGCCCTGCACATCCCATCGCCCATTCTTTGCACCGACAATGCGGCCATGGTGGCCTGCGCCGCATACCACAAGCAGCGCATGGGGCTGGTGGCGGATCTGTATCTGGATGTCTGGCCCGGGCTTTCCATCGAAACCGGGCTGAAGCTGCTGGATGCGAAAAACCGAAATTAAAAACGGCCCTCCTGCGGAGGGCCGTTTTTTAGGATCGTATGCTCAATTGGCGTTTTCTTCCACATACTTGACCAGGTTGCTGACCAGCTGAAACAGTTCTGCTTGCTCGTCGGGAATTTCTATTTCAAATTCGTCTTCGATGGCCATGACGATCTCCACCGCATCCAAAGAATCTGCCTCCAGATCCTTCATCAGATTTGTGGTCATGGTGATATCTTCCTTGTCCACCCCAAGCTGTTCTGCAATAATATCCCGGATCTTGTCAAAAATCATGTTATACCTCCACGTACGTTGTGATTCGCCGGTGCAAATCTTAATTCATTATAATACATGAGTCGGGTTGTGCAAGCACTTTTTACGGGAGATCCAGCCATTCTTCGTAGAGGGCTTCGAGGTGGTTCTTGGCCTTTTGCAGCTGCAGACTCCATTCCAGGGCCGCTGCCGGATCCGTGTACACCTCCTGCCTGCACAGGGCGGCCTCGATCCGGGCGATCTCCTCTTCTGCAGCGGCGATGGCCGCCTCTTTTTCCAGACGGTCCTTCTGCAGCCTTCGCTCCCGGGCGGCCTCTTCCTTCTCCTTGCGGCGCGTCTGGATCCGCAGCTCCTTTTCCATTTCCCGCTGCTCTTCTCCGGCGATGTCCGCTGTGCCCACCAGCTGGCCCATGTGCTCCAGATAGGATTTTCCCGAGGACAGGGACTGGCTTTTTTCGGCGTAATAATCGTAGCCTCCCAGGAAAATGCGGATGCCGTCCGCATTGAGCTCCAGGATGGCCGTGGGGATCCTGGAGAGCAGGTAGCGGTCGTGGGACACCAGCAGCAGGGTCCCGGGAAAGGCCAGCAGGGCATCCTCGAAGACTTCCTTGGCCTGGATGTCCAGGTGGTTGGTGGGCTCGTCCATGATGAGCAGGTTGGCCCCGGAAAGCATCAGCTTCAACAGGGAAAGGCGGGCCTTTTCGCCCCCGGCCAGGTCCCCCACTTTCTTGAAGACATCGTCTCCCCGAAACAGGAAGCGGCCCAGCATGCTGCGAAGATCCTGCTGGTCGTAGAGCCGGAAGGCGCCGTGCACTTCCTCCAGCACCGTGTTGTCCGGGTCCAGCAGCTGCTGCTCCTGGTCGTAGTAGGCGGGGATCACGTTCTGTCCCAGGCGAACGCTGCCCTCGTCGGGGGCCAGCTGACCGAGCAGGATCTTTAAAAGGGTCGTCTTGCCGATGCCGTTGGCGCCCACGATGCAGAGGCGGTCGCCCTTCTTGATGTCCAGGTCCACGTTCCTGAACAGTTCCCGCTTCTGGGCTCCCCGACCGAAGCTCTTGGCCAGGCCCCGGGCAAAGAGCACATCGGTCCCGCTGTTCAGCTTCTCTTTGAATTGGATCTTTAAGCGGCCCAAAGGCGCCACAGGCTTGTCCGGGCGCTCCATGCGGGCCAGGAGTTTTTCTCTGGATTGGGCTCTTTTGACCAGCTTTTCCGTGTTGTGCCCCTTGAAACGGCGGATGATCTCCTCCTGGCGGCTGATCTCCTCCTGGACTTGCTCGTAGTGCTTGAGGCTTTCTTCGTACTGAAGCCGCTTTTTTTCTGCATAAGCCGTATAATTTCCTTCGTAAACCGTCAGCCGGGTATTCTCGATTTCGAAGATCCGTCGGACGACCCGGTCCAAAAAATACCGGTCGTGGGAGATGATCACCAGCGTTCCGCTGTAGGAAAGCAGGTATTGCTCCAGCCATTTGAGGGTCCCGATATCCAGATGGTTGGTGGGCTCGTCCAGCAGCAGCACATCCGGCGCCCGCAGGAGCATGGAGGCCAGGGCCAGCCTCGTCCGCTCGCCGCCGCTGAGCAAAGCGATCTTCTTGCTCATGTAGTCTTCGGAAAAAGCCAGGCTGCTCAGGATGCCCCGAATCTGGCTGCGGTATTCAAAGCCCTTGCGCCGGGCGAATTCCGAGGACAGGGCGTCGTAGCGGGCCAGATCCTCTTCCACCGGCTGCCCCGCTCCGGAGCGCAGGGAGATCCGCTCCGACAGTTCGGTCAGTTCCTTTTCGGTCTGGCGCTGCCAGCGGAAGATCTCCAGCATCTCTTCCTCCACGGTCCGGTCCGGCCGGAAGTGGTCCCGCTGCTGCAGGTAGCCCAGAGAGATATCCCTGGCGATGCCAAGCTGCCCGGCGTCGGGGGAGAGCTGCCCGGCCAGGATCTTCATCAGCGTGCTCTTGCCCGCGCCGTTGGCGCCCACGATGCCGATGCGATCCGAAGCGTTGATGTGGAAGGAAACCTCCTGCAGCACCGGTGTGACGCCAAAGGCTTTATGAATTTTTGTCGCGGAAATCATGCTCATACGCCACAGGGGAAAACGCCCCAAATTCCTTGAAAATACAATCGCTTTCCCATACTAACACAAAAATATTCTTGTCACAAGACAAGGCCCGTGATAAACTCAAGGCTATCAAACGAAAGAAATGGAAGGCCTTATGAAAAGAAACGGAAAAATTTCCAAGGCTGTCATCCGGCGCCTGCCTCGCTACCTGCGAATGCTGGAAGAGCTGTCCGCGCAGGAAATCCAGCGGATCTCCTCTAAAGATCTGAGCGAAAAAACCGGGTACACCGCCTCCCAGATCCGTCAGGATCTGAACCATTTCGGCGGCTTCGGGCAGCAGGGCTACGGTTATAATGTGAACGACCTCCGGGACGAGATCAAAAAAATCCTGGGGCTTAACCAGGAATACCGCCTGGTGATCGTGGGCTGCGGAAGACTGGGCCGGGCCATCGCCAATTTCAACTATACCTATAACCGGGGCTTTCCGGTGGTGGGCATGTTCGACGTGAACCCCGAGCTCATCGGAAAGACCATCAACGGCGTGGTCGTGGCCCATGTGGAGACCCTGCCCGATTTTCTGGCCACCCGCAAGGTGGACATCGGCGTCATCTGCGTCACCAAAGAAGCGGCGGAAGGCGTATCTAAAATGTTCACAGAAGGGAAGGTCCGGGGCATTTGGAACTTCGCGCCCCTGGACATCGCGGAGACCGGGGACATTCCGGTGGAAAACGTTCACCTGTCCGATGGACTGCAGGCCTTGATCTACTATATCAACCACAATGAAGCATAGACAAAAAAATAAAATAACCGTTTCCCGCAAAAGAAACGGTTATTATTTACTCCGGGGTTTAGGGTTGGGGAGCGTCAACCGGGCAGACATCCGCGCAAGCGCCGCACTCGATGCATTTTTCGGCGTCGATGACATACTTGCCGTCCCCTTCGGAAATCGCTTCCGTGGGGCATTCCGCCGCGCAGGCACCGCAGCTGATGCAGGAATCGTTAATTACATAGGCCATGTTCAGTCCTCCTTGTAAATGGGCAATGTACTGATCGTCGAAAGAATCGACATAGACATTGTAGCAGAAATGCAAGGGCGCAACAAGAAGGATTTCATTTTTTACTAAGGTTTCCAAGAAGGATAGGCGCAGGCATGAAAACCATCGGATTGTCGGGGAAAAGCGGCACGGGGAAAAGCTATAACGCCATGGATCTGTGCGGCCGCATGTACATCGACGCCATGATCGACGACGGGCTGCTCATTGCCGAAAACCGCATTCTGGAAGGGGTCTCAGCCAAAAAGCAGGACACGAAGATCGGAGCCGTCAAGACGGCTCTCTTTATGGACGACGAGCATCGGGACAAGGTCGTGCGGGCCATCCAGAAGGCGGATCTGCAGAGCATCCTGATCCTGGGGACCTCCGACGATATGATCCGTCAGATCGCCCGGCGCCTGGGCCTGCCTTTTCCGGTCAAGATCATTCAGATCGAAGAGATCACCACGCTGGACGACCGCATCAAAGCCCGAAAGCTGCGGGCCGAATCCGGCACCCACGTGATCCCGGCGCCCACATTTCAAGTAAAACGGCAGTTTTCCGGCTACTTTCTGGATCCGATGAAGCGGCTGAAGGGCGGCGCCGGAACGGGCCGGACCGTCACCACGGAGAAAACCATGGTGCGGCCCACCTACAGTTATCGGGGGGAATACATCATATCCGATAAAGTGGTGACGGACATCGTCCAGCATATCGCCCGCCAGACCGGGGGCGTTGCCAGCGTTTTGTGGGTGACGGCCAGCAAGGACAGTGAATCGGGCCTCTTCGTCCGGGTCATCCTGCAGCTGCAGTACGGAGCCAAGATCAAGCGCACGGCCCTGGCGATCCAGCGGGGGGTTTTCGACGCGGTGGAGCATATGACCAACTTTCATGTTCGGGGCGTGGATGTGGAGATCCGGGGGCTGAAGCGCATCCAGCAAGCCTGACAAAAACCCAAAAAAATTGAGCGGCAGGTATTGACATTGAATGATAGGTGGCTATAATAATGTTAGCACTCAAAGATAGTGAGTGCTAACAAATGTTATGAAGTATCATTCATATACAAATTGAAAGGAGACTATTTTTATGAACATCAAACCTTTGGGAGACAGAGTTCTGATCAAGAGATTGGAAGCGGAAGAGAAGACCAAGAGCGGCATCGTGCTCCCGGGCACAGCCAAGGAGCAGCCCCAGATGGCCGAAGTCATCGCGGCAGGGCCCGGCGGCGTGGTGGACGGCAAGGAGATCAAAATGGAAGTCAAGGCCGGCGACAGGGTCATTTTCTCCAAATATGCAGGGACGGATATTAAAGTGGACGGGCAGGAATACATGCTGCTCTCCCAAAAAGATATTTTAGCGATCGTACAGTAAGCAATCAACGAAAGGGTGAAATAGAATGGCAAAAGACATTACATTTGGCGAGCAGGCCAGAAGACAGCTGCAATCCGGAGTCGACCAGCTGGCGAACACGGTCAAGATCACACTGGGTCCCAAGGGGCGCAATGTGCTGCTGGAGAAAAAATTCGGATCTCCCATGATCACCAATGACGGCGTCACCATCGCCAGAGAAATCGAGCTGGAGGACGCCTTCGAAAACATGGGCGCCCAGATCGTCAAGGAAGTGGCCTCCAAGACCAACGATGTAGCCGGCGACGGCACCACCACCGCTACGCTGCTGGCCCAGATCATCATTCGCGAAGGCTTTAAAAATGTAGCGGCCGGCGCCAACCCCATGATCCTCAAGAGAGGGATCCAGGGAGCGGTGGATGTGGCTGTGGGCGAGATCAAGGGCATTTCCCACAAAGTGGACAGCAAGGAAGCCATCGCCCAGGTCGCTTCGGTTTCCGCCACGGACGAAGAGATCGGCAAGCTGATCGCCGAAGCCATGGAAAAAGTGGGCAACGAAGGCGTCATCACCGTAGAGGAATCCAAATCCATGGGCACCACCCTGGAAGTGGTGGAGGGCATGCAGTTCGACCGGGGCTATCTGTCGGCCTACATGGTCAACGACACCGAAAAAATGGAAGCGACGCTCAGCAACCCCTACATCCTGATCACCGACAAAAAAATTACGAATATCCAGGATATCCTTCCTGTTCTGGAGCAGATCGTCCAGCAGGGTAAAAAGCTCCTGATCATCGCCGAGGATGTGGAAGGGGAAGCCCTGGCCACACTGGTGGTCAACAAGCTCAGAGGCACCTTCGACTGCGTGGCGGTCAAGGC
>CAZCTS010000037.1:0-12651 GCA_964501635.1 uncultured Oscillospiraceae bacterium | reverse complement strand
AGATGGTCCAATCCCTGAACAAGGAGCTCCGCCTCTACGGCGAAGGGAAAGAGGCGCCGATCACGAAGGCCATGATCAGCAACTACACCAAGCACCGCATGATCCCCGGGCCCGTGGGAAAGCGCTACACCAAGGATCATCTCATTTTTATGACCCTCGTGTTTTATTTAAAGAACTGCTTCAGCATGGAGGAGATCCGGCGGCTGATGAAGCCGCTGCTGGACAATTACAGCTCCAGCCTGGACGAGCCCATCGACTTCGTCGCCATGTACGGGGAGATCATCGACTTCGTCCGAAGGACCGAAGCGGATCTTCCCCGGCGCCTGGAGGAGCAGATGAGCGACGTCAAGCAATTCCTGGCCAAGCGGGACGCGGAGGACGACGACACCTCCGAGCTGATGATGCTCATCACGACCCTGGTGATGCGCTCCAACGCCGAGCGTTTCATCGCGGGGAAGCTGCTGGACGAATATTTTGAGAACCTGAAGAAGGGCGGTAAAAAGAAATAGGACTTTGGCAGGGCCCGGCCGGGGATCGGATGAAGAGAACACTTGGAATCGGATGACAATAAAAAAGGACCGCTTCTGGAGTGTCGCACTGCAGAAGCGGTCCTTTTCCTATGCCTTTTTTGGGGGCCGGAGGCCGTAATATTGATAATAATTGGTCTGGATCCGGCCGTTGTACAGCTTTCTGCGCCGGTCCGCGGGCCGGCCGAAGCGTCCTTCGAAGGAGGCGTCCGAAGTGATCAGGAACAGAGACCAGGTGGGATTCTGCCCAAAGAACCAGGTCAGAAACCGGTAGATGTCGTTGAGATCCCTCTGCTCTCCGATCCGCTCTCCGTAAGGCGGATTGGTGATCATGACGCCGTATTCCTTTTGCGCCACAAGCTGGTTGAGCGGAGCGATCTTAAAGTCGATGCAGTCGTCCACGCCGGCTTCCAGGGCGTTGGCCCGGGCCGCTTCCACGGCGTTCTTGTCCCGGTCGCAGGCGAGGATGTGCAGGGGCAGATCGCGGCGGATGGCGTCGAAGGCGGCTTTCTTCTCTTCTTTCCAGAGCTGCCCGGGGATGGCCGGCCACTCCTGGGCGGCAAAGGAGCGGGACAGCCCGGGGGCGATATTGCGGCCCAGCATGGCCGCCTCGATGGCCAGCGTGCCCGAACCGCACATGGGGTCCACCAGCAGCCGGTCAGGCCGGAAGAAGGACAGCTGGACCAGGGCCGCCGCCAGGGTCTCCTTGATCGGCGCTTCCACATCCCGGATGCGGTATCCTCTCTTGTGGAGACCTGTTCCGCTGGAGTCCATCATCAAGGTCACCTGGTTCTTGAGGATGGAAAAGCGGATGGGGAACAACGGTCCCGTCTCGGGGAACCACTCCTGATCGTAGGTCTGCTGCAGCCGCTTGACCATGGCCTTCTTGAGGATGGCCTGGCAATCCGGCACGCTGTGGAGGTCCGATTTGACCGAGTTGCCCGTGACGGTGAACTTTCCGTCGGGAGGGATCCACTCCTCCCAGGGAATGGCGGCGCAGTTCTGAAAGAGATCTTCGAAGCTGAGGGCTTCGAACTCCGCCATTTTAATATAGATCCGGTCCGCGCAGCGCATCCACAGGTTGGAACGCACCAGCCCCCGCTCGTCGGCCGTGTAGGTGATGCGGCCATCCCGGGAATCGGTGACCCGGTATCCCAAAGCTTCCGCTTCCCTTTTTACCACGGCTTCCAGCCCAAAGGTCGCTGTGGCGATCAAATCCAGTTTGGACATACACTCCCCTTGCTGAGGGATCCGTCTGCGGTCCCCCCTGCCTTGCATTATACTACGATTCTGTGCTAAATTGTCTGCATCGGTTGAAACTTGTCCGGGAGCCCTGGTCTATGCCTGTTTCGAAAGAAGTAAAACCAATATTGCATCCAAGCCAATGGCTTTGGCTGACAGCAGCCGTTTTTCCGGGACTGCCGGTGGCTTTGTTTTACGGCTTAAAGAGCCGGGCGTCCCTGATGGAAGCCGTCTTTCGGGGATTCACCGTGCCTGCGGGCGCCCGGCTGGCCCAGTGGACTTCCCCCCTGCCCTTTTCCCTGGGCGAGGCCCTGGGCATTCTGCTGGTCCTGTGGGGCTCATTTTCCCTCCTGCGCGGCCTTTGGCTTTTCGCGATGAAAGGCAAAGGCCTCCGGCCCCTGCTGAAAAGCCTGGGCCGCCTGGCGATCCTGCTGCTCTGGCTTTGGGCCGCTTTCTGCTGGCTGTGGAATATCGCTTACTGGGTGCCGGGCTTTGCGGCGTCCCAGCAGATCCAGCGCAGGGAGATCTCCCTTCCGGAGCTGACCCGAACGGCCAGCTACCTGGCCGGGATCCTGACAGAAGAGGCCGACGCCGTGGATCGGGATGAAGCCGGACTTTTTGACCATCCGGCCGAAGCGTTTTTTCCTCTGGCCCTCTCCCTCTACGATCCGCTGGAAGAAGAATTTCCGGATCTGAAAATTCAGGACGCCTTGCCTAAAAAACTGCTGCTATCCAAATTACAGAGCCGCATGGGCTTTTCCGGCTTTTACAGTCCCTTTACGGGTGAAGCCAATATCAACACGGACATTCCCCTGAGCGCCCAGCCCTTTGCCATAGCCCACGAGCTGGCCCATCAGCGCTTTGTGGCTTCCGAGGACGAAGCGGATTTTCTGGGCGTGGCAGCCTGCCTTTCTTCGGACATCCCCCTCTACCGCTATTCCGGAGCTTTGAGCGGCCTCAAATTCCTGGCCGGCCCCCTGGTCAGCCGGGACCCCCAGGCCTGGCAGGCCATCGCCGCTAGCCTTCCCCCCGGAGCCGTGGCCGATTGGAACAGGAGCATCGAGTACTGGGCTCAATTCAAAACACCTCTGGAGGAATGGTCCAGAGATGCTTACGACGGGTATCTGAAGTCCCAAGGCCAGGCGCAGGGCATAGGATCCTACGGCGCCTGCGTGGACCTTCTGGTCTATTACTATTCCTCTGAGATCCTTGAAAATCCATACTCGGAATAGACATCGTCGCAGGTGCCGTCGGACATATAGCCGATGAACTTGACGGATTCCGCCGGATGGGGCGAGGTGTTGACCGCAGCCAAAGAATAGGTCCGGATCTCCGGCCCCTCTTCGGAAGCCGGCTTCGTCATCAAGTCTTTGCGGCTCTCCTGGATCAGCAGGTCGTTGCCGTTGGGGTTCCCCTGGCCGCTCACGCTTCCGTCCAGCCAGTCCAGATAGGCCGGATCGTCGGACAGATAGACGTCGCAGCGGTAGCCCGCTTCGATCATGGCCGCCAGCGTGGCTCCCTCGTCGTAGGTGATGCGGACTTCCACGCCCGGATAGTAGGCGCTGTACATGTGGGCGATGGTGACGGCCACCTCGAAGGCGGCGTCCGGCGCAAAAAAGTCCAGGGTGATCTTTTCCTCCGCAAGCGGTTCCGGCTCTTCGGCGCAGCCCCCAAAGGAAAATACTATAAAAATCAGCGCCAATACGGCTGTGATCCTGATCCGCGATTTACGACTGCTCATGCGATTTTCGCTATCCCTTCTGAAAACCCGGCCCGATTTCCTTGTAATAAAATCCGGCGCGCTATAAAATGATACAGATTAACTTATACCATATTTTTGGAAAGGTTCGCAACAGGAATGATAAAAAAGCTGTCGGCTTCGATCCGGGAGTACAAAAAAGAGACCCTTCTTTCCCCTTTTTTCATTATGATAGAGGTGCTTCTGGAGGTTTCCATTCCCCTGATCATGGCGGATCTGATTGACCTGGGCGTGGAAAAGGGCGATATGGATTATATCCTGGGAAGAGGAGCCCTGCTGACGGCGCTGGCTCTGCTGTCCCTGTTTTTCGGCGTGCTGGCCGCCGGCGCGGCCTCCAAGGCCTCGGCAGGCTTTGCCAAAAATCTCAGGCAGGACCTCTTTCACAACATCCAGAGCTTTTCCTTTTCCAATCTGGACAAGTTTTCCACCTCCAGTCTGATCACCCGGCTCACCACGGATGTGACCAACGTGCAGCAGGCCTTTATGATGCTGATCCGCATGGGGGCAAGGAGTCCGGCCATGCTTCTGTTCGCCATGATCATGGCTTTTCAGATCAACGGCAGGCTGGCCCTGGTCTACCTAGCCGTTCTGCCGTTTTTGGCCGCAGGCCTGATCGTGATCATCAAGAATGCCCTTCCCCTCTTCGAAAAGGTCTTTAAGACCTACGATGTGCTCAACCGGGTGGTCCAGGAAAACCTTCGGGGCATCCGGGTGGTCAAGAGCTTTGTGCGGGAAGAGCACGAAGTCGAAAAATTCAACGCAGTCTCGGAGGACTTGTACGGCTTCTTTACAAAAGCGGAGCGCTACCTGGCGGCAAACATGCCCCTGATGCAGGCCAGCGCTTACAGTTGCATGCTCCTGATCTCCTGGGTGGGGGCCAAGCTCATCCTGGGGGGTGACATGACCACCGGCCAGCTGATGAGCATGATCACCTACACAATGCAGATCCTGATGAGCCTGATGATGCTCTCCATGGTGCTGGTCATGGCCACGATCTCCCGGGCGCCCGCCGCCCGCATCACCGAGGTGCTGGACGAAAAGCCTACCATTCGCCAGGGGGAAATCCCCCAGCGATCGATCCCGGACGGATCCATCGCTTTCCGGAATGTGTCCTTCAGCTACGCCGGCGATGCTTCGGCTCCCTGCCTCTCGGGGATCGATCTGGAGATCGCATCCGGTCAAACCATCGGCATCCTCGGGGGGACCGGAAGCGGCAAGAGCACGCTGGTCCAACTGATCCCGCGGCTCTACGACGCCACGGAAGGCTCGGTGCTGGTGGGCGGCACGGATGTGCGGCAGCTGGACCTGGAAGCCCTCCGGGACAGCGTGGCGCTGGTGCTGCAGCGGAATATGCTCTTTGCGGGCACCATCGCGGAAAACCTTCGCTGGGGAAACCCGGAGGCCACGGACGAAGAGCTGGCGCGGGCCTGCGAACTGGCCCAGGCCGGAAGCTTTATCAGCCGGTTCGCAGCCGGATACGACACGCGCCTGGAACAGGGGGGCAGCAACGTATCCGGGGGGCAAAGGCAGCGCCTTTGCATCGCCCGCGCCCTGCTGAAAAATCCGAAGATCCTGATCCTGGACGACTCCACCAGTTCCGTGGACACCCAGACCGAAGCCCGCATCCAGGAAGCCCTCCGCCGGGAAATGCCCCATACCACGAAACTGATCATCGCCCAGCGCGTCTCTTCCATCCAGGGCGCGGACCGCATACTGGTCCTGGACAACGGCTCTGTCAGCGGCTTTGGGACCCACGAGGAGTTGATGGCCGGCAACACGGTCTATCGGGAAGTCTACGAATCCCAGACGAAAGGAGGCGATTTCGATGTCCTCGCTTAACAAGACCGGCCCCGGCCCAAACCCGGCCGCCATGGGAAAAATAAAATTGGACAAGGGATCCCTGCAGACCATGAAACGCCTTCTTGCATATATCGGAAAAGATTACGGGGGCCGCTTTCTGCTGGCCATGCTCTGCATCGTCTTCAGCGCCCTGGTGAGCGTGGCTTCGGCCCTGTTCCTGCGGGTGCTCATCGACGACTACATCAGCCCCCTTCTCCTTTCCGGCCAAAGGGATCTGGCCCCCCTGGCCCTGACGATAGTAAAAATGGGGGCATTGTACGCCGCCGGCATCGCCGCGTCCCTGCTCTACCAGCTCAGCATGGTGACCATTTCCCACGGTGTGCTGCGGACTATCCGGAACCGGATGTTCTCCGCCATGCAGCGCTTGCCCCTGCAATACTTCGACACCCATTCCCACGGCGAGGTGATGAGCCGCTACACCAACGACACCGACGCCATGCGGCAGATGCTCTCCCAGAGCATCCCCCAGGTCTTCTCCTCTCTGCTGACCATCCTCTTCGTCCTGGCGGCCATGGTCGCCCTCAGTCCCCTGCTCACCCTGGTGGTCCTGGGCATGGTGGTGGTCATTTTTAAGGTGACCGCTCGGATCGGCGGCAAATCCGCCGAATATTTTAAAAGACGCCAAAAGGTCCTGGGCGAAGTGAACGGATACGCCGAAGAGATGCTGAACGGGCAGAAGGTCATCCAGGTTTTCTCCCGGGAAAAAGCCGTTCGGGAAACGTTTGACGAAAAGAATCAGGAGCTCTTCGAGCACACCACCCGCGCCAACCGCTACGGGATCATGCTGATGCCGATCCTTGGAAACCTGGGGAATTTGCAGTACGTACTGCTGGCCGTGGCCGGAGGAATGCTGGCCATCGGAGGCGGATCCTCCCTGACCCTGGGAAGCCTGGCCTCCTTTCTGACGCTTTCCAAGAGTTTCAGCAATCCGGTCAGCCAGATCTCCCAGCAGATCAACTCGGTGGTCATGGCCCTGGCCGGCGCCCGGCGGGTCTTTGACCTGATGGACGAGGCGCCGGAGGAAGACCATGGATATGTGGAATTGACCCGGGTCCTCCGCGGCAGCGAAGGCCTTCAAGAGACGGAAGGGACCGGCCAGCTGTGCGCCTGGAAGGAATCCCTGCCCGACGGAAGCATTCGTTTGACCCAGCTGGCCGGCGATATCCGCCTGCAGGGGGTCACCTTCGCCTACGAAACCGGAAAGGACGTGCTCCACGGCATCGACTTATACGCCAAGCCCGGACAGAAGATCGCCTTTGTCGGCTCCACCGGCGCCGGCAAGACCACCATCACCAACCTGATCAATCGCTTCTACGACGTGCGCCAGGGACAGATCCTCTATGACGGCATCCCGATCCAAAACATCAGCAAGCCGGCTCTGCGCCGGTCCCTGGGCATGGTGCTCCAGGACACCAGCCTGTTCAGCGGAACCATCATGGAGAACATCCGATACGGCAGACTGGAGGCCACGGACGAAGAGGTGATCCTGGCGGCCAAACTGGCCAACGCCCACGGCTTCATCAGCCGCCTGCCCAAGGGCTATCAGACCCTCATTTCCGGCACGGAAAGCGAGCTCTCCCAGGGGCAGCGCCAGCTGATCTCCATCGCCCGCTGCGCCGTGGCCGATCCGCCGGTCATGATCCTGGACGAAGCCACCAGCAGCATCGACACCCGCACCGAGCGGCTCATCCAAGCCGGAATGGACCGCCTGATGGAGGGCCGGACCGTTTTTGTGATCGCCCACCGGCTGTCCACGGTGCAAAACGCCCAGGCCATCCTGGTGCTGGAGGACGGAAAAATCATAGAAAGAGGCGACCACGATGATCTGATCGCCCAGGGAGGAAAATATTATCAGTTGTATACCGGCGTCCTCAGCCCAGGGCCACATCCAGGATCATCATAAGGACGAAGCCCAGGGCCGTGCTGACGGTGCCGATATTGGAATGGGGGCCGGACTGGGCCTCGGGGATCAGTTCCTCCACCACTACGTAGATCATAGCGCCCGCCGCGAAGGCCAGAATATAAGGCAGGACCGGGACGATCCAGCCCGTCAGGGCCAGGGTGATCAGCGCCCCCGCGGGCTCCACCACCCCGGAGAGCAAGCCCAGGGAAAAAGCTTTTTTTCTGCTCAGTCCCTGGGCGATCAGGGGCATGGAAATCACAGCCCCTTCGGGCACGTTCTGCAGCGCGATGCCCATGGACAGCGCCAAAGCGGCCGCAGCCGTCACATCGGCCCTACCGCTCAGGAAGCCCGCGAACACCACGCCCACCGCCATCCCTTCGGGAAAGTTGTGCAGCGTCACCGCCAGCACCAGCATGGTGCTTTTTTTTAAATGGGCGGCCGTTCCCTCCGGCACCGACGCATTCATATGGAGATGAGGGATCAGGTTGTCCAGGCCCAGCAGAAAAAATACGCCCAGCAGGAAGCCTGCCGCGGCGGGGATCCAGGGGACCGCCCCCTGGGCCCGGGCCATGTCGATGGCGGGAATGATCAGGGACCAGACCGAGGCGGCGATCATCACGCCGGAAGCGAAGCCCAGCATCATTTTTTGCAGGGGCGGCCTCATTTGATCTTTCAGAAAGAAAACGAAAGCCGCCCCCAGCGCAGTTCCCGCTAAGGGGATCAACAGGCCGATGGTCGTCAGGGTCCAGTCGCTCATAGAGGCTCCGCTAATACAGGTTGATCTCGCCCAGGGCGATGGCCACGTGGCCCATCATGGAGTTAAAGTCGAAGACCGGCAGGCCCACGGCCTGGCTGATCCGCTTGGCGTAGGGCGGAAGATCCGTGCATTCCAGCACGATGGCCCCCATGTCCGGGAACTGTTTGATCCCTTCTTTCGCCACGTTGATGATCTCCTGGCTTACGATCTCGATATCGAAGGCTTCGTCGGGCTGATCGAAGATCTTGCTCCACTCGGGGGCATTTTCCAGGCCCATCACTTCCACCTTCATTTCCGCAGTGATCCCGCAGGCACGCATGTGGGTTTCCGTCAGGGCCGACTTGTTGGCGGTGATGACGCCCACGGTCCGCTGATAGCCGATCATGCACTGCACAAAAGGCACCTGCAGCAAGGCGGAGGTGAAGACGGGAACCGTCAGGGCTTCGGAGAGCTCCTTCTGGAAAACCGCGTTAAAGCCGCAGCTGGTGGTGATCGCCTTGATGTTTTCCTTTTCGATCAGCTCTTTGGAGATGCTGATCATATCCGCAAGGACCGCCTGGCTGGGGTGGGTGATCACGGTCTGCACATTGGCGCCTTTTACGTGGGCCATCCGCACGGGGAACGGGTAGGACAGCGGATTGGTGCTGTTGCCCGGCATGGTCTCCAGCTGCATCAGCCCTTCGGGCACATGTCCCGCTTCCCATCTGAGAATAAGGATCTTCGGTGTTTTTTCCATGGAAAACCTCCTGTTGGATACGTTCTGCACTCCGGTCATTGGATTAAGTCGATTCGTATATCCAGTATATCGTATCTCCTTTTGATGTCAAACGGACTTTCCCTGCCGCAAAGCCGGGCCGCACAAAATTCTCCCTTATGCCGCTTGACAGAAGGCAGAATTCGATTTACTATGTAACTAATTTAGTTATTTACTAATTTAATAAAACTGCAACGGATCCGCAGACGGAGGAAAGAGATGAAAATTCCCACAACACTGAAACACAAGCCGGTGATCGTGGCCGAAAACTACGAGAACATCGACGGCCGCTTCGCCTACGACAGCGACGCAAAAGGGCTCTCCCTCGGATTGGCCCAGTGGAACGACCGGGGCAAGGTGGACATCTCTGCGAAAGTTTGGCGCTATACCGGAGAAAAGTGGTCCCGGCAGTCCGAAGAACTGCCCCTGCACAGGATTTTGGATCTGGCGATCTTTATCTGCAGCGCCCAGCAGCACTTTCGCGAAGCCTACCGCTTTCCGGATCTCTACGATCCTGCGGATCCGCTCCTCCAGCGAGTGGGGCTCCAGGGCGACGCCATGACCGTGGCCGTCTGCACCGACAACGAAAAAATCGGCCAGGACATCCGCCTGTTCCGGGACGCGCTGGCCAAGGACGACGAGCTTTTGAGCGAGCGTTTCGCCGTGCTGGCCAGAGCCCTGAAGGAATTGGGCTATTAAAGAAAGAGCAGAAGGACAGCAATGAAGAAGATCGATGGAACACGCAAAAAAGAACTGATCGCGGAGTACAAGCAACAGAAGATCACGGCCGGGGTCTACCGCATCTTTCAAACGCAGACGGGAAAAAGTCTGATCAAAGGCGATGTGAACCTGGAAGCGGTGGAAAACCGCCTCCGCTTCTCGCAAAAGATCAACTCCCCTTTTACCCTGGCACTGCAGCAGGATTGGGTCCACTCCGGACCTGAGGTCTTTGCCATGGAGATCCTGGAAGAAACAAAACAAGGCGCCGAGGAAAGTCTGGGCGCCTTCAGGGACCGGCTAAAGCGGATGGCTGAGCTGTGGAAGGAAAAATATCCGCCCGGGCAGCTCTATTAAAGCTATTCGTATCGCAGGGCTTCGATGGGATCCAGTCTGGCTGCCTTTCTGGCCGGATACAGGCCGAAGAACATGCCGACCACGGCCGAGAAGCTCACGGCGAGCAGGACGGTCATGGGGTCGATGATCAGGGCTACGCCGGCGATCTTCATGCCGATGGCGGCGATCCCGATGCCCAGCAGCGTGCCGATCATTCCCCCGATGGCGGCCAGGATCATGGATTCGATCAGAAACTGGGTCAGAATGTCCTTCGTGCGGGCCCCCAGGGCTTTGCGGATGCCGATCTCCCGGGTCCGCTCCGTCACGGAGACCAGCATGATATTCATGATGCCGATCCCCCCCACGACCAGGGAGATCGCGGCGATGGCGCCGATGGCGATGGACAGCGTGCCCAGGACGGAATTGATCCGGTCCATCTGAACCTCTGCCGACTCAAAGCGGTAAAACTCCGGCGCCTTGTCCTTGATCCGCGCCAGATAGCGCACGATCTCCCCGCCCAGCAGGTTCTGGTCCTTGTCTCCATTCGTATAGAGTTCCAGATAAGAGGTGGCCTCGTCCGCAGTCTGAAGAAGCGGATAGGGGATATACGTCATGTAAGAATCGCTGGTGTTCAGCTGGTCGAACAGGCTGACCTCTTTCCGGTACACCCCCACGACCGTAAGGTCCCGGTTTTCGCCGCCTATGTTTACCGTAAATTTTTCGCCCACGCTGTCCGTCCGATTGAAGAAATACCGGGAGGCCGCTTCGTCGATGACGATCCGGTCTCTCTTTCCGTCCAGATCGCTCTGGTTGATCATCCGCCCGTGAATGATCTCCATATGAAAGAATTTGTTGTAGTCGGCGGCGACGCCGGTCATGCCCAGCTTGCCTTTCATCCGGCCCACCTGTGTCTGGCTGGAGCCGGATACAGACGGGGCCGCGTAGAGGATATCCTCTGAAAATCGCTCCTTCAGCGCCTCGATATCCTCCGGCAGGATGAGATCGTCGTACTGGGCCGGCTGATCGCGCAAATACTCCCAGTTCATGAAAACGTACATATTGTTCATGCCGAAGCTTTGAAATTCCTTGCTCACCACCGCCTCGGCGCTGGCGCCGATGGAAGTGATGGCGATGACGGAGCTGATGCCGATGATGATGCCCAGCATGGTCAGGAACGAGCGCAGCTTGTTCATCTTGATCGAAGAAAGCGCCAGCTTGATGTTTTCCATGAAAAGCATCAGGACACCTCCCGGATGGTTTCGTCCCGGACGACGGATCCGTCCTTAAAGGTGATGATCCGATCGGTGTACTCCGCCACTTCCCGCTCGTGGGTGACGATGATCACCGTGTTGCCCTCCTGCCGGTTGAGGCGGCAGAAGATCTCCATGATCTCCTGGGATGAATGGGAGTCCAGATTCCCGGTGGGCTCGTCGGCCAGGATGATCTGGGGACGGTTCGCCAGGGCTCTGGCGATGGCCACCCGCTGCTTTTGGCCGCCGGACAGTTCGTTGGGCATGTGGCGCGCCCGGTCGGCCAGCCCCACCTGCTCCAGCAGCGAGAGCGCCATGGCCTCCCGCTCCGCCGCCTTCACTTTTCCATAGATCATCGGCAACTCCACATTCTGGAGCGCGCTGGTCCTTGGGATCAGATTGAAGGTCTGAAAAACGAAACCGATCTTCCGGTTGCGGATGCGGGAAAGCTCATCGTCGTCCTTTTCGTTCACGTCGACGCCCTCCAGGAAATAGCGGCCTTCCGTGGGCCGGTCCAGGCAGCCTAAAATGTTCATCAGCGTGGATTTTCCGGAGCCGGAGGGCCCCATGACCGCAATGAACTCCCCCCGCCGGATCCGCAGGGACACATCGTCCAGCGCCTTTACCCACAACTCGCCGTTTTCGTACAGCTTCGACAGATTTTCGATCCGAATGATCTCTTCTTTCATGTCAGCCGTCCCTCCTCACTGCCCGGGCAGGACGAGCACTTCCATGCCGTCGGTCAGGTCGAAGGTGGGGGAAAGGACCACCGGCGCGCCTTCCGGGAGATCTTCGGGACCCACTTCCAAATAGAAGTCTCCTTCCACCCCCGGCGTGACGGGCACCCGGCGGAGAACCGTCCCCTCCAGGGTCAGCACATAGGATTCCCCGGTCTCCGGATCTTCCAGGACCCCGTCGATGGGGACCGTCAGGACCTGGCTTCTGCTTTCGATCAGGATCCGCGCCTTGGCGGTGACGCCGGCGATCAGGCCGCTCTCCTCCTGGTTCACGTCGATCTGGACCGGGATCACCATCTCTTTGGAGGAAAGATCCTTCTGCTCTCCCGTGGGCGAGATGCGGCTGACGATGCCCTGCACGCTGCCCTTGCCCAAGACGTCCGCGGTGATGGTCACCCGCTGGCCAACAAGGATCCTGCCGATGTCGTACTCGCTGATCTTGACGTCCATCTTCAGCCGGGTCAGATCCTCCACCACGAACATGGGCTTGTTGTCCTGGGTGTCGTTGGCGTAGCGTCCAAGGTTCACATTCACCCGGGTGACGGTCCCCGCAATGGGGCTGCGGATGTGGGTCTTTTCCTCCACATCAAAAGAAGCCGCGGTGAGGCGGGCGTTTTCGTAGGCGTTCCTGGCCTGGATCAGATCGGCCTGGGACAGGGCTCCCTCCTGGAAAAGCAGCTGGGCGGTTTCGTAGTTGAAGCGGGATTCCTCCAGGGCATTGGCGGCCTTCTGGTATTCCTCCTGCAGGTCCTTCCCGTCCAGCACAGCCAGGATCTGGCCTTTTTCAACCAGATCCCCCTCTTCCACGA
>CAZCTS010000036.1:0-13325 GCA_964501635.1 uncultured Oscillospiraceae bacterium | reverse complement strand
AGGGGAGGCGCCTTCAATTCCAAGCTTTTGGCCTGCCACTCCATCGCCATCCTGCCCGAGGGCATGTCCAAGGAGCGGTTTGAGTGGCTGCGCACCATCGCGGGGGAAGTGATCGCCACGCCGGGCAGCGAATCCAACGTCAAGGAGATCTTCGACAAATCCTGGGAGCTGAAGCAGCGGCCCGATGTGATGGTCTTCAACCAGTTCGAGGAGATGGGCAACGTGCTGTGGCACTACAATGTCACCGGGACCGCTATGGCCGACGTGTACGAGGACATGCGGGAGCCGGGCACCCGCTTTGCCGGCGTTTGCTTTACCTCCGGATCCGCCGGCACCCTGAGCGCCGGAGACTACCTGAAAGAAGTCTATCCGGAGCTGAAACTGGCCGTGGGCGAAGCCCTCCAGTGCCCCACCATCCTGTCCAACGGCTTTGGGAGCCACCGGATCGAAGGCATCGGCGACAAGCACATCCCCTGGATCCACAACGTCAGAAATACGGATATGGTCATCGACATCGACGACGAGGATTCCCAGCGGCTCCTGCGCCTGTTCAACACCCTGCCGGGTAGACAGTATCTCATAGAAGAGCTGAAGCTGGAAGAGGAGCAGATCCAGGACCTGTCCCTGATGGGCATCTCGGGCATCGCCAACCTGCTCTGCTGCATCAAGATGGCCAAATATTACGAGCTGACGGATAAAGACATCCTGGGCACCGTCCTGACGGACTCCGCGGAGATGTACGGCTCAAGGATCCAGGAGCTGGAGGAGCTCCACGGCGCCTACGACGTGCAGAGCGCAGCCCTGGACCATCAGCTTCACCTGCTGGGCCTTCGCACCGACAGCATGGCCGAGCTGACCTACGCAGACCGCAAGCGCATCCACAACCTCAAATACTACACCTGGGTGGAGCAGCAGGGCCGGACGGTGGAGGAACTGAACGCCCTCTGGTACGACCCGGAGAACACCTGGAAAGCCGTCCACGCCCAGGCGGCGGAGCTGGATGACCTGGCCCGGGCCTTCAACGAGGCCACGGGGCTGATGAAGGAATGAGGGGATCCAAACAGGACAAAGCCACTGCCGCGATCACCGGCACCCTCCGGGAAACGCTGGCGCTGCTCCGCGCTTCGGAGCTTTTGGGCAGGCAGGCCGACCGGGCGGAAAAGCTTTTAGCAAAATTGGAAGAGGACTTGATCACCGTGGCGGTGATCGGCCAGTTCAAGCGGGGCAAGAGCGCCCTGGTCAACGCCTTGCTGGAAGAGGACTTGCTTCCGGTGGGCATCGTGCCGGTCACCTCCGCCGTCACCCAGATCCGCCGCGGAGAGCCCGGAGCAGCCGTGGGGTTCCGCAACGGCCTGGTGCAGCCGGTCTGGATCGGCGAGCTGGGACGCTATATCAACGAGCAGGAAAATCCGGACAACCGTCTGAACGTTTCCTGGGTGCGCATCTTCAGCCGATCCCCTTTTCTCCGGGAAGGCCTTACCTTGGTGGACACCCCGGGGGTGGGCTCCTTTCACAAGCACAATTCCGACGCCGCCCACGCCTTCGTGCGGGAGAGCGACGCCGTCATTTTTATGCTGTCGGTGGATACGCCCCTGAACGAGATCGAGATCGAATTTCTGCGCAGCACCCGGGCTTTCGCCGGCAAATTTTTCTTTGTGGTCAACAAGATCGACCTGATCGACGAGGCGGAGCTCCAGGCTTTTCTGGCTTACTGCAAAAATTTGCTCTCCAGACTCATGGGCGCGGACGTGACCCTCTTTCCCCTGAGCGCCAGGACCGGCGCCGGCGTGGAGGCGCTGAAGCAAAAGCTGCTCGCCGAATGCAGGACAGGGATCCGGGCCATTATGTGCGAATCCGCCCGGCTGAAGCTTCGGGATATCGTGAGCGAAGCCCTGGCGCAGATCGAACTGTACTGGAAAGTCCTGCTGATGCCCCCTTTGATTTTGTCCGGGGCGCTGAAGCGGATGAACGAAACCCTGGACGATTTCCGTCTGCAAGCCGTGGATACTGTACGCTCGCTTGGAGCTGACCAGAAGGTTTTCATACCGGGGCTGGAGCAAATGCTGGAAGCCCGGACCAACGAGTTCAAGCAGGCCCTGTCCGGGGCCGTCAAGGATATTTTCGGAATGGACTACCACTACCCCCTTCGGGAGCTGGAATCGCCGGACCAGGCGGAAGGCGACTCTGAGATGCCCCCGGCCGAAGCCTTGGGCCTGGCCTATATCCGAAGGACCCGGGGCTTGTGCGACGAGCTGCAGGCGGCCCTGAGCCGGGTGCTGCTGTACCGGAACGACAGCACCGTGGAAGTCGTGACCCGCATTTATGAACTGAACCGCATGACCCGGCAGCTCCGTAGGACCCGGGACGCCCTGCAACACAAGGAGGAACGATGAAACACATCCGCATCGCGCAAGACTTCTGGAATCTCTTCCCGGAAGCCCGCATCGCCGTGGTTTGCCTGAAGGGCATCCGGAATTCCGGCGAGCACCCCCAGATCGCCCGGGGCCTGGCCGAAGCCAACACCAGCGCTCTTCAATATCTTGGGAAGGAGATCTTCAGCGAAAACCCGGCGGTGGCCGTTTGGCGGGACGCCTACCGGCAGTTCAAGACGAAAAAAGGGGTCCGGAGTTCCATCGAAAACCTGCTGAAGCGGGTGGAAAAGGGGAACCCGGTAGGTCCGATCAACCCCCTGGTGGATCTTTACAATACGCTTTCCCTGGAATACGGCCTCCCCTGCGGTGGGGAGGACATCGACACCCTTCAGGGGGATCTGCTCCTGACCCTGGCGGCCGGCGGCGAATCCTTCCTGGGCCTGGGAGACGAGGCCGAAGATCCGGCCCTTCCGGGGGAAGTGGTCTACAAGGACGAACTGGGCATCGTCTGCCGCTGCTGGAACTGGCGGGACGGCGTCCGCACCATGCTGACGGAGCAGACGACCAATGCCCTGCTGGTCATGGAATCCGTGGATCCGGCCAGGCACGAAGCCTTGGCCGAAGCCGCGGCGGAGCTGGCGGCAAGGGCAACGGGATCCCTGGGCGGCCGGAGCGAGATCGGACTGCTGGACCGGAACCAGCCGGAATTTGCCCTTTTATAAGTCGTCTCACGATAAAACCGCGCCTGACGGCGCGGTTTTTGCTTGTAGCTCTGTAGTTTTCGTTTATATTTTTTCCACTTCGATGCCCGTGGCCTGTCCGTTCAGATCGAAGGCCGCAAGCCCGCTCTTCTGAACGATCTCGTCCGCCAGGGTCTCTTTCCGGATGAACGCGCCGTAGACCAGGATCGCCTCGGACACCGCTTCGCCGGGGTCCACATAAATGCGGATGCGGTCCATCATATCGAAATCCTTTTGCTTGCGCATCTGCTGGACCTTGGAGATCAGTTCCCTGGCCAAACCTTCCACCGCCAGCTCCTTCGTGACCGTGGTGTCCAGGATCGCGCAGAGGCCGTTTTCCAGCGCGGCGGTGAAGCCTTCCTTGGCCGTGACCGCCACGTCCACCATGGCCGGGGTGACCGGGGTGGCCTCGCCGTTCAGATCCAGATCCACAGAGCCCTCCCGGGAAAGGATCCCGATCAGCTCCTTGGCGTCCGCTTTGGCAAGGGCGGCGCCGAAGGCTTTGATCCTGGCCCCCAGCAGGGGTCCAGCGGTCTTAAAGTCCGGCTTCAGCCCGTAGTTGATAAACCGGTCCATATCCTTTTCGAACACCACGCTTTTGACGTTCAGCTCTTCCTGGATCAGATCCGACATATAGGAGATCATCTCCTCGTACTTTCCGTCGATCAGAAGCTCCTGAAGGGGCTGACGCACCTTGATCCGGGATTTTTCCCGGATGCCGCGGGCCATGGTGACGATCTGGCGGACCAGGTCCATCCGCTCTTCCAGTTCTGTGTCGATCAGGGACAGGTCTGCCTTCGGATAGGCGGCCAGGTGGACCGACTCCGCCCCCGTCAAATGGGTGTAGAGCTCCTCGGAAATAAACGGGGCGAAGGGCGCGATGATGCGGGCCACGCCTTCCAACACTTCGAAGGTGGTGGCGTAGACGCTCTTCTTGTCATCGGAAAGTCCGTCGGCGTAAAAACGCCTCCGGGCCCGCCGGATATACCAGTTGGAGAGATCCTCGGCCACGAAGTCCTGGATCTTCCGCACGCTGCGGTTATGGTCGTAGGCGTCCATCGCTTCGGTCACGTCCTGGACCAGGCGGTGGTATTTGGACAGGATCCAGCGGTCCAGCTCGGGACGGTCGGCCGGCGCCACGAAGCAGGCGAGCGGATCGATGCCGTCGTTGTTGGCGTAGAGCACGAAGAAATTGTAGACATTGCGCAAGGTCCCGAAGAACTTGCCCTGCACGTCCACCAGTCCTTCTTCGTCGAACTTGGTGGGGAACCACACGGGAGAAACATACAGCAAATACCAGCGGGTGGCGTCGGCGCCGTACTGGTCGAAGAGCGAGAAGGGATCCACGGTGTTGCCCTTGGATTTGCTCATCTTCTTGCCTTCCTTGTCCAGCACCAGATCGTTGACCAGCACGTTCCGGTACGGCGACTGCCCCTTGATAAAGGTGGAGATGGCCATGAGCGAATAGAACCAGCCCCGGGTCTGGTCGATGCCCTCGCAGACAAAGTCCGCAGGGAAGAGTTTTTCGTCGAACAGGTCCGCGTTCTCGAAGGGGTAGTGGTGCTGGGCGAAGGGCATGGCGCCGCTGTCGAACCAGCAGTCCAGCACTTCCGGGATCCGGCTCATGGCTTCCCCGCATTCGGGGCAGCGAAGATGCACGTCGTCCACATAAGGCCTGTGCAACTCCAGGGTCTGGTCGATGGGCTCGATGGCCATGTCCGCCAGCTCCTTGCGGGATCCGATGGATTCCAGATGGCCGCAGGGACAGCGCCAGATGTTGATGGGGGTGCCCCAGTAGCGGCTTCGGGAGATGGCCCAGTCCTTGACGTCGGCGATCCAGTTGCCGAAGCGCCCTTCTCCGATAAAGGGAGGATACCAGTTGGTGGCGTCGTTGTTGGCCACCAGCTGATCCCTCAGCTTCGTCATTTCGATATACCAGGAAGGCTTGGCATAATAAATGAGAGCGGTGCTGCAGCGCCAGCAGTGGGGATAGTTGTGCTCCAGTTTTTCCTTGGCATAGATCTTGTTGCCGGAGGCCAGGTATTTGATGATGTCCACATCCAGGCCTTCCTCCATGACAAAACGGCCGGCCCAGGGAGTCTCCGTATACCGGCCCTCTTCATCCACCGGATTGGGCACCGGCAAGTCGTATTTGCGGCCGGTGCGATAGTCGTCCTCGCCGAAGGCGGGGGCCGTATGGACGATCCCGGTGCCGTCCTCCACGGTGACGTAGTCGCCCACTGTCACATAGAAGGCCTTCCTGTCCACTTGGATAAAGGGCATCAACTGCTCGTATTCCATGTATTCCAGTTCGCTGCCTTTGAGGGTCTCCAGAACTGTGTAGGGGCCGTGGGGGCCCAGGACCTTTTCGGCCAGCGCCCGGGCCACGTACAACTGCTCTCCGTTCTGCTCAACCTTGACATACTCGATGTTCGCGCCCACGGTCAGGGCCACATTGGAGGCCAGGGTCCAGGGAGTGGTGGTCCATGCCAGAAAATAGGTGTTGGGCTCGCCCTTCTTGCGGAAGCGGCAGGTCAGGGTGTTGGCTTTCACTTCCTTGTAGCCCTGGGCCACCTCGTGGGAGGCCAGCCCTGTGCCGCAGCGGGGGCAATAGGGCAGGATCTTGTGCCCTTCGTAGATGAGCCCGCCTTTAAAAAATTCCTTCAGCAGCCACCAGACCGACTCGATATAATTGTTGTCCAGGGTCACGTAGGGGTCGTCCATGTCGATCAGATAGCCCATGCGCCGGGTCATTTCCCGCCACATTTTCTCGTAGGTGAACACGGATTCCCGGCACTTTTGATTGAAGGCCCCGATGCCGTAGGCCTCGATGTCCTTCTTGCCCGACATGCCCAACTGCTTTTCCACTTCGATCTCCACGGGAAGGCCGTGGGTGTCCCAGCCGGCTTTCCGGATGACCTGGTAGCCCTGCATGGTCTTGTAGCGGCAGACCGAGTCCTTGAGGGTCCTGGCGATCACGTGGTGGATGCCCGGCTTGCCGTTGGCGGTGGGCGGTCCTTCGTAGAATAAAAACGCCGGCCCGCCTTCGCGGGTCGAAACGCATTTCTCCAGCAGATGCTCCGCTTCCCAGGCGTCGGCCTGGGCGTTTTGCACTTCTGCGATGGGTTTTTCCGATAGATGCTTGAACATGTCTGTTTCCTTTGTAAATCCGCAGTATTTGAATCGATTGCACAATTAAATAGTATAGTTTAAAGCCGCTCTTCCGTCAAGTTTAGGGACGGAGACGCTCCAGGACCCCATAGATCAGGGAGGGTTCGTAGCCCAGGAACGAAAGGCGCCGGGCGATCTTCCCTATTGTCTTTTGTGAGAGCGGCGCTCCGGCCGCGGATCCCTCGCTCTGCTCCAGCATGATCCGGGCCAGGCGGAAGGCTCGTTCTCCTTCGCTTTCCATCTGCTCGGACCACAGCTCCCCGACCAGGGCTTTCGCCTGCTCTTCTTCCAGCCCTTTTTGGACCAATTCCCGAACGACTCGATACATGCCCTTCCCTTGATCCAGGGCTCTTTGCGCGTATCGCAGGGCAAAATTTTCGTCGTCCAGGTAACCGGCCTGCATGGCCCGGGAGACCGCTTCGGCGGCTTCGCGAGGGTCGTGGCCCTTCCCGATCAGGCGCTCTTTCAAATCCTTCGCCGTGTAGTCCCGCCGGGCAAGGAGCTCCGCAGCCTGTTCTTCCGCAGACCGCAGCGGCCGGCCCGGATCTTTCAGGGCTAGGATCTCCACCCCGTCCTCGGCGTGGGAAGCGCAAAAGGCGAGCTGCAGATCCCGGGAGACCGGAAGGCTTTGAATGAAGGCAAGAGCGCCCTCCTCGCCGGGGAGGATCTTCGCCGGGACACCGGAGGCTTCCAGGACGGAAAAAGACGAAAAACCCCGGGCCAGACCGCTGCCGAGATATTTGGCATAACTCTCCTTGCGGGTCCAGATATCCAGGAAAGCATGGTTCCATTCCGCCGAGCCGCTCTCCAGTCCGGAGAGGGATTCCCGCTCCAGGGGATGAAGGGCGCCCAGGACCCTCGGACGGATCTTCCGGCTTTTTTCTTCGATGTCGACGCCCACGGGTCCCGCCGTATCCGTCAGGCAGACCCAGCAGCGCGGGGTGTGACTGACAGAGACGTGAAGGGGTGTTCCGCCGTCGGGAGAACTGACACCGAGGCGCCCGCTCTCCGCCCGGAAGACTTGCGCATCCTCCAGGCCGGAAAGCCGAAGGACCTTGCGAAGAAGGTCCTCCGAATCGTATTTCCTGCCCTGCAGTTTTTTCAGCACAAAAAGCTTCATGACACCTTCTGTCCGGAGAAAAATTTAAAATAAAGGACCCTGAGCTCGTGGAACCAGAGCGGCACCGTGGAGAGGATCAGCAGCCTTCCCCATTCGACGGGCAGCAATTCCACCGTTTCGAAGATCCGCTCGAAGAAGGGCACTTCCGTGACGGCCAGCTGCAGGACCAGTCCGAAAAAGAAGGCGAAGATCATCATCTTGTTGCGGGAATAGTTCATGCGGAACACCGAGGTTTTGACATCCCGCATCCCGATGGCGTGGAACAGCTGGGACACTCCCAAGGTGGTGAAGGCGTAGGTCTGGCAGCGCATGTAGGTATTGCCTGTGGCCATCATTTCGTTGATTCCCTCTACTGACAAGCTGCGCCCCGCCTCCAGGAGCATTTCGATGGGGACGATCAAAAAGGCGCCCAGGGTGATGCCGGCGATGACGGTCCCGTAGAAAAGCGTTGTGGCCAGGCCGCCGTGGGCGAACAGATTCTCTTTGGGATCTCTGGGCTTCTCCTTCATGATCCCGGGCGTGCCCTCGTCCACGCCCAGCCCAAGGGCCGGCAGGGAGTCGGTGATCAGATTGACCCAGAGGATGTGGATGGCTTTGAGCGGCGAAAAAAGTCCTGCGATGATCGCGGCGGACATGGTGATGATCTCCCCGAAGTTGGAGGACAACAGGAAGAGGACGGTCTTTCGGATGTTGTTGTAGATGACCCGCCCTTCGTGGATAGCCTTTTCGATGCTGGCGAAGTTGTCGTCGGTGAGCACCATGTCCGCGGCGCTCTTGGCCACGTCGGTGCCGGTGATGCCCATGGCCACGCCGATGTCCGCCGCATTCAGGGAGGGCGCGTCGTTCACGCCATCCCCGGTCATGGAGACGATGTGGCCGTGGGAGCGATAGGCGTTCACGATCATCACTTTGTTTTCAGGAGACACCCGGGCGAATACCCGCAGATCCATCACTGTCCGGGGGAATCGGCGATGCCCAGTTCTTTGGCGATGGCGAAGGCCGTGTCCTTGTGGTCGCCGGTGATCATGACCGTGGTGACCGAGGCTTCTTTGAATATGCGGACCGCTTCGGCCGCTTCCGGACGAGGCGGATCGATCATGCCCACCAGGCCCACGAAGATCAGATCGGACTCTCTGGCGTCCTGGTTGTCCCAGCGAATAGCCAGGGCCAAGACCCGAAGCGCGTCGGCCGCCATATCCCGGGCGGCTCCTTCGATGGCTTCCATATCGACGCCCGTGAGCAGCTGGACCTCGCCGTTTCGCAGGATCTGGGGGCAGTTGCGGATGATGTTGTCCATGGCCCCTTTTGTATAGGAAAGGATGCGTCCGCCTTGATCGATGTGGGCCGTGGTCATCATTTTCCGGGTGGAGTCGAAGGGCTGCTCGTTCACCCGGGGGGTCCGGGCTTCCAGCTCCGCCTTCGTGACGCCCTTGGCCAGTCCAAGGTCCACCAGGGCCAGCTCGGTGGGGTCGCCCAGGCGGACGTCTCCCTCCGCCGTGGCGTCGGAACAGAGGATCATCCCGTTGATCAGGATGCGGTAGGTGTCATAATCCGCCTGGGAGGCCTCGATGGTGGTGTCGTTCATGAACAGCCGGGTGACCGTCATTTTATTCTGCGTCAGGGTGCCGGTCTTATCGGAACAGACGATGCTCACGGAGCCCAGGGTCTCCACGGAGGGCAGCCGGCGGACGATGGTGTTCACCTTGACCATGCGCTGCACGCCCAGGGCCAGCACGATGGTCACCACGGCGGGCAAGCCTTCGGGTATGGCGGCCACGGCCAGGGATATGGCGGTCAGGAGCATTTCCATCAGGTCTCTGCCCTGGAGCATGGCCACCCCAAACAGGCCCACGCACAGGACCACCGCCACGATACCCAGGACTTTCCCCAGATCCGCCAGGCGCTTTTGCAGGGGAGTCATCTCGGTGCCCGCCTCGCTGATCATCCTTGCGATCTTTCCGATCTCGGTGGCCATGCCGGTGTAGCCGACCACCCCTTCGCCCCTGCCGTAGGAAACGGCGGTGGACAGGTAGGCCATGTTGATGCGGTCGCCCAGGAGCGCCTCTTCCTCGGCCACAAAATCCGCGTCCTTCTCCACAGGCACCGATTCGCCGGTGAGGGCGGACTCTTCGATTTTTAAATTCACCGAAGAGAGCAGGCGCAGATCCGCCGGGACGATACGCCCGGCCTCCAGAAGGACCACATCCCCGGGGACCAGTTGAGCGGCGGGGATCTCGCAAAGCTTGCCCTCCCGCCGGACCATGGCCACGGGACTGGATAATTTTTTGAGCGCTTCCAGGGATTTCTCCGCTTTGGCCTCCTGCACGACGCCCACGATGGCGTTCAGCAGGATGACCGCCACGATGATGGCGGCGTCGCTGAATTCCCCCAGCGCCGCCGAAATGACCACGGCGCCCATCAGGATATAGATCATGGGATCCCGAAGCTGCGCCAGGAACATCTGGAACAGCGTCTTGGGCTTTTTTTCCTCGAAGGCATTGGGCCCGTGTTCGGCCAGACGCCGCTGGACCTCCGAAGCGCTCAGTCCTATTCCCGGATCTGTATCCAGCGTCCGGAGCACCTCTTCCCGTTTTTGATGATGCATGTTTTCCTCCAAATATTAAAAGCAGACCCCAACTACCGACGCCTGCCTGCAGGCGAAACGTAATTGTAAGTCTGGCTACCTTCTACGGGCCCGCAACCAGCGCTGCCTATTAAGGCATGCACGGAATGTTGATCGCCGGCTTAAAGCTACTCCCTTGCAATTGTAATACATCGGGGCAATTTATCACGGCGTAATTATACTGGAAGCCGCCCTGCTTGTCAAACGATACTGAGGGGATTATAATGACAGCATCACAGTCGCGCACTATCGTGTTAAAGAGAAAGGAAGGCCGCTCATGACCTACGCTTCCAAGTTCCAGTCCAGGGAAAACGACGACCTCTTCGGCGCGATCCTGGCTTTGGAAAATGTGGAGGAATGCTACCGCTTTTTTGAGGACCTGATGACGATCAAAGAGCTGCAAGCCATCTCCCAGCGTTGGGAAGTGGCCCGGATGCTCCATCGGGGGCAGACCTACCATGCGATCGCGGCCTCCACCAAGGCCAGCGCCGCCACCATCAGCCGCATCAACAAGTGCCTTCTCTACGGCGCGGAGGGGTACACCACCATCCTGAAACGTCTGGAGGAGCAGGAAGCCTAGCCGGCGGCACACCGGCTCCACCCCTGCCCGCGGGCGATCATTTCGGCTGCTTCAGGATCTCCAGCGCCCGATCCAGCTGCCGGTCCCGCACCATGGCGCCCTCGGGGCTGAAGTCTTCTTCCAGGGGCTCCACCACTTCGTCGGGCTGGATGCCCACTTCGTGGATCACATGGCCTTTCGGCGAGAAGTATTGGAGGATGGTCAGGTTGACGGCGCTTCCGTCCGCCAGCTGATCCAGCTGCTGAATGATGCCCTTCCCGTAAGTCTGGGTCCCGATCACCCTGGCCACTTCGTTGTCCTGAATGCCTGCGCTGAGGATCTCTGCGGAAGAGGCCGTCCCTTCGTTCACCAGGACTACAAAGGGCAGTTCCGTGGAGCCGTCCTGCACATCGTAATACTCCCGGTTTCCGTTTTTATCCTGGCTGTACACCACGGTGCCCCTATCCATCAGGAGATCCGCCACGTCGATGCAGATGTCCACCAGGCCCCCCGGATTGTCCCGCAAGTCCAGCACGAATCCCCTGGCGTTTTCCTTCTCCAGGGTTTTGAGCGCTTTTTCAAAATCCACGGCCGTGCTCTCTTCGAAGGATTGGATGCGGATGTAGCCGATCTGATCCTCCAGCCACTCCCAGCGGACGGTTTGAGAAACGATCTTCGCCCTTCGGATGGTCAGCTCCAGCTCCTGGCCGTCTCTCAGGATGTCCAGGGTGACCCGGGTCCCCGCGCGGCCCCGGATGGCGGCCGCGGCCACATCGATCTCCGCGCCTTGGTATTGGACCCCGTCCACGGCCAGGATCACATCTCCCCTGCGGATGCCCGCTTCGAAGGCCGGCGAGCCTTCCGTGGGCGTGATCACCTCGATAAATCCCTCCGCATTGGGGGAAAGGGTGATCCCGATGCCGGAGTATTCGCCAGTCAGAGATATAATGACCGAATCGTATTCCTCCGCAGTCATGTAGTAGGAATAAGGATCCTCCAGACCCATGAACAACCCCCGGAGCAGCCCCAGCTCCAGGTCTTCCGGCGCCACGGCTTTGTAGAAATTCTCGTCGATATAATTTCGTAAAGCGTCCACCTTTCCGTAGCTGTCCAGGAAACGGCGATATTTCTCGTACTCCTGAGCGGAAATGGACACCCGGTCCCCGGAAAAGCGGGCTTTTAAGCCTTCCCATCCGGCGCCCGTATAAAAAGCCATGGCGAAACCGCCGGCCGCCAGGGCTGCGGCCACCAAAAAAACCAAAAGGCTTCTGCGCAGAGTTATCATCGTATGCTGCTCCTCTTTAGATCCCGCACCACCAGCTGTGCTTGACGGCTGTCTCTGAATTCGTTGACGTTGAGTTCCCCCACCACATCCAGGACGCTGCCTGTCTGCAGCAGCTCCTGATAGTCCGCCGCCCGGCGGAACAAGATGCAGGGAAGCGCCGCGCCGTCGGCGCCTCTGGCTACAAATCGCAGGTGCTCGCTCTGGGTTCCCATGGAAGCCAGGGACTCGATCCGCACCTGCCCCGCGCAGAACAGGGGTTTGGGATTCGCTTCGCCGTAAGGCTCCAGGCTGCTCAAAAGCTGGGCGAATTCCACGGTCTTCTCCGGGGTCTCCAGTTCCTTGGCCACGAGTATCTCCTCTTCCAGCAAATCCGGGTTTTCTTCCAGACGACAGGCCACTTCCTGCTGCATGACCTGCCGAAAACGTTCCAGGTTTTCCTTCTTCATCGTAAAACCGCAAGCCCCCGCATGACCGCCGTATCGTTCAAAAAGCTCCGATACGCCGGTGAGCATGCCGTGAAGATCCAAACCCGGCACGGAACGGCCGGTCCCCTTGACCAGTCCCTCCCCTGCGGCGGTGACGATAAAGACCGGCCGGTACAGGGCTTCTTTCAGGTGTCCCGCCACGATCCCGGCCACCCCTTCGTGGGCCTCGGGCGCAAAGACCACCGGGAACAGATCCCCGGAATCCCCTTCTTCGATAATATCCCGGCAAAGCTTGCCGGTCTTCTCCTGCTCGGATTTCCGGACCCGGTTGTTGTCCATCATGGAGGCCGCCAGCCGGTCCAGTTCGGCGCGGTCCTGCGGGGCGCCCCGCAGAAGCCGGACGCCCAGATCCGCCGTCTGCATCCGCCCCAGGGCGTTGATGCTGGGGGCCAGCTGATAGGCGATCTGATCGGTTTCCAGGGTCTTTCCCTTTAAATCCAGGGCTTCCAGCAGGGCTTCCAGGCCCGGCCGTTGCCTGCGGTTGATCACTTCGAGGCCGTATTTGACCAGGGTGCGGTTTTCGTCCAGAAGGGGCACCACGTCGGCCACCGTGGAGATGGCCACCAGATCCAGCAATTGATTCAGATCCGTTTTGGTAAAGCGCTGATCCCCCTTTTGTTCCAGAAGCCGCTGGAGGGCCTGGGCCAGTTTAAAGGCCACGCCGCAGCCGGACAAGTGCGGAAAGGGATAGCTGCTGTCCTTGCGTTTGGGGTTCAGGAACAGGCAGTCGGGCGCCGCGTCGGGGCGGGGCGTGTGGTGGTCCGTCACGATCATCTCCACACCCAGGGACCGGGCGTAGGCTACCTCTTCGATAGAGGAACTGCCGCAGTCCACCGTGACGATCAAATCGGCGCCGGCTTGGGCGAGACCCCGGATGGCGTCGGGCGTAAGGCCGTACCCTTCTTTGAACCGGGACGGGATGAAGAAGCAGACCCGGTCGGTGAGCTTTTGAAACACATCCAAAAGAAGC
>CAZCTS010000035.1:0-13872 GCA_964501635.1 uncultured Oscillospiraceae bacterium | reverse complement strand
TTTTTGCATATTTGCCCACATTGATGATGATCACCTTTATCCCGGAGCTCTCCACCTGGCTGCCCAACCTGGTGCTTGGTACTAAAATCGCCCAGTGATATCAAATAGCAGCTGATTTCCGAATGATAGCAAGTCCGAAGCTTAGGAGTAATGCATGATGCATAAAGCGGAATTTCGATACCTCTCGCAAGAGGACATATTATCTTTGAATATTCCCTACCTGGATGTGATCGACGCGGTCGAAAAAGTGATGTCTGAATTCGGCAAAGGGAACTGTCAGCTCCCGGTCAAGATCCACGTGAACACCCGTCCCCAGACCTATATCAACGCGATGCCTGCCTACGTGGGCGGAGAGCACGACATCGCCGGTCTCAAGTGGGTGGCGGGATACCCCGAAAACCGCCAGGAAGGCCTGCCCGTCACCTGGGGCATCATGGTGATGAACGATTGTGAGACCGGCGCTGTGCAGGCGGTCATGGACGCCCGCTGGATCACGGCGATCCGCACGGCCGCCGTGGCAGCGGTCACGGCCAAATACTGCAAAATGAAAAACACTTATGCTATGACCATCATCGGCGCCGGAGAGCAGGGCAGGTGGAACGCCCGGCTGTTGAAACTGGTCATTCCGGAGCTTGAGCGCATTTACATCGGGGATCTTTTTCAAAGCGTCACGGATAATTATCTGAAGAAGATGCGTCCTTTAATGCCCGATGTGGAGTTCATCCCGATTTTTACCGACGAGGAGAGGCAGAAGGCCATCGACGATTCGCAAATTCTTCTCACTGCGACCCAGAGGGGCGACAAACCTCTGATTTACAGCGAAATGCTCCACAAGGGAATGCTGGGCATCCCTTTGGAGAGCACGGCCTGGGAAGGCAAAACCTATACCCGCTTTGCCGACCGTTTTGTCTGCGACGACTGGAATCTTGTGCAGACCTATCTGCAGGACGGCAAGTATACGGACGGGCTGCCCCAGGAATATCAGATCCTGGGCGACATCATCAACGGCGATGCGCTTGGCCGCGCTGATGAGAACGAGTTTGTCATCACTTCCTCCCACGGCGTGGCGCTTTCGGATGTGGCGGTCGGCCAGATGATCCTGGAAAAGGCGGAAAAGGCCGGAGTCGGGACTATGCTGACCTTGATGGAAGAAGTCGACATTCTGCGGTGACAGGTTTGAAGAATGAATAAAACAGACAGCTCCCGCCTTGGCGGGAGCTGTCTGTTTGGAGGAGATAAGCCGATGCGCGATGAGCGCATCGGCTTTTGCCGCGAGGATCAGATATGCCGTTTCAAAACGGTCAGGAATTTTTTGCAGTCGTCCGGATAGATGGCGCCCATGGTCGCCACCTGGAACATATTCAACTCAAAATATTTTCCTTTGCCCGGGTATACCGTGTAACCTTCATCGGAGAGCTCTGCCACAAAGGCGGTGACATCTTTGCCCTCGGGCAGGAAGACGCTGGTGACGGTGCTGGCCATCTGCTCATCCGGAAGAAGAAAGCGAAGGCCCATCTCTCGCATGCCATCCCGAAGGATCTTGGAGCATTCCTGATAGCGCGCGATCCGGCCGCTTAAGGTTTCCCGGTCCAGCGCCCAATCCAGGGCTGCGTCCAAAGCCCAAAACAGGGTGACATTGGGCGTGTTGGGCGTCTGATTGCATTTTTTAGCCATCAGATAATGTTTCGCAAGGTTCAGGTAAACACCTTTGCCCTGCTCGGGCGTCAGTGCGGCCATCAGGGATTCTTTTCCGCAGACGAAGGCAGAGCCGGGATAAGCGCCCAGACATTTCCCGCCCACAGAGGTGCAAAGATCGATGTGGTTGTTCACAACGTCGATGTGTTCGCCGCCTGCGGCGCTGACGCAGTCCACGAAGTAACGCTTGCCGTATTTTTTTGCCAGAAGGCCGACCTGGTGGACCGGGTTGATCATGCCGGTGCTGGTCTCGTGGAAAACCATGCAGATGTAAGTGATCCGGCTGTTTTCTTTTAAAATCTTTTCTGCCTCTTCCAAATCGGGAAGCTTGCCCCAACCGCATTCCAGGTTGTGGGTAGGGACTTTGTACTTGCTGAGAATTTCATACAGCCGGCTCCCGAACTCCCCGTTGCTCAGCAGCAAAGCCTCGTCGCCGGGGCCGAAAACCGAGGACAGGCAGGTTTCGTTGGCAGAGGTGCCGGAACCGGAAACGACCACAGAACAATAGCTGTCGTCCGCCTCGAACAGACGCAGGATCTTCTCCTGAATATTTGCGTACAATTCCTCGAATTCAGGGCTTCTGTGGCAGATATCATAATGACTCAAGGCTGCGCGGACAGGTTCCTCGACCATCACTGGACCTGGGCTGAACAAATAGGGCTTCATGTCGTGGGCCTCTTTCTCGGCGTTCCCGCCGCAATTTTTACAGGCGAAATAGGGATTCTTCTTCTAGTAATATATTAAAATTGTCACGAGGGAATGTCAATAGAAAAGTTGGGAATAAGTGCGATAATTTTGCAAAACGCAATATTTATGGCCAATCGATACCATTTGTTGTGGATTCTTGATAATACATGAGCTATAATAATGAAAAAGCAGGCAAACAGGATAAAGGGAGGCCAAGCATGCGGCATGCGCGAAGGGAAAGCATCAAAGAAATATTGAACAGCTCCGGCTATGTGGTCGCACAGGAGCTGAGCATCAAGTTCAATGTCTCTTCGGAAACGATCCGCAGGGATCTGGAGCGCCTGGAGCAGGAGGGAGACGCGCAGCGCGTCCACGGCGGCGCCATCAGCATCCGCCGCTATATGAACGAGTCGGCCTATCAATCCAGAGAGAAAGAGCATGCCATCGAAAAGCATGCGATCGCCGAGGCTGCGGCAAAGATGGTCTGCGAGGGGGACACGGTGCTGATCGCGCCGGGCACCACAACACTGGAAGTGGCCAGCCTCCTTCACGACAAGAATAATGTAACGGTTATTACGAATTCTTTACCGATCGCCATGGAGCTTGCCAACACGCCGAACATCAATGTTTTCTGTCTGGGCGGGCAGGTCCAGGGGGACGACTACTCCGCTTCGGGGGTCATGGCGGTCCAGAATCTGGAGATATTCAATGTCAATAAATTGATCCTGAGCATCGGCGGCATTACTCCGGACAAGGGACTTACCGATTACCGCGTCAACGAATCAGCCATGATCCGATACTTTATCGAGAGGGTGGACTGCATCATCGGGGTCGCGGATCACAGCAAGTTCGGGATCGTATCGCGCTACATCATCTGTCCCGCCAGCCGCCTGGACCATCTGATCACAGACAGCGGGACGCCGGAGATCGTGTACAGGCCCTATCAGGAAGCCGGCGTGCAGGTCCATGTGGTTCACTGCGACGCGATCCGCTAAAAGAAGAGAGAGGCGTTAGCCTCTCTCTTCTTTTACTTTATTTCATATTTTTCTATAATAGTCTCCAAAATGTATTTATTTTTCAGCTCACCCATACGTTTATAGTGCGGCTGTTCGCAATGCCGATCCAACACTTCCTGGTTTTCCCATTTCTCCAGCAGCATCACTTCGTCTTCGTTCTCCGCCGAATAATAGAAGTCGTAGTATTTGTTCCCCAGTTCGGTTTCCGAATCTCTGGCGATCCCTTCCTCCAGCACCTTTTTTACGAATTCTTCCGCCATCCCCGGATGGGTGCGAAAGGTCACATGCAGTATGAGCATAGCTTCTCCTTTGCTTTTCGTTGCGGTTTATCGGTAAATTTGATAAAATGATACCGCAATCCGCAGGCTTTCGTCAAGCGGGACAAAGGGAGCAACGGCCAGAGGCCGAAAGGAGATCGAAAAGATGAGATACGGGTGTTATATGGATTCTCCCGTGGGCAGGCTGCAACTGGTGGAAAAGGACGGAGCGCTCACTCATGTGCTTTTCTGCGCCAGAAAAGAACCGAAGCCTGCCGGGGAAAAAGGGCACGAAGTGCTGGCAAAAGTGGGCGGGGAAACGGTATTTTTTGAGGAAAAGACCACGCCGCTGCTGCAGAAGGTCCAGGATCAATTGAAAGAATACTTTGCCGGCAAACGCCGGCAGTTCGATATCCCCCTGGCCCCGGAAGGCACACCGTTTCAGCTGAAAGCCTGGGAGGGACTTCGCACCATTCCCTACGGACAGACCCGCACCTACAAGCAGATGGCCGAATACGCCAATTGTCCTCTCGGCTATCGGGCCATCGGCATGGCCAACAACCGAAATCCTATCAGTGTCATCGTCCCCTGCCATCGGGTGATCGGCTCCGACGGGAAGCTGGTGGGCTTCGGCGGCGGACTGGACAAAAAGGAATTGCTCCTGGATCTGGAAAAAAGTGCTGTAGAGAAAGGTCAGGCGCAATGACGCGGACCGTCGCCTTTTATACCCTTGGCTGCAAGGTCAACCAATACGAATCCCAAGCTTTGGAAAGCCAGTTTCGCAAGGCCGGGTATGCGGTCCTGGATCCGCGGGAAGAGGCGGACGTCTATATTTTGAACACCTGTACCGTCACGGGGCTGGCCGACCGGAAGTCCAGACAGTTTATGCGGCGCGTCAAACGGCAGAATCCTTCCAGCATCCTTGTGGTCATGGGCTGCTACCCCCAGACCAATCCGGAAGAAGTGGCGCGGGTGGCCGAAGCGGATATCGTTTTGGGCAATGGAGAAAAGGACAAGGTCCTGGACAGGGTGGAAGCCTTGATCCTGGATCGCCGTCCACAAGATACCGCGGGTATAGGCGAAGAAGGGGCGCCGGCTGAAGAGCAGGCAAGACCTTTTAGCGCGTCGGAAGGGCGCACCCGGGCGCTGATCAAGATCCAGGACGGCTGCGACCGGTTCTGTTCCTACTGCGTCATCCCCTACGCGAGAGGGCCGGTCCGCTCAAGGCCCTTGGAAGAGATCCTCCGGGAAGCGCAAGGACTGCTGGCGCTGGGCTATCGGGAACTGGTGCTGACCGGCATCAACACCGCTTTGTACGGGGCCGACCAAAAGGGACGTTCCGGCGGCGTAGCCTCCGTCGTAGAAGCAATCAGCGGGCTGGAGGGCGATTTTCGGATCCGGCTGGGCTCTCTGGAGCCCACGGTGGTGGATGCGGCCTACGTGGAAAAGCTTCTGGTCTTCGACAAACTCTGCCATCACATGCACCTGTCCGTGCAGTCCGGAAGCGACCGGATCCTTCGGGCGATGAACCGCCACTACACCGTCGCGGAGTATATGGAAATCGTCCGGGTCCTTCGGCGAGCAGATCCTTTCTATGGGATCACCACGGATATCATCACCGGATTTCCCGGGGAGACCGAAGAAGATTTTCAACAGAGTCAGGAATTGGTAAGGCAGGTGGGGTATCTGAAAGTCCATGCGTTCCCCTATTCGAAAAGACCGCTTACCAAGGCCGGCGAGCTGGGCGGATGGATCTCTCCGCCGGTCAAAAAGGAAAGGAATCGACGCCTGATCGAAACGGCCGGCGAGGCGGCGGAATCTTTTCTCCAATCTCTTAAAGGGCAGAGACTCAGAGTCCTGCCGGAAGAAATCGTTTTCGACACCGCCGGTCAGCCCTATTGGAAAGGGCATTCGGATCAATTTGTGACGGTCTACGGGCCATGTCCCTCGGGAAAACTGCCGGAGGGCGGATTCCTGGACATCGTGGCGCAAGAGCCTTACGAAGAGGGCATCATAGCCGGAAAGGAACAATAGAATGACAGAATGCATATTCTGTAAAATTGCGAAGGGAGAGATCCCCTCGAAAAAAGCCTACGAGGACGAATGGATCTATGCCTTCCACGACCTGGAACCCCAGGCTCCGGTTCACGTTCTGATCGTGCCGAAAAAGCATCTGGACTCTCTGGACGACACGACGCCCAGCGATGCGGCGCTTCTGGGGCATTTGATGCTCGCGGTAAAGGACCTGGCCAGGGAACTGGGATTGGAGAACGGATACCGGCTGGTGGCCAACACCGGAGCGGACGGAATGCAGTCCGTAAAGCATCTGCATTTCCATCTATTGGGCAAACGCCGGATGCTTTGGCCTCCGGGCTGATCTGAAGGAAAAAGTGCTTGCAAAGCCCAGGTCATCTATGTATAATACCTTTTGTTAAGATGAATTCCCCGCCCTGCGGGTGAATCTTCAAAGAAGTGAGGAGGTGAAACGAAGTAATGGCACAAGTCATAGTCAGAGATAACGAAAGCTTGGAAAGTGCACTTAAAAGATTTAAGCGCTCTTGTGCTAAAGATGGCGTCATGTCCGAACTCAGAAAAAGAGAACACTACGAAAAGCCCAGTGTAAAGCGGAAGAAGAAGTCAGAAGCAGCACGCAAGAAGGCAAATAAGAAATTCTAAAACCAAAAGGACGGCTGCGCCGTCCTTTTTTCATATGTCTGATCAATGCTGGTATACTCTGTCGGGCCCGATGGAGTGATCTCCGGCCAGACCATGCTTCTTCAGCTTATAATAAAAGCTTTGTTTCGAAAGGCGCAGCAGGCGGGCGGCTTCCGCATTGGTGCGGCTCCTGGCTATGGCGTCGATCAGGATATCTCTTTCAATTCCTTCCAGTATTTCTTTTAATGATTTGCCTTTCCCAAGAGGATAAGTGATCGTATTGTTTTCCACCCGGTTCCAAAGATAGTCGGGCAGGTCTTCCTTCAAAATGTAGTTTCCGTTCGTAAGGTTGAATCCGCTTTCGAGGATGCTTTTTAGTTCCCTTACATTTCCCGGCCAGTGGTAAGTGCGAAACAGCAGGCTCACTTCGTCTTCCACCCCCAGGATGTTCATTCCCATTTTTTTGTTGTACATTCGAACAAAATAGGCCGTTAATTCTTCGATGTCTTCCCGTCTCTCTCGCAGAGGAGGGATCCGCAGCTGCACGGAGCCGATGCGGTAAAACAGATCCTCCCGGAGGACCTTGTCTTCCACGCACTGTATGGGCGACTTATTGGCGGCAGACAGGATTCGGACGTCCACATCGATGGGCCCTTCACCGCCGACCCGGGTGATGCGCTTTTCTTCGATGGCTTTCAGGAGTTTTGCCTGGAGGTTCAGATCCATAGAGTTGATCTCATCCAAAAACAATGTGCCCTTGTCAGCCACTTCGAACAGCCCTTTGCGGTTTTCCGCGCCTGTAAAGCTGCCTTTGACGGTGCCGAAGAGGATGCTCTCCAGAAGGGTCGGTGGAATGGCCGCGCAGTTCTGAGAAATGAATTTTTCCCGGCAGCGGGATCCTTCTTTGTGCAAAGACTGGGCTACGAGTTCCTTCCCCGTGCCGGTTTCCCCATAGATCAGGACATTGGAATCTGTCTTTGAGACTTTGAGGATCTGATCTTTTAAGCGGAGCATTTTATCAGATCTGCCGATCAGATCTTCCAGGCCATACAAATCCTTAATTTTATCAAGTTTTGTCGTCGAGAGCACGATTTTTTCTTTCTGGTAGCTGGCCACCTCCACGACACCGATGATCTTCCCCTTTTCTATCAAGGGAAGGGCGCTGATGATGCCGTCGATGGTCTCGTCGTTGTAGGTGGTGAAGCGCTGAGGCACGTTCAGCTGGGGCCTTCCGGTCTTTAGGACGCTCCAGACGATACTGTTTTCCCTCGTAAGATTCTTATACACGTCGAAAATCGACTTCCCTATCATTTCGTGAGGCTTCATGCTGTTGATGTCCGGCCGCACCAGATGGTAATACTGGACGATTCCGTCTTTATCTGTGATGAGTGCGCTATCCACATAATTGAAAATGTTAAGGATTTGATCCGCATATTTTGCAAGCATCACGACCACCTCCCGGGTAAAATTATTTTACCACGTTGGAGTAAATAGTCAAAATATTTTGTCTGCGCAGAATCGTTCTTTGATTCTTTTCGGAACGACAGGCATATAAACGCATTCAATCCAATGTATTTCGGAAATTATGCAGATTGGCACAAATATTGCTATGCTAGTACGTGTCAGATGATTCTCTGCAGGAAGATGCAGGGTTGATGCTAAGCAGTCAGGAGGATTACGATGAAAGTTGCGATTTTAGGATCGGGAAACGGCGCCCATGCGGCGGCCTTCGAATGGTCCAAATCAGGTCACGAAGTGTGGATGTTCGATTTTCCTCAGTTTGATGTCATTCAGGAGATCGCCAGGAAAGGCGGGATCCAATGCCAGGGAGAGATGGAGGGGTTCGCGCCCGTGGCCTATGCAGGCAGCGACATCGAAAAAGTGCTGGAGGGGGCGGAGCTGATCCTTGCGATCGGACCGGCCTACAGCACGGAGCCCTTTGCCAAGGCGTGCAAGCCTTTCGCCAGGAAAGGGCAGGTTTTTGTGGTGTGTCCCGCTTCCTTTTCGGGCGCGATCGTCTTTAAGCAGGGACTTGGCATCGACTTGCTGGACGAGGGGATCATCGTCGCCGAAACCTCCACGCTGCCCTATGCGGCCCGTCTCGTGGAGCCGGGTACCGTCTTTATCCACAACCGGCTGAAGGGAGGACTGTACATCGCCGCGCTGCCTTCCTCCTGCAATCAGAAGGTGTTCGACATGGTCCATCCGGTCCACAACACGATGGAACTGGTGGACAATGTGTGGCAGACCAGCTTTCAGAACGCCAATCCGGTGATCCATCCGGCCATATCCCTGTTGAACGTGGCCCTGATCGAAAGGACCGGCGGCAACTTCCTGTTTTACGAGGAAGGGGTGACCCCTGCGGTGGGTCGCCTGATCAAGAAGGTGGACGAAGAAAAGATCGCCATCGGCGCCAAACTGGGCGTCCACATCATGCGGGACACGGAACTGGGACTGCTCCAGGGCTACCAGGCGGTGGACAGCTACGACATCGGTTACTCCACAGCCCCCGGCTACAAGGGGATCATGGCCCAGCACTCCCTGGATTATCGCTATTTCAACGAAGATGTGGGCTACGGACTGGTTTATATGACGGATTTTGCCCGGCACATCGGGGTGGAGACGCCGATCATGGATTCCATCATCAACATCGTTTCGGTGCTGATGGAGCGGGATTACAGAAAAGAAGGGGCAAGGACCCTGGCGAAGCTTGGCCTGGACAAATACGACCTGGGCGATTTCGTCCATAAATTCTGATCCTCCCCAAAGCATCTCAAAATGCAGAAATAGCCCTGTACGGGCTATTTTTGTGATATAATCAAACGACCAATATCTACGCGCGTGAACGAGGAGGAGTCTTTGAGCGAACTTCGAATGATACCGGGGCAGTCCGTGTCGCCCAACGAAGTGTTTGGCATACTGGATGTGAACCTGAAAAGCATCGAAAAAGAGTGCAATGTGGAAATCATCCTGCGGGGCGACGAGATCCTGATCCGGGGCGAGGAATGCGAACGGGCCGGAGAGATCATCAACGAGTTGTTTACAGTCGTGGACAGCGGTCAGATTTTGGACGAGCAAAAAGTCAGCTATATCATGAGCCTTTCCAGAGATGGGATCTCCTATACCCAGAGCACTCTGGCCAAGGACGTCATCTGCTTTACCCACAGAGGCCGGCCCCTCAAAGCGAAGACACTGGGCCAGAAAAACTATGTGGAGGCGATGAAAAGCAACGACATCGTCTTCGGCATCGGCCCTGCGGGAACCGGAAAGACCTATATCGCCGTGGCCATGGCCATCCAGGCCCTCAAGAACAAAGACGTGGAGAAGATCATCCTGGCCCGGCCGGCGGTGGAAGCGGGGGAGCGCCTGGGATTTCTCCCGGGGGACCTTCAGGAGAAGGTCGACCCGTATCTGAGGCCCCTCTACGATGCGCTCTACGATATACTGGGCCGGGAAGCTTCGCTTCGGCTTAAAGAAAAGGAGACCATCGAAGTGGTCCCTTTGGCCTATATGCGGGGCCGCACACTGGACAACGCCTTCATCATATTGGATGAGGCGCAGAATTCCACCAAAGAGCAGATGAAGATGTTTCTGACCAGGATGGGATTCGGATCCAAAGTGGTGGTGACCGGCGACATCACTCAGATCGACCTGCCTCGCGGACGGCGCTCCGGGCTGATCGATGCGGCCACAGTGCTCAAGGATGTGGAAGGGATCGCCTTTTCCCAGCTGACGGACAGCGATGTGGTCCGTCATCCCATGGTCCGCCGCATCGTCAACGCCTACGAGCGCTATATAAGGAAGCACCCGGAGTGGAGCGAGGATTGAAATGCTGATTTATTTCGATGAAGACACGCCGGTGGAAAGCGCCACGGCAGCGCAGATGCAGCAGGCTGCGATCCTGTGCGCTGCGGAAGAAGGCCTGGATCCCGCCAGACTCTCCCTGAGCGTCACCTTCGCCGACCCGAAGGAAATGAGAGGATTGAACCTGGCCTATCGAGGGCTGGACGAGCCCACCGACGTGCTTTCTTTCCCGCAGTTCGAAGGGGTCGCCGATCTTGCGGACAGCGGCGAGATCCCCTTGGGCGATGTGGTGATCAGCCTGGAAGCCGCCCGGGAGCAGGCAGGGGACTACGGGCATTCTCTGGAGCGGGAGCTTCTTTACCTCTTCACCCACAGCGTCTTCCATCTGCTGGGGTATGATCATATGCAAGAGGATGAACAAAAAGAAATGCGGGAAAAGGAGGAGCGGGTCATGGCGCAGTTGAACCTTGCCCGCCTGCAAACAGGAGGGGATATTTTTGGATGAAAAATCGTTGTTCCGACTGGCCCAGGATGCGATAGGGAACGCTTACGCGCCCTATTCAGAGTTTCTGGTTGGCGCGGCGCTGCTCACGGAAAGCGGAGAGGTCTACACCGGAGTCAACGTGGAGAACTCCTCCTTCGGCGCCACGATTTGCGCCGAGCGCACCGCTTTTGTCAAAGCCATTTCGGAAGGACATCGCATATTCAAAGCCATCGCCATCGCCAGCAGCAAGGGGAAGGCGTGGCCCTGCGGCATCTGCCGGCAGTTTATGTTCGAATTCGGCGACACGCTGACCGTGATCACCGGAGCGGACGAAGATCACTTGGAAAAGCACGAACTTCAAGAACTATTGATGGAGGGTTTCCGATTATGAAGACCGGATTTATAGGAATCATTGGGCGGCCCAATGTGGGAAAATCCACCTTGCTCAACGCCATATTAGGCGAAAAAATCGCCATTGCCACCGACAAACCCCAGACGACCCGCAACACGATCCGCGGGATCTACACCCGGGACGAAAACGAGGGGGAGGGCGAAGGCTGCCAGATGGTCTTTATCGACACCCCCGGCATCCACAAACCCAAAAACCGATTGGGCAACTACATGACGGAGATCGCTACCAACACCCTCAAAGAGGTGGATGTGATTCTTTTTCTCGTGGATGACGAATACGGCGGCCCCGGGTCCGGTGACGACTTTATTCTGGAACTGTTGAATCAGAACCAGACCAAAAAGATCCTGGTGATCAATAAGATCGACAAAATGGAGCCGGAAGCCTTCCGCAGGACCTACGAAATCTACGAAGCCATGAACACCTTCGACGCCATCATCGGGACTCAGGCCAAAGAAGGGCTGAATGTGGATGTGCTGGTCGACACCATCGAGGAGATGCTGGTGGAAGGGCCCATGTACTTCCCGGCCGACATGGTCACCGACTATCCGGAGCGGTTCCTGGTAAGCGAGATCATCCGGGAAAAGGTGCTGATGTACCTGAACGACGAAGTCCCCCACGGCGTGGCCATCCAGATCGAAATGTTCGAAGAGCTGCCCGGCATCACCAATATCAGCGCGGTCATCTACTGCGAGAAAAAATCTCACAAGGGCATCCTGATCGGCAAAGACGGCAAAAAACTCAAAGGCATCGGAAAGAGCGCCCGCCTGGAGATCGAAGCGCTTCTGGGCACGAAGATCTATTTGGAGCTTTGGGTAAAGGTCCGGGAGAACTGGCGCGACCGGGACGAGGATCTGAGCAATTTCGGATACAAAGGATAAGCATGGTTACGGATACCCTCGCGGTGGTGATGCGCCAGATCAAGACAGTGAACGGGCGGAGAATGGTGGTTTTCTTCTCCCGGAAGTACGGAAAGATCAGCGCCGGCACCTCCATCAGCGAATCGGGGAAAAATAAATCCGCTCTGGCCCTCCGGCCCTTCACTTATGGGCGCTATGAACTGTCGAAATCGGGCGAGAATTTCTACATCAACGGAGCCGAGGCGATTCGAAGTTTCTACCGCATCGGCGAGGATGTGGACAAGTACCTGCAAGCATCCTACGCCTTGGAATTTACGGACAAGCTGCTGCAGGAGGGCGCGCCGGCGCCGCTGTTGTTCGATCTGCTCACGGAGTTTCTCTCCATGATGGAGGAGCGAAAAAAGGCCTACGGTACACTGACGCTGGGCTATCTGTGCCAGGTGATCGCCCAGTCGGGAAGCGTGCCCGATCTGAACGGCTGCGCAGGCTGCGGCGCCTCGGATGCTCAGTATTTTTCCGTTGAAGAAGGAGGCCTGCTCTGCGGGGACTGCGGCGAAAAAATCGACCGGGATCGCGCATTGATATTTCCGGTTTCAGCGGATATAATCGACGTGTTCAAATATCTGCTGGAAAATCCGCTAAAGAATCTGCACGGACTGGTCCTGCGGGAAGACTTGGAAAAGAAAATCAGGATGATTATCCGCTCATACAGCGCGTATCATTTGGGGATCGAAGAATTAAAAAGCGAATCAATGATTTTGTAACAGTGCCTGAAAGGCGAGCGAAAGGGGAAAAAGATGGAAATCACACTGGAGAAGATCGAACTGGTCAAGGACAGGACCGGCATAGGGTACAAGGAAGCCAAAGAGGCGCTTGAAAAAACCGAAGGCAACGTGGTGGATGCGATCATCCTGATCGAAGAGAACATCGACGAGGCTGGAAAAAGCAAGATCGGCAGCCAGGGCGCCGACATGCTGGAGTCCATCAAGGAGACCATCCGCAAAGGAAACGTAAGCAAGATCACGATCAAAAAGGACGGCGAAGTTTTGCTGAGCCTTCCTGTCAGCATCGGCATCATCGGAACGGTTCTGTTCCCCTGGGCGGCCGTGGGCGGCATCGTCGCTGCATTCGGGACCAAGTGCACCATCGAGCTGTTAAAGGACAACGGCGAGGTGATCAACATTTCCGACCGGGCAAGCGACACCTTCGAAACCGTGGTGAGCAAGGGCAGCGTCATCGTGGACGAAATGAAGGATAAGAGCGGAGACATCGTGGGCGCCGCCAAGGAAAAGGGACAGGTCGCTTGGAACGCCGCCAAGGAAAAAGGCGCCGACATGGTGGATTCGGTCAGGGACAAGGCTTCCGAAAAGATGAAGAAGCCTGCCGAAGGGGACAATCTGGGCGGCTTTTGCGATTTTGACCTGAGCGACGTGGACGAAGTGGTGGAAACGGTGTCAGACAAAGTGGAAAACATGGCGGAAACAGTGGCCGGCAAGGTGGAAGCGATGGCGGACGCTTTGGAGGACAAAATGGAAAAAATTGCAGGAAGCAAACCGGAAAGCAAATAAAGGCATGCAGGAGAAAGCGCAAATATGAAACAAGAATTTTCGATGGAGACCATTGTCGCACTGGCAAAGGGCCGCGGATTCGTCTATCCGGGATCCGAAATTTACGGCGGGCTGGCCAATTCCTGGGATTACGGCCCGGTGGGCGTGGAGCTGAAAAACAACATCAAGCGGGCCTGGTGGAAGAAGTTTGTTCAGGAGTCCGAATACAATGTGGGGCTGGACGCCGCTATTCTGATGAATCCCCAGACCTGGGTGGCCTCCGGCCACGTGGGCGGATTTTCCGATCCGCTGATCGACTGCAAGGCCTGCAAGGCCAGGTTCAGAGCCGACAAGCTGGTGGAAGAATTCGGCAAGGCTGCCGGGACGCCTGTAGAGGGCTTGGACGGCTGGAGCCAGAAACAGCTGGAAGATTATATCGGGGAGAAGGGGATCCCCTG
>CAZCTS010000034.1:8136-14159 GCA_964501635.1 uncultured Oscillospiraceae bacterium | reverse complement strand
TAGTATTTCGATGTTGTTTGGCTTAGAGAAGAGGGGACGGTGGAAGCCCTCTGCGGTCCAGCGGAAGAAGCCGTCTTGGAGCCCGCACCGAATGAGAGATCTCGGCAACGAGGTAATTAGGGTGGTACCGCGAGCAAGCTCGTCCCTATGCAGGGGCGGGTTTTTTGATTGAGGAGGATTGTCATGGAGTACACAGGCGTCAACGAATTAAGGAAGAAGTTCGAGGACTTCTTCGTATCCAAAGATCACTATCCCCGCGGAAGTTTTTCCCTGGTCCCGGAAAAGGACAAGAGCCTTTTGCTGATCAACTCCGGCATGGCTCCGCTCAAGCCTTATTTTTCCGGGGCGGAGACGCCGCCCAAAAAGCGCATGACCACCTGCCAGAAGTGCATTCGCACCGGGGATATCGACAATGTGGGAAGGACAGCCCGCCACGCCACGTTTTTCGAAATGCTGGGCAATTTCTCCTTCGGGGATTATTTTAAGCGGGAAGCGATCCAGTGGGGCTGGGAGTTCATCACCGGCGTGCTGGAAATGCCCAAAGAAAAGCTTTGGGCCACGATATACGAAGAGGACGACGAAGCCCACGATCTGTGGCGGGAAGTCGTGGATATGCCCGAGGAGCGGATCGTCCGGCTGGGAAAAGCGGATAACTTCTGGGAGATCGGCACCGGCCCCTGCGGGCCCTGTTCCGAAGTCTATTTCGACCGGGGGCCCGAATTCGGTTGCGGGAAAGAGGATTGCAAGCCCGGCTGCGACTGCGATCGCTATCTGGAATTTTGGAACTATGTTTTTACGCAGTTTGACCGTCAGGCAGACGGATCCTACGTGCCGCTGGCTCACCCCAATATCGACACCGGAATGGGTTTGGAGCGGCTGGCCTGCATTATGCAGAACGTGGATTCCATTTACGCCATCGATACCATGCGGGCGATTTTGGACGAAGTGGTCCGGCTCTCCGGCGTGGCCTACCACGACGGGGAAGCGCTCACAGACGTATCCATCCGGGTGATCACGGATCACATCCGGACGGTCAGCTTTATGATCGCGGACGGGATCCTGCCCAGCAACGAGGGACGGGGCTATGTGCTCCGGCGTCTGCTGCGCAGGGCCGCCAGGCACGGCCGGCTTCTGGGATTGCACCAGTCTTTTCTGGCGGAATTGTCGCAAAAGGTCGTCGACACCTCCTCGAAAGCGTATCCGGAACTCTTCCTGCGCAAAGATTACATTCAAAAGATCATCTCCGTGGAAGAAGAAAAATTCGCCCGCACCATCGACCAGGGCACGGAGATACTGGACGAGCATCTCCGTCAGTTGAAAGAGGTCGGAAAGAGCGAAGTGTCCGGCGAACAGCTCTTCAAACTCTACGACACCTTTGGCTTCCCGCTGGAATTGACCCGGGAGATCGCAGCGGAAGCGGGCTGCACCGTGGACGAAGCGGGTTTCAGCGCGCGAATGGAAGAGCAGCGGGAAATGGCCAGAGCCGCCAGAAAAACCGACGAGGGCGAAGGCTGGATCGATGACGGAGGGCTTTTCAGCAGCTTTGCAGCCACCAAATTCGTGGGGTATACCCAATATGAAGCCCCGGTCCAGGTACTGGGTTTGCTCCAGGGAAAAAAGAAAATAGCTCAACTTCAGGAGGGCGACGAAGGCAGAGTCATCCTGGATCAGACGCCTTTTTATGCGGAAGGGGGCGGACAGACAGGGGACAGGGGGCTTTTAGTCGCCGACCACGTCCGGGCGGAGATCCTTGACACCATTAAAGTGAAGGACATCTACGTGCATAAGGTGCGCGTTCTTTCCGGCGAATTGTCCCAGGGAGACCTGCTGCAGGCCCAGATCCACAAGTCCCGGCGCCACGCCACAGCGAGAAACCATACGGCGACCCATCTGCTGCACAAGGCGCTGAAAATGACCCTGGGCAACCACGTGGAGCAAGCCGGGTCCTATGTGACGCCGGAACTGCTCCGATTCGACTTTACCCACTTCGAGCCGATCTCCGGACAGCAGCTGCAGGAGGTCGAAGACATCGTCAACCGGGAGATCCTTGAGTTCAAAGACGTCCAGTGGGAGACCATGCCCATCCGGGAAGCTGAAAAGAGAGGCGCTGTCGCGCTCTTCGGCGAAAAGTACGGAGACACGGTCCGCGTGATCACCGTGCCCGATTTCAGCATGGAACTGTGCGGGGGCACTCACGTGTCCAACACCGGTCAGATCGGCTCCATCCGGATCCTGTCGGAAAACGGCGTGGCTGCGGGCGTGCGGAGGATCGAGGCGGTCACCGGGGCGGGTGTGTCCCAATGGCTGCGAAAACAGCAGGAGCTGGTCCACGAGATCGCCGACAGCATAAAGACCAATCCTTCGGGCATCGTCAAAAAAGCCGAGAACATGGCTGACGAGATCCGGAAGCTGAAAAAAGAGCTGGAACAGAGCAAAATGGCCGCAGCCGGCTCCAAGCTGGAGGAAATGATCGCGCAGTCGGTCACCGTGGGCAATATCCGTCTGATCAGCGGCGTCCTGGAAAATGCCAGCATCGATGATCTGAGGAGCCTTTCCGATCAAATCAAAGAGCAGCATCGGAGCGTCATCCTGGTCCTGGCGGCCGTGCAGGGAGAGAAGGCTTCCCTGATGGTTTCCGTAGCAGACGACCTGCTGGGCAAAGGCTTCCACGCCGGCGCTATGATCAAGGAGATCGCCAAAGCAGCAGGCGGAAGCGGGGGAGGCAAGGCCGATATGGCCCAGGCCGGCATCAAGGATCCATCCTGCATTCCCCTGGCTTTCACTCGGGCAAAAGAGCTTCTGGAAGAAAAATAAGACAGCGCTGCCATGGGAATCTAACAAAATATTAACTTGTCCTTCCCGCCAAATCCCTGTATAATGGCAACATAGTGCAGCAGCGGAAAAGGAGGCGGGTGTAGTGGAAAGAAATACCATACTTTTCAACAGTTCCGAAAAAAGCGAACAGCAAACCACAGAGGAAATCCTTCGAACGGTTTACGACGCCTTGGAAGAAAAAGGATATAACGCCATCGATCAGATGGTGGGCTACATTCTCTCCGGAGACCCGTCCTATATCACCGGTCACAACAATGCGCGAAACCTGATACGTCCTATCGAGCGAGACGACCTGGTGGAAGAGCTGCTCAGAACGTTTCTTAAGAAGTAGCAAACCGACAGCGGACGAAAGTCCGCTTGTTTGTTGTAGACAGGGGTATTGATTGAAATTACTGGGATTGGATGTAGGGGATAAAACCATCGGCGTGGCGCTGAGCGACGATCTGATGCTGACCGCCCAGGGGATCTCCACTTTGGAAAGGGTGGGGATCCGCAAGGATGCCGGGCGCGTGATCGAAATGGCAAAGGAATTCGGCTGCACGGCCATTGTGGTAGGACTTCCGCTCATGCTGTCCGGAAAGGACAGTTTTCAGACGGAGAAGGTCCGGGCATTTGCTGTCATGCTGGAGAACAAGCTTCGCAGCACGGGTGAATCCATCGCTGTGGTCTTGCACGACGAACGCTTTTCCACAAAGATCGCAGAGGATATATTGATTTTGGGAGACGTGTCCAGAAAGAAGAGAAAAGAGGTCATCGACAAGCAGGCGGCGGTGATCATTTTACAGAGCTATATGGACGGATTGAAAAATCAGAAAACGACATAATCGGAAAGGATTGAAAATGGGCAGATTGGGTTTTTACTTCAATATGAACACCTGCCTGGGCTGCGGGGCCTGTCAGGTAGCGTGCAAGGACAAGAATGGACTTCAGCCGGGAGAATTTTTCCGGCGGGTCGACACCGTGGTGATGAACGAAGACGGCGTGCCCACGTATCACCACTACAGCGGGACCTGCAACCACTGCGAAAATCCCATTTGCGTGAACACCTGCACCACAGGGGCGATGCACAAGGCCCCGGATGGGACCGTGGTCCACGACGACGGGATCTGCATCGGCTGCGGCACCTGCCTATGGAATTGTCCCTACGGAGCCATTTCGTTCAGCAAAGTCCACGGCATGGGTCAAAAGTGCGACGCCTGCGCCGATCTTCGCGCGCAAGGCAAAGAACCCGCCTGCATGACGGCCTGTCCGACCCATTCCATCGAATTCGGAGATCTGGAAGAATTGCAGAAAAAGCACGGCACCGGCCTGAATGCGATATCCATCCTGCCGGACGCGGAACTAACCAAGCCCGCTCTGACGATCAAACTGCCAAAATCCAGGGCGCAAGGGGGGAAAGCGGATGAATAAAGCTTATCAATATATCGTCCTTGGAAACGGAAACGCGGGCTTTACGGCAGCCAGGACGATCCGGGAGAATGACAAAACCGGAAGCATTCTGATGATATCTCAAGAGGCAGCCCTGACCTATTCCAGACCGATGCTGACCAAGACCCCTCTGCGCAGCTACGATATGAAGAAAACGCTTCTCTATCCCAAAGCCTGGTACGAGGAGAAAGCCATCGATGTGCTGCTGGAAACCAAAGTGGAGCGCTTGGACATCGCGCACAAACAAGTGCGCTGCGGGGAGGATGTCTATTCCTACGAAAAGTGCGTCTACGCCCTGGGCGCCTACAATTTTATCCCCCCCATCAAAGGATCCGACAAGGCGGAAGTGACTTCCATCCGGACCTACGAGGATATCTATAATTTGAAAAGAATGAGTGTGGACGCAAGCCATGCCGTGGTGATCGGCGGGGGCGTGATCGGCCTGGAAACGGCTTCGGAACTGACCAAATACGGCATCAAAGTCGTGGTGCTGGAAGCCTTGCCCATGCTGATGCCCCGCCTGCTGGATGAGGAATCCGCCAATACGCTTCAGCGCACGATCCGCTCCTTCGAGATCCACACGAATGTGACGGTGGAAGAGATCACCGGCGAAAGCAAAGTGGAGGGCGTACGCCTGGCCGACGGCCGATTCTTTCCGGCTGATTTTGTGGTGGTTTCCGCCGGAGTAAGGGCCAACACCCAGATCGCTCAAGAAGCCGGACTTGCCTGCGGCAGAGCCGTTTTGATCGATGAGCGGGCTCAAACCTCCGCGGCGGATGTGTTTGCCTGCGGGGATTGCTGTGAATACAGGGGCGCCAATTACGCCCTCTGGTCCCAGGCTGCCGAGCAGGGCGTGGCGGCCGGCGCCAATGCGGCGGGGGGCGATGTGCGCATGGGCGTCATCGATTCCTCCATGACGCTGAACACCGACGAAATTTCCATCTTTGCCGTGGGCGACACAGGCAAGAACCCGGAGCTCATCTACGAAACGACCATCCTGGACAACATGGAACCCGCCCACTACGGCGTCAATCCGCCCTATCTGAGATCCTTTGAAAAGCGATTCTACGCCGGGGGAAAACTGGTGGGCGCCACGATAGTGGGCAATTTGGTGCGTGCACAAGCATTAAAAGAAGAAATTCTTGGGATCACAAAAGGGGAGTGACAACGATGAAAATCAGCTATGAATCACGAATCTGCCACCTTCACTTCCTTCGGCTTTTCTTTGAAGATCTGCCGCAGTGGAAATCCTTGTGCGGCCGATACGGTGTCTCCTGCGACATCTCTCAGCAGGAGTACGATGATCTGTTCAAGGGGACCGACGCGGATGTGTACGTTCCGCTCTGGGCTTCCGCCTGCAAGGGGAAAGGGGATATCCTCCTGGACGACACCACGCTGGCGGTGATCAAATTCTACAAGAAATACGGCTACCAGCCGATCCGCATGGATGGCAATCCGGCGGATTACATCGGCGAACAGCTTCGCTTTCTGGAATACCTGACCCGTTGCAGCCTGCAGGGATCCGGAGATACGGAGGAGGCATACGAGACCTTTCTCGACGGGTTCACGGTAGATACGGTAAAAGAATTATGTAAAGCAACGGAAGCGGCTTCAAGCAACGCCTCGGTCTTGGAACTCTGCGATCGCCTGAAAGACCTGATCAGAGGCGCTTTGGACAACCTCGACGGAGCGGAGGCGCTCTGCGCCGATTTCGACAGCGCCCGGTGGTCCAGACAGCCCGAAATACCCGTGGAAGAGCC
>CAZCTS010000034.1:0-8036 GCA_964501635.1 uncultured Oscillospiraceae bacterium | reverse complement strand
GGAAGCGGCAAAAGAAGTGGCGGATAAAATGAAGGAGACCCTTCTTCTTCACGGGCCGGCTTCCCGCTACGTCATCTACGGGACCGGGACCTGCACCGTCACCAGAGGGGATCACTGCATCAAACGCCTCCTGAATCTCCAGGGCGGTTTTCTGGCGCATTACAATTCCTACAGCAGCGCCTGCACGAATTACATTACACCTTATGTCCTCGGAGATTTGCGCAGCACCGGCCATGTCTCCGATGTGCTGCACTCCAAGCTGATCATCATGTGGGGACACAATACGGCAGAGACCATCATCGGCGCGTTCCGCAACTACTATTTGATGAAGGCCAAAGAAGAGGGCGTCAAGATCATCGTGATCGACCCCCGCCAAAGCGAAACGGCGGTCTCCATGGCGGACACCTGGATCCCCATCAGACCTGGCGGGGATGTGGCACTGGCCAACGCCATGGCCTACGTGATCTATCAAAAGGGACTTCAGGACCAGGCGTTTATGGACAAGTTCTGCGTGGGCTTTGACGAAGAGCATATGCCCGAGGGGATTCCCGCCGGAGAGAGCTATCACTCGTATCTATTTGGTGTAAAAGACGGGATCGAGAAAACCCCTGAGTGGGCTGAAAAAATCTGCGGCGTGCCCGCCGGGACCATCGAAGAGCTGGCTGTGGAATACGCCAGCATCAAACCTGCCTGCATCCTGCCGGGACTGGGGCTCCAGCGCACTTCCGGAGGGGAGAACGCCATCCGCGCCACCATCGCTCTCTGCGCGCTTACAGGGAACGTGGGCGTTCCGGGCGGCGGCGCCTCGGGAAGCGTGACCCCCCAGGGCCACGAGGAACCGCCCGAGATCTATAAGCCGGAGAACCCCTTTAAAGGCATGATCCCCGTGTTTTTGTGGTCCAAGGCCATCGACAGCCCCCAAACCATGACGCCCCGGGAAGACGGCTTAAAGAACATGGACAAAATGCCCACGGGCATCAAGCTGCTGTTCAACATGTCCAGCAACGTGCTGATCAACCAGCATTCCAACATCAACGACACCAAGCGCATTTTGAGCGACACCTCCAAATGCGAGATGATCGTGCTGTCGGATCTGTTCATGACCCCCTCGGCCCGCTGGGCCGACCTGGTGCTGCCCGCGCCCTCGCTCTTCGAGAACGCCACCATCCCCAACGTCTGGGCCAACGACGACTATATCCTCTACTGTGACAAAGCCACCGAGCCGCTGTTCGGCTCCCTGTTCGAATACGACTGGATCAAAGAAACTGCAAGGCACTTAGGATTGTATGAGGAATTCACCCAGGGGAACGAAGATTCGGACGGCTGGGCGCGAACCTGCTACGAAGATCTGCGCACCCGGGAAACGGAGCTTCCCGATTGGGAGATTTTCAAACGGAAGGGCGGGTACATGTACAAGAACAACGAATGCATCGTGCCGTTCCGGGATAATGTGGAAAAAGGGATCCCCTTTAACACCCCCTCCGGAAAGATCGAGATCTTTTCCAAGCGGCTCTACGAGCTGGACAATCCGGAGGAGATCGGCGGCGTGCCCATCCACTTCAAGACCGTGGAAGGGCCGGAAGACCCCTTGATGGAGAAATATCCCCTCCAAATGGTAGGATACCACACGAAGCGCCGCTGTCATTCCATCCATGACCAGAATCCCCTGATGGAAGAGCTGGATCCGCCTGCCATCTGGATCCATCCCCTGGATGCGAACGAACGTTCGATCCGGGACGGCGAGCTGGTGGAGGTGTTCAACGACCGGGGCGTCGTGCGCATTCCGGCCAGAGTGACGGACCGCATTCTCCGTGGCGTCTGCGCCATGAGCCAGGGCGGGTGGTACACTCCGGACGAAAATGGGGTGGACACCCGGGGGAGCATCAATGTGCTCACGTTTACCCATAAGCCGACACCGGTGGCCAAAGGAAATCCGCAGCATTCCAATCTGGTGGACATTCGAAAATCAGTATAAGTCAAAATGACGTAAAAGACCTCTGTGAAAGCAGAGGTCTTTTTTTATGAGAAAGGAAGAGAGGGGGGGGCGGTCGAAGCGACTGAAGCGAAGAGAGCTGTGTTGCTGTTTTGGAATGGCATAATTATTCCTAAAATATTAATTTTGGGAATAGATTGTGCCGCTTTGATCCACTTTCGGCCCATCCCGAATACTCAAGCCCTGAAAGCCTTGCAATGACTGGCTTTACAAGACCGAGGCTCTATTTGTCGATTTAAGCGATTTTATTGCCCTGCCTGATATTCCGGTACCTGTTATAAACGAACTTTTTCTTCCATCGCTTCGTTTTGCTGCGGGATCAGGATAGTGATCCCCGCATACAGCGTTTCGGCTGTGATCTGGTTCGCCTTGCAGATCTCGTAGATGGTCTGTCTGCAGTCCACATCCGGCGATCCGTATTCCTTTGCGATGGCCCACAGCGTGTCGCCGTTTCGGACTGTATATGTCGCATACCGGACTTCGTCCATGCTGGCCGCATCGAACAAGCCGAAAATCGAGCCGATGCAAAATATCGTGGCCAAAATGACTATGGATGCAAATACAGTGAACCGGAACGGCGAATGGATTCGATATCTCTTCATGATGGACCAGCCTGCCTTTCTGCGAACATATGTTCGAATACAGAATAGCAGAACATATGTTCTTTGTAAAGAGCAAACTATAAATTATTTCAAAATATTTAAGTCTTGAATCGCTGTTCTCTGCTACAGGCTGATTTGACGGTTTTTCAGCAGATGCTCCAGGGTCCGGATGACACCGAACTTCGCGTGTTCATAGGTCAGGCCTCCCTGAAAATAGGCGATGTAAGGCTCTCGCATGGGTGCGTCGGCGGACAGTTCGATGGAAGCCCCCTGCACAAAGGTGCCGGCGGCCATGATGACGGGATCGCCGTAGCCGGGCATGTCCCAGGCCACGGGCAGCACGTGGGCGTCTACGGGCGAGGCGGCCTGGATGCCCTGGCAGAACGCGGCCACCGCCTCGGGGGAACCCATGCGGACCGCCTGGATGATGTCGTTGCGATCGTCTTCGGGCTGGGGGCAGACCTGGTAGCCCAGGGAGCGGAAGACCCCGGCGCAGAGGGCGGCTCCCTTCAGCGCGCCGTTGACCACGGAGGGCGCGATGAACATGCCCTGGAACATGGCCCGGCTTTGGCCGAAGGTCAGTCCGCATTCCCCGCCGATGCCCGGCGAGGTGACCCTGTAGGAAACCTTCTCCACCAGATCTGCCCGCCCGGCCACATAGCCGCCCGAAAGAGCCAGACCTCCCCCCGGATTTTTGATCAGAGAGCCGGCCATGATATCCACGCCCACCTCGGTGGGTTCCAGGATCTGGGTCAGCTCGCCGTAGCAGTTGTCCGTCATGCACAGGATATCCGGCTTTCGAAGCTTGCAGGCCTTGACCCAGTTTTGGATCTGCTCCAGGTTCAGGGGTCTTCGGAAGGAATAGCCGGTGGCTCGCTGCACGCTGACCATTCTGGTCTTTTCGGAAATCGCCGCCATCACCCCGGGGATGTCGATGTCCCCTTCTTCGGTCAGTTCCACTTGCTTATAGGAAATGCCGAAGTCCCTGAGGGACCCCTGACCTTGGCCGCGAAGCCCGATGATGGTCTCCATGGTGTCGTAGGGCTTTCCGCTGCAGTAGATCAGCTCGTCGCCCGGCCGCAGGATCCCCAAATACACCGATGCCAGGGCGTGTGTGCCGTTCACGATGGTGGGCCGGACCAGGGCCGCTTCCGTGCCGAATATCAGGGCGTACAGCTTTTCCAGGGCGGCCCTTCCCGGATCGTCGTAGCCGTATCCGGTATGCCAGCCGAAATGCATGTCGCTGATCCTGCACTGCTGGAAAGCGGACAGCACCTTGTACTGGTTGTACTCCTTGATTTGATCCAGGCGGCCGAATACGCCCTGCAGTTGGGCTTCGGCATCGGCTACCAAGTCCAATATGCGGGGGTCGATGGTAAAGTCTTTCATCAATAATTGGCGGGTGTCACGATTCATCTGGCTTGGGATCCTCCGGTTTCTTTGGGATTTTTTGCGCGGCTTCGGGGGCTTCCTCGTCCCACTCGAAGTTCTTGATCAGCTCTCGCTTGGTGTTCAGCTTGTGGGCGGCGTACAGCTGGGTCGTGGTCACATGGTCGTGGTCCATCAGCTCCTGCACGTCGTAGATGGATTGGCCCCTGCCGATCAGGGAGGTGGCGGCGGTCGCCCGCAGCTTGTGGGGGCTGTAGCCCCGCTTTCTGCTGGTGCTCAGGGAGATCGAGGTGTACTTCTTTACTATTTGACGGATCTGCCGGTCCGTGAGCCGGGTCCCCTGCAATGACAAAACAAGGGCGTCCTGATAAACCGGTTCCAAAGATTCTTCGGACGGCCTTTCCAGTGACACATAATCCTGAAAAGCCTTGGTGATCGTCCGGTTGATGGGCATGATGGACTCCTTGCCTCTCTTCCGGTACACCTTGAACTCTCCCCTTTCGAAATTGAAGGAGGAAAGGTTCAGCTGCTGCAGTTCGGACAGCCGCAGCCCATAGGTGACCAACAGGAGCAGGATCAGCTTGTCCCTGAATTTAGTCTTTTTCCAGTAGTTGTGCTCTTGCTTGGTCAGGCCGGTGCCGTTTTCCACCGCGTCCAGCATGCGCATCACCTCGTCATCCTGAAGGGCTTTGATCTCCCGTTCCCCCGGCTTGGGCAGCCGGATCGGGTCGAAGCCGTCGGTGATGTTTTGTTTGACCAGCTGATCCCGGTACAAATACTTGAACAGCACGGACACTGTGGATTTTTTGCGCGCCAGGGAGCTTTTTTCGTTCTCGTAGATGTAAATGCTTCGCTCCGTTTCGACTTTATACCTTCTGCAATAATCGATAAAAAGGTTTACATCGATCCCGGTCAAGCGGTCAAAGTGCTCGGGTTTCAGTTGGCGGATCTCGGAAATCTCCTCCTGCAGGGCGGTTTCGTGGATCAGATAGGTCAGGAAGAATTTTGTGTCCCGAAGATAAGCCAGACGCGACAGTGGCAGCAGGTTGTTCTTCAGGTACATAAAATAGCCCCGGAGCCAGGGCGGAAGCTGGCTCTCGATGGCCTCGCACTGCTCGAAGATCTGATGTTCCTTTTCCAGGATATTGTCCGGCTTGTCCGACTTGTTGTGGATCCTGACTTCTTTCATCGCTGCTCCATCCGCTGCTGAATGTATTCGATCATCCGGGTCAAGGCTTCCTCGTCGAAGGGTCCATCGTCCTTTAAGGAAAACCATCGCATGTCCTCGTAGCGGCGAAACCAGGTCATCTGGCGCTTCGCATACCGGCGGGTGTGCAGCTTAACAGCTTCGACGGCCTTGTCCAGGGCTTCCTCCCCGAGGATGGCGGGGATCAGCTCTTTGTATCCGATCCCTTTCATGGAGATGTCGGATGCTGTGAGGCCCAGGGCCAAAAGACGCTGAACTTCTCCCAATAAGCCCTGGATCATCAACTGGTCCACCCGACGGTCGATCCGCTCATAAAGCGCCTGACGCGGCCGCTCCAGGCCGATCAATACCGGTGTAAAGGCCAAGGTCCGACGCTGCAGGCTTTGAAAGGAGGCCAAACGCCCTTCCCCCCCGCTTTCCAGCCGTTCGATGGCGCGCAGGACCCGTTTGACATTGTTGGGGTGGATGGCGGCGGCAGCCTCGGGGTCCAAATTCTTTAAATAGGCGTGAAGTTTTTCCGGGCTTCCCTGTCCGATCTTCGCGGTCAAGGCTTCCCGCTCGCTGCGGCTTCCGGGCGCCGCCGAAAAATCCATGTCGCAGAGGAGCGCGTTCACATATAAGCCCGTGCCGCCGCAGACCACAGGCATTTTTTCGCGTTTAAAAATTTCCTCTATACAAGATTGAGCCAGGATTTTGTATTCCGCTACCGAAAAAGGCCTGGCCGGATCGATCTGGCCGATCAGATGATGGGGAATTCGCTCCAGCTGCTCTGCGGAAGGCTTTGCGCTGCCGATGTCCATGTGCCGGTAGATCTGCATGGAGTCCGCCGAGACGATCTCTCCGTCGAAGCGCTCGGCCAATCGGATCGCATATTCGGTTTTCCCGCTGGCCGTGGGTCCGGCCACAAACAGAACTTCCCTCATTTTCGCAGGAACATCTTTTCAATATCGCTGCGGCTCAAGCGAAGAAATGTGGGCCGGCCGTGGGGACAGGTAAAAGGATTCTCCGTCTTGTCCAATGAACGAAGCAGTTCCCTTGCCTCCCGGGCATCCAGGCGCTCGGTGGCTTTTACAGCCGCCTTGCAGGCGCGGGAGATCAGGCGCTCTTTCTCCCTGGAGGGTTCGCTGAGGCGGGCTTCCGGTTCGATGTGCAGCATGTGGTCCACGAAGGCTTCGGCCTGGCCCGCCTCCATGAAGGCCGGGATCTCTTTGACAATGTATTCTTTGGGGCCGAATTCCCGGATTTCGTATCCCAACTCCCGTAACAGCGAAATGCGTCCCGGCGCCGCTTCATTAAGATAGATTGGAATTTCGACGATCCAGGGCACGATCATCGTCTGCCGGTCCACGGTTTGACTCTTCTGAGCATGCAGGAGCTGTTCATAGAGCACCCGTTCGTGGGCGGCATGCTGATCGATCAGGTAGAGCGAGTCCGTTCCCTGGGCCAAAATGTACCCTGCGAAGGCGTTCCCTGCGATCTCAAGCTCAGAAAAATGAAAGCGTACGTTCGAAGGCTCCGGGAAGGAAATGTCCGAGGAGGCTTCCCCGGCGGGATCCATATGATCGGACAAAATGCGGTCATATCGCTGGTTTTCATTCGTTAACGATACATATTTTATGTCGACTTGTATGCCGGTTTTCGAGTCTTCCCTTGCGGCGACCGCTTCGATTGGCGGCCTCAAACTCCTTGAAACTGCCACATTCGGGGCCGCCTGCTCCGTGAGCAGGGTCTTGCGAAGGCGGTCGACCAGGAAAGCACGGATCGCAGCTTCGTCAAGAAAGCGGATCTCGGTCTTATTGGGATGAATGTTCACATCCAATTGATCGAAAGGAACGCTGGCGAACAAAAATGCGGCGGGATGCTTTCCTTCAAAAAGCTTGTCTGCAAAGGCTTCCCGCAGCGCTTCGTCGATCACCTTGCTCCGTATCCATCGGCCGTTGACAAAATAGATCTGATGCTTCCTGTTGCTGCGGCTCTGGTCCGGCCGGCTGACGTAGCCGCTCAGACGATACTGGGCCTCTTCGGGGTCGCTCTGGATGGCAAGCAGTCCGTTTGCCGTCTGTTTGCTGTAGACCGTCAGAATATTCTGATAGACATCCCCCTTCCCCTGGGTGGAAAACAGGATCGTGCCGTTGTTGACCAGTCGAATGCGCAGCCAAGGATAGGCCAGTGTCATTTTCGACAAATAATCGGTGATCAGCGCGCTCTCCGTGTGGTCCGGCTTTAAAAATTTCTTTCTGGCCGGCGTGTTGTAAAACAGGTCGGTGACGATCAGGGTCGTCCCCTCTTCCGCTCCCGTTTCCATGATCTTCTGGATTTTTCCGCCTTCGGCCAGAACCTTTGTGCCGGTCTTGCGATCTCGTGTCTTGGTGATCAGCTCCACCTTGGAAACAGCGGCGATGCTGGCCAAAGCCTCCCCTCTGAAGCCAAGGGTCCTTATCGCCAAAAGATCCTCCTGCGAAGCGATCTTGCTGGTGGCGTAGCGATGAAACACCAGTTCGGCGTCTTCGGGGTCGATGCCGCAGCCGTTGTCTGTAAGGCGAATATAGGTTTTCCCGCCGTTTCGGATCTCCGCCACGATGGAAGTGGCGCCGGCGTCGATGGCGTTTTCCATCAACTCTTTGACGATGGAAAGCGGACGCTCCACCACTTCTCCGGCGGCGATCTTTTCGGATATTTCCGGGGAAAGCGCCCGGATCCTTGGAATCGTATCCATCTCAAACCTCCTTCGCGGCAGTCTGAAGTTCCTGAAGTATTTCGATGGCCTTTGCCGCTGTGGTCTCCATCAGATCCAGGGACAGGAGCTTTTGAATATGGGCGATATCCATGAAGCGGCCGGGGATGA
>CAZCTS010000033.1:0-14491 GCA_964501635.1 uncultured Oscillospiraceae bacterium | reverse complement strand
CAAGCTTATTGCTCAAGTTCGATCTTTTTCGATGGACAGCCCCGCAATTCGAGATTAGATAATTGGCCGCGGAATAGATGATCGCTCCTAAAACAAAACCTGTCGCCGTCGAAAGCAAGCCGCCCGTATCGTATGCCTTCCCCACCATTTCGAAGGACAATGCCGAAATCAAAGCCCCGCTTCCAAATGCCATCACTCCGGCTACCGCTCTTTGGGATAATTTGAAGAAATAGCCGGAAAGCGAGCCGATGATCAAAGCCGAACCGGCCAATCCTCCCCAGAGAACAGCCTGGATCCATGTTGAAACGCCCGACATTTTGTCACCTCTTGTAATAATGCTGATAGAAGTATTTCTTCGCTATTTCTGCCGCTGCCACGTACAACACAGTGAGCATGACCAACGAAAGCATCAGCCAGGCGGGCAAGGGGGTAAATCCAAGGTAATGACTGAAAGGTAAATAGGGCACCGCCAGAACGATAGCGCCCGAAACAATGCTCAGGCGCAAGAGCAGCTTTCCGGGCCGGCTTTTGTAAAATGGCTGCCGGGTCCGCACGACGAGGGCGACCATGACTTCTGTAAGCATCGACTCGACGAACCAGCCTGTCTGGAACTGCTGTTCAGCGGCATGCATCACGAACAGCAGGATCCCAAAGGTCGCGTAATCAAACACTGAGCTGACCAAACCGAATACGATCATAAAATTGCGGATGAATTTGATGTTCCACCGCTGCGGCTGCTCTACCATCTCGGGATCCACCTGATCGCTGGGAATTCCGATCGCAGGGATGTCAGACAGAAAATTATTTAGCAGGACCTGTTTGGCCAGCAAGGGAAGAAAGGGTAAAAACAAAGAGGCGCCGGCCATGCTGAGCATGTTGCCTAAATTCGCGCTTGTGGTGGTAAAGATATATTTAAGCGTATTTGCATACGTTCTTCGGCCTTCCTTAATTCCGGCCTGCAATACGGCCAAATCATGCTGCACCAGCACAAAATCAGCGGCTTCCTTGGCGACATCCACCGCTTTTTCAACTGATATCCCGACGTCCGCAGTGTGCAGCGCGGGCGCGTCGTTGATGCCATCGCCAAGGTATGCCACCACATGGCCCCTTTTTCGAAGCGCCAGAATGATCCGTTCTTTCTGGATCGGGTCCATTTCGGCAAAAATCGTTGTGTGCTCTGCGGTATGCCAAAGCGCCTCTTCGTTCATCTCCTTCATTTGATTGGCGGTGACAAGCCCTTTGATCGGCAGGCCGACTATTTCCGCCACATGGCGGGCCACCAGGCGGTTGTCTCCGGTGATGATTTTGATCTCAACACCCAGTTTCCGCAGGGCTTCCAAAGTATCGATCACACCCGCTTTGGGCGGGTCGTAAAATATTAGAAATCCTGCAAACGTCATGTCCCGCTCGTCTTCGTCCGCAGTGTAGGAAGCCTTTTGGACCACCTCTTTAACGGCGATCCCCAGAACGCGGTATCCATTCTCGCTCCATTCCGCAAAACGCGCATCGATTTGGGTCATTTGGTCCTTGTCCAATGGAAAGACCTGGCTGCCGATCCGAAGGGATGTGCAGACCGCCAATATATTTTCGAGCGCCCCTTTCGTGATGAGCAAAGGCTTCGTCTCCGTTCCGGGGTCTTCATCGACGACCACGCTCAGGCGCTTGCGCTGAAAATCGTAGGGGATCTCTTCCAGTTTGTCCATTCCGCTTGTATCTGCGTGGGGTCGAGCGAGGATCGCCTCGTCAAGCGGATTGATGATCCCGGTCTGGAACGCAGCGTTGAGGTGGGCCAGGCGCATCACTTCGTCCGAGGGGGCTCCGGCGGCATCCATTGCTCCATCCAGCTGGACCACGCCTTCGGTAAGCGTGCCCGTTTTATCGGTGCAAAGAATGTCAACGCTGCTCAAATTCTCGATTGCGTTCAAACGGCGAACGATGACGCCGACCTTTGTCATCTCCAGCGCGCCCTTTGAAAGATTGATGCTGATGATCGCCGGCAGGAGCTCCGGAGCGATGCCGACAGCAAGCGCGATGGCAAACAGCAGCATGTCGACAGGCGGCCGTTGAAGAAGAATATTGATGGCCAGGACAACAAGGACCAAGGCGCTCATCACGCGCATGAGCATCCCGCCGAATTGACGGATCCCGCGCTCGAACTCCGTTTCCGGCGGCCGGACAGTCAGCCGCTCCGCGATTTTTCCAAACTCTGTGTCGATGCCCGTCTCGACGATCAGTGCGCTGGCCGTTCCACTCCGCACATTCGTTCCCATGAACACGGTGTTCGTGCGGTCCGGCAATCCATCATCGATATCTGCGAGGCCGGCTGTCTTCTCCACAGGATAGGATTCCCCGGTAAGGACAGCCTGGTTGACGAAAAAATCCTTGGAATCCAGTATGATCCCATCCGCCGCAACAAGGCTTCCCGCCGACAACTTCACGATATCTCCCGGCACCACTTCTTCGGCGGATATCACCTGCAGCTTTCCGTCTCTCACGACAGTCGCCTTGGTTTTTACCTGTGACTGCAGCTTTTCCACTGCCTTGCCGGCTCGAAATTCCTGGGCGAAACTCAAGAGCGCGCTGGCGATGACGATGAGGATCACAATGATCGCGTCTGTCCACTCGCCGGCGGTGATGGATACGATCGCCGCAAAAATGAGGATCAAAACTAAGGGACTTGTAAACTGAGAGATTAGTGAACGGAGCATTGTATAAGTTTTTTGCGGTTTCAGCAGGTTTGCGCCCAATCGTTCAAGGCGCGCTTTTGCTTCAGCGCTGCTCAGCCCCTCTTTAGTGCTGCCCATCCGGGCAAGCAATTCCTGGGGTTCCACGCTCCAATAGGGAGCGCCTGTATTTAACTTGCCCATGAAATAACCTCGCCTATATTACATTCATTGACATATGGCTTCGATGATCTTGGAAAGGGGCTGCGCGCCGCTGATCTGCCGGCTCCCGTTTATGACCAGGGCCGGAACCCCTTGAATGCCGTATTGTTTGACAAGAAGAAAGTCTTTTTCAACCGCCTCTTTTGTCTCTTCGCTATGGTAGTGCTTCAGCCATGACGCAAAGTCGATGCCGCTTTTTCTGATGCAATCCCCGATCACCGCATCGTCATCGATATTTCGGTTCTGTACGAACAAGGCGTTTTGCAGGTTGTCAAACACATCCCAATAAGCCGCATCGCTAGCTGCGAAATAGGCCGCCTTACATGCTAATAGCCCCTTCATCGAAGACGGAAACGGAAAGTCCGCCTTTCGCATTCCGGAGATGTTGAATCGGTGCAGGTCATCGTTATGGTTCGCATGCTCCCAATGGCTCATGATTTCTTCTTTCGCCGCTGCTCTTGAGCCAAACATCATTTCAAAATCACCGACCGATCTGACCAATGCGTAGGACCGGTGCAGGATTTGCACTTCCGGCATCATTTTTTGAAGCTGGCGCATCCGATAAGACATCGGAAAACAGAAGCTGCAGATCACGTCGTGAAAAAATTCTATGGTTACTTGATTCATTTGATCCCACCTCTTTACATAGTTCTGTCGATCAATGTCGCTGCGAATTTTTCAACGCCTTGATCGATCGTATGGATCAAGGAAGATTGATCCCCGAAATCTGGTGTGGCTGTCAATATGCATTCAATCATTGCATCCGGGTTATTCATATCATGAAAAATATTTGTATCACCTAAAATATTACTGTTAAGTATAGATGCGTAGCTTTTTGCAATATCTCTGTTCCGGGCAGAAAGCCATACTTCAAAGTCTCCCTTTTCGTGCAAGTAGACAATGGCTATTTTTAAACCTTTATCCTTTAATGATTTCGTGCTGAAAGAAAAATAGGACATATCCATGTATCCTTGATATATGCCGCTTACATCGTAATGTGGGTGTATTTTGATAAACTCAGCTCTCAATTTACCTAAAAACTCCAATATTCCCCTGTACGCAATTTGTATTTCGCCCTGCTGTAAATGATGTGTATATTCCTTGATCAGATCATTCAGCGTCTTCATATTCCGCCTCCTAAACGCAGCTCCAGTATAAATGCATTGTTTTACGCGTCAATAGTATGTTTTAATGCTTCTTCCGGATATGCTTTAGTCCAATGATATGGCTGTAATTCTCCCAATTCTACAAACATGATATCTTCATTCTCTGTTGTAACTGCGACTTGTACTTCAGTTCCCCAATACCTTAAACGTTCCTGGCAGATTCCGCACGGTGACAGAACTCGATATTCTGATTCCTCATCATCCCTGATCAGGCACATGCAGTGAGTGATTTTCTCGTTATACTTATGTGCTTCCAGCATAGCTCCAGTTTCAATGCATAAAGCTGCAGATGCATTTGCTGTGTCGATCGCTACACTTGTGTAATAGTGTCCTGCCGATGTGTGAACAACACCAGCGCCACCCCAACCGCTTGGATATCGGTTTTCTATAAGCTCAACGGCTAAACGAACCATTTCTTTTTCTATTTCATGATTTCTCATCGTGTTTGTTTCCCCCCAGTACAACAGTCTCAGTTTATACTTGCCACATCAAGACCACTGCCTCCACATGCCTGGTAAACGGAAAATTATCATAAATCCGGAACTGCTCGACGCGATACCCCGCCTCCAGGGCTTCGGGAAGGTTCTGGATCAAAGTTTTAGGGTTGCAGGAAATATAGAGGATGTGCGGCACGCCGCAGGAAACGATTTTTTTCATCGCTTTGGGATGGATGCCGGACCTGGGCGGATCCACGATGATCACATCGGGCGGCGTCCTCATCTCCTCCAGCGCCTGCAACACATCTCCGGCGATGAACCGGCAGTTGCTCAATCCGTTTTGGATCGCATTGAGGCGGGCCATGGCCACCGATTCCTCCCAGATCTCCACGCCGATCGCTTCTTGAGCCTTCCGGGCTGCGGTCTGGGCCAGGGTCCCCGTGCCGGAATAAAGGTCCCAAACCCTCTTCCCTTCCAACGAGGGGATCAGCGCCAGGGCTTCGCAAAACATCCCTTCCACCGCCTCCACATTAGTCTGAAAAAACGAAAAGGCGCCCACCTTGAACCGGAGCCCCATCATCTCTTCGTTATAATGATCTCTTCCGTGGAGAACTGTCATGGCGTCGCAGTTCACGGCATCGCTGACATTGTCGTTGATCGTGTGGAGGATGCCGACGATGTGCTCCGCAAAATCGAGCCCAAGGATCCGAGCCCGAAACGCCTGGGCGTCGAAGGGGCTCTGCGAGCTTGTTACGATGTTCACCAGCAGTTCTCCGCTTCGAAATCCCTTGCGCAGGATCAGGTTCCGAAGAAGGCCCAGATGACTTTTTTTATTATAAAACGTGTAGTTCCGCTCGGTGCAAAAGGCCAGTGTTTCTTGAAGAATGGGATTGAACTTCGCGGGAACGATCTGGCATTCCCCGGTGTAGACCACGCTCATAAAGCTTTTTCGCTTATGGAGTCCCAGGGTGAGCGGTCCGTCCTTGTATTCGTTTCCAAAGGTGTATTCCATCTTGTTGCGATACCCGTACAGCCTTGGGGACGGCCGGATCGGCGCAGTTAGGCCGGGATCCAAGCCAGCCTGAAGCAGCTGACTTTCGACCGTCGCCTGCTTGAGGCGCAACTGTTCTTCGTAGGCTTCGCCTTGATACAGGCAACCTCCGCACTCTTGGGAATGGACGCAGCGCGCCTGCGTCTCATCGGGCTTGCGCATCGCTGTCATCAGAATCCTCCGTACTGCGCGTAGAATTCCCTTTTGTATTCAAGAAAGCGGTCCTCTTCGATGGCCAGACGGATCTTTTCCATCATGCGGACCAGGAAATGCAGATTGTGCTCCGTCAGCAGCATCGAAGACAAGATCTCGTTGGATTTATAGAGATGCCGCAGATAGGCTCTGCTGTAATTTCGGCAGGTGTAGCAGTCGCAATCGGGATCCAGGGCCGTAAAATCTCTTTCGTATTGCGCGTTCTTGATGGCGATCCTTCCGCTTGAGGTAAAAGCTGTTCCGTTGCGGGCAATGCGGGTGGGCAGAACGCAGTCGAACAGATCGATCCCCCGCTCCACGCCTTCGAACAGGCAGTCGGGACTGCCCACGCCCATCAGATAGCGGACCTTATCAGCAGGCAGATCGTCCACGCAGCGATCCAATATTTCGTACATCAATTCCTTGGGTTCCCCCACGGAGAGTCCTCCGATGGCATAGCCGGGCAGGTCCAGGTCCACGATCTCCCGGGCGCTCTGGCGGCGAAGCTCCGGATAAACGCCGCCCTGCATGATGCCGAATAAGGACTGTCTTTCCACATCCCTGTGATATTCCTTGCAGCGCCGAAGCCACCTTGTGGTCCGCTCCAGGGATCGCTTGACGTAGTCCCTGTCCGCCGGATAAGGGGCGCATTCGTCGAAAGCCATCATGATGTCGGAACCCAGGGCGTTCTGGACTTCGATGCTCTTTTCCGGGGTGAACATGTGGGAAGAGCCGTCGATGTGGGAGCGGAAGGCTACACCCTCTTCCGTGATCTTTCGAAGATCACCCAGGCTGAACACCTGAAATCCGCCGCTGTCGGTAAGGATCGCGCCGTCCCAGTTCATGAAACGATGCAGGCCCCCCGCTTCCCGGATGATCTCGTGCCCCGGGCGCAGGTAGAGATGATAGGTGTTGCTCAACAGGATATGAGCGCCCTGGCTGCCCAGATCCCTGACCGTCTCCGGCTTCATGGCCTTGACCGTGGCCATGGTGCCTACGGGCATAAAAACCGGGGTCTCCACAGGTCCATGGGGCGTGAGAAGCGTCCCTCTGCGGGCTTTGCTTTTGGGGTCGGTCTTATGCAATTGATAGCTGACTGCGTGTTTCATATAACTCCTATAGAATAAGCGTGGCGTCTCCGTAGGAGAAAAACCGGTATCGCTCCCGCACGGCGGTTTCGTAGGCTCTGAGCACAGGCTCCCGGTCGTAGAAGGCGCTGACCAGCATGAGCAAAGTGGACTTGGGCAGGTGGAAATTGGTGATCAGACTGTCCACCAATTTGAATCGATAGCCGGGGTAGATAAAAATGCCCGTACTGCCTTCTCCGGGCTGCAGAAGCCCGTTTTCGCCCGCAGCGCTCTCCATGGTGCGGCAGGCTGTGGTGCCTACAGAAATGATCCGGCCGCCAGCAGCTTTGGTCCTATTGATCAGATCTGCGGTCTCCCGGGAAATGGCGTACTCCTCGAAATGCATCACATGTTCTTCCACCCGCTGGCATTTGACCGGCCGGAAGGTGCCTATCCCCACATGGAGCGTCAGATAGGCGATCCGGATGCCCATAGCCGCTGCTTGTTCCAGAAGCTCCGGCGTAAAATGAAGTCCGGCCGTGGGGGCCGCAACGGATCCTTCCGCCTGACAGTACACGGTCTGGTAGCGCAGCGTGTCTTCCGGCGTGGTTTCCCGGTCGATATAGGGCGGCAAAGGGATCTTTCCGATGGCTTCCAGGTGATCCATGAACTTCCCGGAATATCGGAATTCCACGATGCGCGTCCCCTCCTCTCCCCGGTCGGTCACAGTGGCTTCCAGTTCGGAATGTTCCCCGAAAACCACCTTGTCTCCGGGCCGCAGGCGCCGGCCCGGGCGGACCAGGGTCTCCCAGCTGTCGCCCTGCAATCTTCTGGACAACAAAAATTCAACCTGGGCGCCGGTATCCTGCTTGGTGCCGCGCAGCCGGGCCGGGATCACCTTCGAATCGTTCAGGACCAGGCAATCCCCCGCTTTGAAATACGAAAGGATGTCGTGGAAGATCTTATGTTCCAACAGCCCGCTGTCCCTGTGGATCACCAGGAGCCGGGAGGCGTCTCTTTTTTCGGCGGGTACCTGCGCGATCAGTTCTTCGGGCAGATCATAATTGAAATCGCTGACGTTCATCGTTCCTCATTCGCTCAGTTCGCTGGCTTGCAGGATCTGGATATCCGTATAGTAGTACCGCAGGATGTCCAGGTATCCATACCCTTGATTGGCCATTTCTTTGGCGCTGGTCTGGGGCATCCCCACGCGGTGTCCGAACCCCATTCCCTTAAAGTAAACCGTTCCGCCGGTGACAGTCTCCTGGGTGAAAGTGAAATCCTTTTCCATAAGGTTCAACGCTTCAACGGTATCCGTTCCGTCGAAAATCATCAGCGAAGACGCTTTGACAGCCTGAGCGACGCCTCCGGCGCTGAGCACGGAAATGATTTCCGGCGCGCTTTCCGTCGCACCTGCGCTCTGGAGTATCAGTCGCCCGGAAGCCGAAGCCGTGATAATGGGCGGCGCCTCTCGAGGACCTATGGAAAAACGGGTGGAGCGGATGGTCTGACTGCCCAAAATGGTCCGAATGCTTTCCTTTTGAAGGGTCACGATGCTGTGGCTTCCTTCGATGATCAGCCCGTCGGCAGACCCGTTTTCCAGTCTGGAGGCCACGCGCACCGACAATACGACCCCCGGGTCGTAGCCGGCGCTTTCCAGCTTGCTTCGGATCTCGCCAAAGGTCAGCTGTCCCGTCCAGATATACTCCGGCGCAAAGGCGTCGGAAACAGCTCTCAGGTAGCCCAGGGCTGATGACCAGACATCTTCCGAGTTTTGCGTGTAACCGCCACTGTAGGCAAAATAATAGCCCGCGACTACAGCGCCTTTATACGCCAGGATCTCTCCTCTGGTCTCGCCGCAGGCCAGGTCGGTTTGGGCATATTCGCCTTCGATGCCGTTGTATACCTGACAGCAGGTGCCGGCGCACAGATCGAAACCATAAGCGCTGTGCTTGTCCGGATTGGCCATGGCAAAACTCCGGGCTGTGACAGCCTGGGCCTTGAGCGCCTCTATAGGATAGAGGGGTGACATCTCCTTGCTCAGGACGCCCCTCAGATACTGTTCCAGCAGCACCTGATTGATGACCGTCAGGCCGCCTGAGGGATCGGGCAGAAAGCGGACACCGTCCCGGCAGGCTTTGCCGCCGATCAGAACGATGCGGCTTTCCGGGTCCGGCGAAGCGGAAAGAAGCACGCTGTCCGAGGGAAGATCATTGGACAGCAGGACGCCTTGGAGGTCCTGAAGGATCACAGAAGTTCCCTCAATGGACACTTCCAGGGCGGGATACCCTTCCAGGGAGCGGATTTCCGTCAGCTGTCCCTGCTCTTCCCGCATCAGCAGAAAACCGCTTTCCGACTCGATGCGGATCTGCTGCGGCGCAGCCGTATTGTAGAGCAGTCCGACTTTGAGCCAGCTGTCTTCCGCCGCCGCACCCTCAACCCAAGCGGGAGCGATGACCAAGAGCAGCCCCAGGGTCAGGATCGATGCTATAAACTTTTTGTGCAAGAAAGGATTTTTCATAATCGAAGCTGTTCGTCGCCCGGGACCGAAAGACCCAGGTGGCGGTAGGCGTCCCTGGAGGCGATGCGGCCCTTTTGGGTCCGGTGCAGGAGGCCGGACTGCATCAGGTAAGGCTCGTAGACGTCTTCGATGGTGATGCGCTCCTCGCCCACGGAAGCGGAGATCGTATCGATGCCTACGGGTCCTCCCCCGAAATTCTCGATGATCAGACGCAAAATCGTCCGGTCCAGCTCTTCCAGACCCAGTTCATCGATGCCCAGGGCGTTTAAAGTGAAGCGCGTGATCTCGATGTCCACGTTGCCCGACCCCTTGACCTGGCAAAAGTCCCGGACCCTCTTCAGAAGACGGTTGGCCACACGGGGAGTCCCCCGGGAACGCACGGCCAATTCCATGGTGGAGCGGTCATCGATCCCCACGCCCAGAATGTCCGCGGAGCGGCGAAGGATCACGGCCAGTTCCTTGGGGTCGTACATGTCGAACTTGCAGACCACGCCAAAGCGGTCCCGGAGAGGCGCCGACAGGCTGCCTGCTCTGGTGGTGGCGCCGATCAGGGTGAACCTGGGCAGGCTCAGCCTCAGAGAGTGGGCCGCCGGTCCCTTCCCTGTCACGATGTCCAGCGCGAAATCCTCCATGGCTGAATAGAGGATCTCCTCCACACTGCGGTTCAGCCGGTGGATCTCGTCGATAAACAATACCTCGCCTTCGGCCAGGTTGCTCAGGATCGCCGCCAGATCCCCGGCCCGCTCGATGGCCGGCCCGGACGTGATGCGAAGATCCACCCCCAGCTCGTTGGCGATGATCCCGGCCAGCGTGGTTTTCCCCAGGCCCGGAGGGCCATAAAACAGCACGTGATCCAGGGATTCTTTCCGAATTTTAGAGGCTTCGATATATATTTTCAGGTTGTCGGTGACAGACCGCTGCCCTACGTATTCCGAAAAACGCTTGGGGCGCAGGGACCGTTCCATCATTTCTTCTTCGGGCTGCAGCGAAAGGCCCACGATGCGTTCTTTCTTGTCCATGAATATCTCCGTTGTACGCTATCTTCTGGTGAGGGCTTTTCGGATGTATTCTTCCGCCGTCAGGCCCGGTTCCGTGATCCCGATCAGGGCGGTCATGGCTTCGTTCTTTGTGTACCCAAGGGCGATGAGCGCGCCGATGGCTTCTTCCTTTGCGCTGCCGGCTGCCACCTCCGTATCGCCCAGTGCGGCCATGCTCTCCGGAATGCCGATCTTGTCCTTCAGCTCCAGGATGATCCGCTGAGCGGTTTTTTTGCCGATCCCGTTGGCCCGGGTCAAAATGGCCACATCCTCGAAGGCGATGGCCCGGTTCAGTTCCGAAAGCGGCATGGAGGAGAGAACCGACAGGGCGGCCTTGGCGCCCACTCCGCTGACCGTCATGAGCTTGCGGAAGACGGACAGGGATTCCCGTTCCGTAAATCCGTACAGGCTGATATCGTCCTCCCGCACGATCATCGCGGTGAAAAACCGCATCTCGTCCCCGGGTTTGGCCAGAAATGCGGCCGAATTATCGGGTATGCGCAGTTCGTAACCGATGCCGCCGCTTTCTAAAACAGCCATTCCGGGCAGGACCTCCGCGATCCGCCCTTTAATGTAGTGGTACATATCCTCACCTATTTCATCTGATACAGACGCTTTTTCGCCGGTCCGCAGTATCCGTGGCACAGCGCTGCGGCCAGCGCGTCGGCCGCATCGTCGGGTTTGGGGATCTGAGTCAGATCCAGCAGCATTTTGACCATGGATTGCATTTGATCCTTCTGGGCCCGTCCGTAGCCGGTCAGGCTGGTCTTGATCTGCAGGGGCGTATATTCGTAAATGGACAGTCCCGAATTGGCACAGGCTAAAATGGCCACGCCCCTGGCCTGTCCCACCTGAATGGCCGTGCTGGCGTTGGTGTTGAAAAACAGTTGCTCGATGCTGGCTTCTTCGGGCTGATGCTCGGCGATCACTTCGGTCAGGCCCTCGTAGAGCGCTTTGAGGCGCTCGGGCATGGCCAAGTTTTTTTCGGTGGTGACACAGCCGAAAGCGACCGGGGTGAAACGATTCCCGGTCTGGTCCACGATGCCGTATCCCATGATAGCATATCCGGGATCGATTCCTAAGATCCGCATCCTTTCCCACCTCTATCTTCCGGGCCGATTTTGCTCCGATTACTGTGCACATTTTACCATAAAAAAAGACCCGTGTCTTTGATAATAATGAACTGTCATTATTTAGAAATGTGTTATACTTATGTTTAGATATGTATAATATACGCTCTCCCTATATTCTTATATCATTATTCTGCAGCCGAGAAACTGCAAGGAGGCAGCGATGCGATATGCGCGACACAACAAGATCCTGGAGATCATCAAGACCCACGAGGTCGATACGCAGGAGGGATTGGCCCAGTTCTTGAGGGAGGCCGGATTTAAGGTCACCCAGGCCACCGTTTCCAGGGACATCAAAGAGCTGCAACTGGTCAAGAGCACTTCGGACAAAGGGAAAAGCTGTTATATACTTCCGGCCAAAATGGATCCTCCCCTGAGCGACCGCTTTAAAAAAATCCTTAAAGAGACCATCCAAAGCATCGATGCGGCGGAAAACCTGATCGTCATCAAAACCCTCAGCGGCTGCGCCAACGCCGCCGGAGAAGCCATCGACACATCGGACTACCCCCAGATCGTGGGGACCCTGGCCGGGGACAACACCCTTCTGGTGATCGTCGACCGGAAGGAAAATGTGCCTCAGGTCATGACCGCGTTCGCGGATATCATTGCATAGGAGCCTTCCATGATTACGCACATCAGCATTCAGGATTTTGCCATTATCAAAGAGCTCGATTTGGACCTGCATCCTGGTCTCAACATCATCACCGGCCAGACCGGCGCGGGGAAATCCATCGTGATCGAAGCCATCAGCATGGCCTTGGGAAGCCGCGCCGACACGGACTACGTGCGCAGCGGCTGCGAAAAGGCGACGGTCAGTATGATGGTGGACACCGGGGAGATGCATTTGGAGAGTCTTCTGGAAGAAGCCGGGATCCCTTTGGATGACCCTTTGATCCTGCAGCGGCAGATCAGCGCCGTAGGCAAGAGCCTGTGCCGGATAAACGGGACCCTGGTGCCCTTGTCGACCCTGAACCGTCTGTGCAGGAATATTGCGGACATCCACGGCCAGTACGACCACCAGTCCCTCCTGAATGTGGATAATCATTTGGAAATACTCGATCTGTACGGCAAACAGGAAATCGAAGCGGTCAGGCGGATGACCGCCGATTTTTACGCGGGATATGAACAATGCGTCTCCTCGCTGGACCGGCTTTTAGCCCGGCTGGCGGACGGAGAGCGCCAGAAGGACCTGATGCGCTTTGAACTGCAGGAGATCCGGGGCGCGGCAGTTCTTCCGGGCGAGGACGAAGCCCTGGAAGAAGAGATCCATCTGATGCAAAACAGCGAAAAAATCTACGAAGTGCTGGCTTCTTCCTGCGAAGCGCTCTATTCGGACGAAGCGTCGGCTTCCGTTCTCCTGGGGCGCGCAGTAAGAGATTTCGGCGGTATCGAGGGCTTTTCCGGTCCGCTGGCCGAGCTATCCGCCGGATTGCGGGATGCGTTTTACAGCCTGGAGGACCTGGGTCGTACGCTGCGCCAATACAAGGACTCCCTGGAATTTTCGCCCAGGGAACTGGAGGATAAGATCGCGCGGCTGGACATGCTGGAAAAGCTCAAGAGAAAGTACGGGGGCACTCTGGAGAATATTGCCGCCTACGAGGCGAAAATCGAAAAAGAACTTCAGAAAATTGAACAGGCGGACGAAGAGATCGATCGCCTGCAAAGACAAAAGGTCCTGCTGAAGGAGCAGCTGCATGCGGCCTCTTCCAGGCTTCACGACCTGCGGGTCCACTATGGAAAGCTTCTGTCCCAGGCCATTACCGGAGAACTGTGGGACCTCCATTTTAAAGACGCTGTCTTCGAGACCCAGATCCAGGCCGGGCCTTATTCGGCCAGGGGTACCGATCAGGTGGAGTTTCTGATCAGCGCCAATGTGGGCGAGATCCCCAGGCCATTGGCGAAAATTGCAAGTGGCGGTGAACTTTCCAGGATCATGCTGGCGATGAAGCGGATCATCGGCGACCTGGACCGCATCCCCACCATGATCTTCGATGAAATCGACAGCGGGATCAGCGGCGCGACCGCCGGGATCGTGGGAAAGAAGCTGCGGGAAATTTCCAGGACCCATCAGATTCTTTGCATTACCCACCTGCCCCAGATCGCGGCTTTCGGCGATCATCACTACCGGATCGAAAAGAGCAGCGACGCCATCAGCACCCACACGACGGTCCAGCCGCTGAATGCCGCCGATCGCGTGGAGGAGATCGCCCGCCTGCTGAGCGGGACCCAGGTGACCGAACAGGCCAGAGCCAGCGCGCGGGAGCTGATCGCTCTATCTGAAAGTCAGTTCTGACCCGGGGGTGGAGTTTCCAGCGTGACCGAGCCGATCAAGCCGGAGCGAAACTCGTCCAAAACGGTTCTGGCGGTTCTCTCCGCATCGATCCGGCCTCCGCTGAGCAGGTAGCCCCTGCTCTTGCCGATCGATTCCAATATTTCGGAAGGCGTTGCGGGCAAAGACGACAGACGGTAGCGATCCACGAGAAGCTGCGCATGCTTTTCTGAGATCCGGCCGATCAGGGATAAAGCCAATTCAATCAGATCCATCGTTTCATCTTTGATCGATCCGCAGTACGCCAGATTCAGGCCTGTCTGCGGATCTTCAAATTTGGGCCATAAAATGCCCGGCGTGTCCAGCAGCTGGATGTCCGGCCCCAGGTTGAGCCATTGCTTGCCCCGGGTGACCCCGGGCTTGTTGCCGGTCCTTGCGCCCTTCTTGCCCGTCAGCCGGTTGATCAGTGAGGATTTCCCCACATTGGGAACGCCCACGATCATTAAGCGCAGGGGCTTTTTGCGCAGGCTTTCGGCATTCCGGCTGTCGCGGATCTGCTCCAGGGATTTCATCAGCTCCCTGACGCCCCAGCCGCTGACGGAGTTCATCACGATCACATCCGTCGCCTCTTTTTTGAAATGCTCTTTCCACAGAGACGTCATCCCCGGATCAGCCAGATCGCATTTGTTCAGGACGATGACGCGTTTTTTGTTGACGATAAGCTCGCCCAGGATGG
>CAZCTS010000032.1:543-14550 GCA_964501635.1 uncultured Oscillospiraceae bacterium | reverse complement strand
TGGCCACGATCATCTTGGCGTGCTCCAGGTGGACGTCATTCTGCATGGCGCAGGGGATGTACAGATCCGCCTTGACGCCCCAGGGTTTTTCGCCGGGGAAGAACTTGGATCCGGCGAACTTGTCCGCGTAGGGCTTGCAGACATTTTTGCCGCTGTTGCGCAAGTCGATCATAAAGTCGACCTTTTCGCCGGAAATGCCGGCTTCGTCCAGGATATACCCGTCCGGTCCGGAGAAGGCGATGAGCTTGGCGCCCAGCTGGTTCAGTTTGACCGCCGTGCCCCAGGCAACGTTTCCGAAGCCCGAAATGACAACGGATTTGCCTTCCAGTTTTTCGCCGCAGGCTTCCAGCATGTTGCGGGTAAAGAATACGATGCCGTAGCCCGTGGCTTCTGTTCTCCCGGGCAGGCCGCCGTAGACGATGCCTTTTCCGGTGATGACGCCGCCGTCAAACTTGGTGGTGAGGCGCTTGTACTGTCCGTAAAGATAGCCGATCTCCTTGGCGCCGACGCCCAGGTCTCCCGCGGGCACGTCGATCTCCGGGCCGATATAGCGGAAGAGCTCCGTCATAAAGGACTGGCAAAAGCGCATCACTTCGCCGTCGGACTTTCCATTGGGGTCGAAGTCCGAGCCACCCTTGGCGCCGCCCATGGGCAGGGTGGTGAGGGCGTTCTTGAAGATCTGCTCGAAGCCCAGGAACTTGAGCACGCCGAGGTTGACCGACGGATGGAAGCGGAGACCGCCCAGGAATTTCATGATGCCGGGATAGACGCTGGGGGCAAAGCGGAGTCCGCCTTTATAGGGTCCCAATGCGCTGTTGAACTGATACCGATATCCTCTGTTGACCTGGACTTTCCCCTGGTCGTCCACCCATGTGACCCGGAAGGAAATGCCTCTTTCCGGCTCGATCAGGCGCTCGATCATTCCCGAAGCGATCAGGTCCGGGCGCTTTTGGAGCACGGGTTCCAGTGAGGACAACACTTCCTCGATCGTTTGCAGAAATTCAGGCTCGCCGGGATTGCGCTTCTTGGCGATCTCGATATACTGGTCTACAATTCTTCCCATCTCTCTCCTCTTTTCTTGCTGTCAGCTGATTATCGTGCAAAACTCGGCAGCAGCCGCTGCCTTATCTTCGTTAATGATAGCACAAAGCCATTTTGCCCACAACAAAGCCCCCCAAAAACCTAATTTTTTTGGCTTTTTCCAATATGACGGTTATTATTCGAGAAGTTTGGCCAAATAAAAATCCCTATTGACAAACCGTCGGAAAAAGTATATTTATTTAGTATAATAATAATATTATTTTAATATCACTATTTCCACTGTTCGAATAGGAGGTCCCGTCATATGCAATCCCCAACCCTATCCATAAAAGACGCCGAAGAGGAAAAAGTGATCCATCCCGCCAGCGGCATGCTGATGCTGGTCCTGAACATCCTGCTGATGGCCGGATCGCTGGTCGCCGCCCTGTTTTTCTTTTCCCTGTCCTGGCGCAGCGGTTTCTTTGTCGTGCTTGCCCTGCTGAGTCTTTCGTATCTGACGCTGATCGGCCCCTTCCTGCTGAAAGGCCTCAAGATCATCAACCCCAACGAAGCCGTGGTTTTGACCTTGTTCGGGCAGTACATCGGCAGCATCAAGGAACCGGGGTTTTACTACGTGAACCCCTTTGCGTCGGCCTTCAACCCCACCGTCGGGTCGGCGCTGGACACCGAAGCGATCGCCGCCGCGATGTCCTCCGCATCCCGCAGCAATGCCGGCAATAAAAAAGAGTCCGGCAAACCCTCAGTAAAAGGCAAGCGGATCTCCCTCAAGGCCATGACGCTGAACAACGCCAAGCAAAAGGTCAACGATGTGCTGGGCAACCCCATCGACATCGGCGTCGTAGTCATCTGGAAAGTCCGGGACACCGCCAAAGCGGTCTTCAATGTGGACAATTATCTGGAATACGTGTCCATTCAGACGGATTCGGCGCTGCGCAACGTGGCCAGGCTCTATCCCTACGACATCGCCGGCGATGGGGAAGAAGGAGATGAAATGTCTCTTCGCGGCTCCAGCCAGGCGGTATCCCAGCGGCTCAAGGATGAAATCCAGGAGCGGGTGGCCATCGCCGGGATCGATGTGCTGGACGCCCGGATCACCCACTTGGCCTACGCCCAGGAAATCGCCGCCGCCATGCTGCAAAGGCAGCAGGCCTCGGCCATCATCGACGCCCGCAAAATGATCGTGGAAGGCGCTGTGGGCATGGTGGAAATGGCGCTGGAAATGCTTTCGGCAAAAGAAATGGTGACGCTGGACGAAGAGCGGAAGGCGGCCATGGTCAGCAATTTGCTGGTGGTCCTCTGCGGGAACAAGGATGCCCAGCCCATCGTCAACAGCGGATCGATCTACTAAAACCGCCCCGGGCGACGGATGCAGAAAGGAGGATCCTGTATGCCGAAAGAAACCACTGATGATCCAGGGAAAAAGCAGCTTCTCCTCCGATTGTCGCCCAGCCTTTGGAAAGAACTGGCCGCCTGGGCCCAGGACGATTTCCGGTCCATCAACGGACAGATCGAATACCTGCTGACCGAGTGCGTGCGGCAACGAAAAAAAAGCAACCTCAAAGCCTGACGGCTTTGAGGTTGTTCTCTTAATTATCAGCGGTCTTCGCGGAAGTACGGCCGGCTCATGTTGGCCGGGCCCAGGTTTCCTTTCACGTTCTTCCGGGTGGAAAGGATCACGATGACGATCGTGGCAAGGTAGGGGATCATATCCACCAAATACTGGGAAAAAGTGAATCCCATGGCCTGGAGGCGAAGGCCCAGGATGGACAGGCCGCCGAACAGCATCGCGGCAAAGAAAGATTTCAGAGGGTTCCAGGAGGCGAAAATCACCAGCGCCACGGCGATCCACCCTCTTCCGGCCACGACGTCGGTCTGCCAGATGGGAATGCGCACAATGGACAAATAGGCGCCTCCCAGGCCGCACAGCGCGCCGCCTATCAGGATGTGGACGTATTTGTACAGGTTGACGCTGATGCCCGAAGCGTCCGCCGCCGCCGTGTTCTCGCCCACGGCGATCAGGTTCAGCCCGGTCCTGGTCTTGTAGAGATAAATGGCCGAAAGGATGCAGATCAGGTAGCCAAAGTATACAAACAGATCCTGGCGGAACAGCACCGGTCCCAGAAACGGGATATCGGCCATAAAACCGAGGGCTCTTTTCGCAAAAAAGACGGAAACCTGGGAAGGCACGGTGGATCCCAGCATGGGCTGTCCCACGAAGCTGGCCACCCCGCTTCCGAATATGGTCAGCGTCAGCCCCGTGACGGTCTGATTGGCCCGGAGCGTCACCGTAAGGATGGCGTAGATCAGGGCGCCCGCGGCGCCGGCGAGCCCGGCGCCCAGGATGGCGGCATAAGGATTCTGTGTGCTCACCGCGGTGGCAAAGCCTGCGATGGCCCCCAGGAGCATCATCCCTTCCACCCCCAGGTTCAGACTGCCGGAACGCTCTGTGATGATCTCACCGATGATGGCCAGCAGCAGCGGCGTGCCGGCTACGATGCACGTGGCCAGAAAAGTCTGCACTACGCCACCTCCTTCTGCATGGGGGGGATGCGGCCGATTTTATACTGCAGGAAAAATTCGCTCCCCAGCACAAAAAACAGGATGGTGCCCTGCACGATGCTGGCCACGGAGCTGGGCACGTTCATGGCGATCTGGATATAGGCGCCGCCCTGGATCAGCATGGCAAAGACCACGCAGACCACCAGGATCGCCGCGGCGTTGAGCCGGGCCAGCCAGGCGGTGATGATGGCGGTGAATCCATAGTTGTTGGCGATGCCGTAGACCAGGCTTTTTTCGATGGCGGAAGCCTGGATCATGCCGGTCAGGCCGCACATTCCTCCTGAGATCAGCATGGCGGTGACGATGATGCTGCTGATGTTCATGCCCGCGTAGCGGGCTGTCTCCACGCTCTGGCCCACCACGGATATTTCGTAGCCCTTTTTTGTTTTGTTGATAAAAACATAGACCAAACCCGCCAGGATCAAGGCGATCACCCAGCCGATGTGCACGCCGAACAGATTAGGCAGGACCGCGTTCTCCGAAAACATGGCGATTTTCGGGAAGCCCTGGGCCGCCGGATCGATCCAGGGGCCGTACTGCAGGTACATGACGAATTTGATGGCGATGTAGTTGAGCATCAGGGTAAAGATCGTCTCGTTGGTGCCTAATTTCGCTTTAAAGATGGCGGGGATGAACGCCCACAGCCCGCCGGCCAGCACCGCGGCCGCGGCCATCAGCAGCAGCATCAGAGGCTTGGGGACCCCTTCGCCCAGATTGAGCGCCACAAATGTGGCCGCTGCCGCGCCCAGGGTGATCTGCCCCTCGGCGCCGATGTTCCAGAATTTCATCTTGAACGCTACCGAGATGCCCAGGGAGGCGATGCACAGGGGAATGGCCTTGATCAGGGTCTGTTTGATGCGCATCTGGGTCCCCACGGAACCCACGACCAGGGAACGAAATATTTCCAGGGGATCCAGTCCGAAGAGCAGCATGATCACCCCTGCGAACACGATGGACAGCGCGATGGCCAAAAGCCGGACCGCGTATTCCTTGTTCCGGGTCATCGCATCCCGTTTGATCACTCGCAGCGCCATCATTGCGCGCTCACCTCCACCTCTTTTTTACGGCCGGTCATCAGCAGACCGATCTCCTCCTTCGTCACATTCGAAGGATCCACGATCCCGGTCACCTCTCCGTGGCAGAGCACCAGGACCCGGTCGCACAGATCCATGAGCACATCCAGGTCCTCGCCCACGAACAGCACGGCCACACCCTTCTCCTTCTGCTCGTTGAGCATATCGTAGATCTTGTAGGAGGCGCCGATATCCAAGCCCCGCACCGCATAGGCTGTGATGAGCACCTTGGGGGAGGAGTCGATCTCCCGGCCCAGCAGGACCTTTTGGATGTTCCCTCCGGACAGCTGCTGAACGGGGGTGTAGATGCTGGGGGTCTGGATATCCAGCTCCCGGACGATCTTGTTGGCCTTTTCCGTGCATTCCCCTTTCTGAATGAAAATGCCGGGCTGATTCTGATAGTCCTTCAAAATGATGTTGGACACGATGTCCATGCTGCCCACCAGGCCCATGCCCAGCCGGTCTTCCGGAATGAATCCCATGCGGATGCCCAGTTGGATGATGTCCCTGGGCGTCTTGCCCACCAGGTTGCCGCCCTCGAAGAATATCCGGCCTTTGTGTGCGCGGATCAGCCCCGCGATGGATTCGCACAGCTCCTTCTGCCCGCTGTTGGCCACGCCCGCCACGCCCAGGATTTCGTACTTCCTCAAGTCGAAGCTCACTTCTGAAAGGGCTTTTTTGCCTTCGCTGTCCAGCACCGTCACCTCGTCCATCTGAAGCAGGACCTGGCGAAGCTTTGGATCTATTGTTTTCTTGGCGATCTGCAGATCCACCTTTTTCCCCACCATCATCTCGATCAGGTTGGGGATGTCCACCTCCGACGTGTTCACCGTGCCGATGGACTGGCCCTTCCGCAGCACGGTCACCCGGTCGGAGATCTCCATCACCTCGTTGAGCTTGTGGGTGATGATCACAACGGCGCAGCCCTGTTCCCGCATATTGCGGATGATTTTAAAGAGCCTCTTGATCTCCTGGGGCGTCAAAACCGCTGTGGGCTCGTCCATGATCAGGATCCGGGCGCCCCGGTAGAGCACTTTCAGGATCTCCAGGGTCTGCTTTTCCCCTACGGACATGTCGCTGACGCGCTTGTCCGGATCGATGTCCAAACCGTATTGATCCGACAAAGCCCGGATCTGGCGGGACAAAGCTTTTGTCCTGCGGATAAAGCGGGTGGGCTGGCCGATCAGGATATTCTCCGTGGCGGTCATCACATCCACCAGATTGAAGTGCTGGTAGATCATGCCGATCCCCCGGCGAATGGCGTCCTTGGGCGAAGAGAACCGGACCGGCTGTCCGAAGAGCCGGATCGTGCCGCTGTCCGGCGTATAGATGCCCGAGAGCATATTCATCAGCGTGGATTTTCCGGCGCCGTTTTCCCCCAGGATCGCGTGCACTTCGCCCTGGGCGACGTCCAGATGGACGTCCCGGTTTGCCTGGATGGCCCCGAACGCTTTGGATATGCCGATCATTTCGATGGCTGTGGTTTTTTCCACCTGTTCCTCCGTCAGAGAACGATAGGGAAAGCCGCAGGACTTCCCCTATCATCCTTGGATATTCCTATTTTATAAAATATGCGCTATTTTGCGCCTTTCACCAGCTGGCCGATGGCCCAGATCTGGCCTCTGTCCAGGGACTGGCCTTCCTGGCAGAGCACTGTGCCGTCGGCGTTTTCAATGTAACCGGAGAAGGGAGCAAAGGTCCCCGCAACCATTTCGGCTTCCTTCGCTTTGACCAGCTCCTGCACTTCGGCGGGAACCAGATCGCTCATGGGCGCCAGGGCGATATAGCCGGTGGCCATGGTGCCGTAATAGCTTTCAGGTTTGAAAGTGCCGGCCAGGATGTTTTCCACCGCGTGGATGTAGTAGGCGTCGTGGTGCCAGATCGGCGCAGTCAGGTAGGCGTCCGGTGCGGCGGGATTGGCCAGATTGTAGCCGATGGCGTAAGCGCCGGCGTCCTGGGCCGCCAGCTGCGGACCGGTGGAGTCGCTGTGCTGGGTGATGATGTCGCAGCCTGCGGCAAGAAGTTGTTCCGCTGCGGCCAGCTCTTTTTCAGGGTCGCCCCAGGAGCCGATGTAAACGACGCTTACTTCCACATCCGGATTAACGGACTGCGCGCCCAATGTATAAGCATTGATGCCGATCATCACTTCTGTGTACGGCATGGCGCCCACATAGCCCAGTTTATTGGTCTTTGTCATGGAGCCTGCCACCATGCCGGCCAGGTATCTGGCTTCGTCGATGGAGCCGAAGAAATTGTCGAAGTTGGTTTCGTTGGACTTGTAACCCGAGAAGTGGAGAAAGTACTTGTCGTCGTAGTCTCCGCTGTTGGCCAGCTGCTCCAGCGCGTCCATAAAGCCGAAGGAGGCCCCTACGATCACGTCACAACCCTGATCCAGCAGATTTTGGCCGGCTGTGAGGGAGGCCTGCACGTCGCCGTCGTTCACGTTTTCGATGTACTTGAAGTCCACTTTTCCCTCGAAATGCTCCTTCATTCTTACAGCCCCTTCGTAATGCGCCTGCGTGTAGCCGCCGTCATTGATGGGTCCGATAAAAATGAAGCCGACTGTGAGCTCCGGTTCGGTGGCTTCGGGCTCTTCCTCTCCGCCGCCGCAGGCAGCGAAGGATCCCAGGACCAGCGCAAGAACCAGTACCAGTGCGAAAATCTTTTTCATAGTCTCGTTTCTCCTTTTTCTCTGAAGTGATATTATTGAAATGTTATGTTACCGCCCTCGATGGACAGAATAACCACCAGTGATTCCACGGGATAGCCGGCTTGACGCAGCTTGGCGCTTCCCCCCTGAAACTGCTTTTCGATGACCACGCCCACGCCCGCCACTTCCGCGCCGGCGCTTTTGACCAGTTTCGCCAGACCCATCGCCGATTCCCCGTAAGCCAGAAAATCATCGATGATCAGGATCCTGTCCTCCGGCTGCAAATACTTTCTGGAGACACGGATCGTGGAAACCGTTTCTTTGGTGAAGGATTTGACATCCGTGCTGTAAGTGCCTTCCACCATCGTGTTGGGCGCCGCCTTCTTTGCAAAGACGACCGGCAGGAATCCCATGGCTCTGGAGACCGCACAGGCGACGGGGATCCCGGAGCTTTCCACCGTCAGAATCTTTGTGACGGCCTGCCCGGCAAATCGTTTTGCCAGCTCCCGGCCGATCTCGTCCAGAAAGGCCACATCGATCTGATGATTTAAAAAAGAGTCCACCTTCAGAACTCCTCTTTCCAATCCCCGACCTTCCCGGATGATCCGGTCTTTAAGCGCCTCCATGGATCTTTTCTCCTGCTGTCCTCAAACCTCTTGCCCGCACTTTTATTATAAACCGGCAAGTCCGCTTGTAAAGGTGAATCCGTCAAATTGGCTTCAGTTTGACGAATAAATAATGGAACGTTCAAGCTTTCTTGAACGTTCCCTTGATCGTTGCGCTTTATCGTTCGGCTAATAGTCACCAGGCTCCGCCGCCGCCGCCTCCGAATCCGCCCCCGCTGAACCCGCCGCCGAAGGAGCCGCCGCCCCCGAAGCTGCTCTTGTCCGCAGGCGGAGCGATGGGGATCGTATCGGCGATCGTATTGATGCTGTTCATAAAATAGAGCATGTGAAACGCGCCCATATTTCCGGAATACCAGGTGGGCGGAGGCACATCCAGCCCTTCGAAGTTGCGCATCCACTCATCGGTGAGCCCGAACACGTAGGCGTAGGGGAGCACGTTGTAAAAATACTGCGGATCCCCGTTCACCAGCGTTTTGATCCGATCCAGATCGGCCACTTTAATGAAGTTTTTGAACCCTTTCAAACGTCCCAGCAGCTTGGCGCTGTATTCCGTCCGCTTCCTCATAAAAATCGTGGAAACCAGCGATATCACGAAGGAAGCCAAGGCCAGCAAGCCTACGGCGCCTGTCAGAGAAGGCGCCAGCACAGCCGTGCCCATCATCAGACCGAAGGCGGCGATGGGGATCATCGTCAGGAAGAAGCCTGCGCCCATGGCGACCATGGAACTGGTCTCGTACACCTGCTTTTTTTTGCTTTTGCTGAAATGCGAGGCCAGATAACCCTGGCTTGCCTTGAACGTATCCCCGAATTCCGGGGGGATATCCTTTGTGCTAATGGGGTCGCCGAAGGAAAAGAGCCCGTCAAAAAAAGTCTTTTGATAGAGCGGCGCATCCTCGGGCAAGTCCTTGAGCTTGTGGAGTTCGAAGGACTCCACATCTTTTTTGAAAAAGCGCTTTTCCGGCTCCAGCTGCCGGATCTCCATATATCCCTTATGGGCAAAGTAAGGGATCAGGGACAGGATGTCCTTTGGATTGGCGACCCCATCCAAAATATATCCCACTTCGGCCGGCGAGAGATCATCCGGCGGATAAAACTCCACTACGGAAATGGCCTTCGTGTCCCTGCCGAAGCGGATAAAAAGCAGCAAAGCGCCCAGGGCAGCCGCAATGCTGGCAGCCCCGGCGGCCACAGCGATCCAGGTGTCCGTCCGCTCCCCGGAAAAATAGCCTTCGGGCAACATGATCCGCAGGGTCACCCCTTCGTAGGGGTTCAGCGCCCGGTCCAGGGCGCCGGTGATGGTCTGGCCCTCCCGGGACCAGGTGACCTCGCCGGTCTGACCGCCGCCCACCGCTCCCGTGATCCATTCCAGCTGGGTATCGTCAAAGTCCGCCGGCATGCGGACGACAAAAGAAGCCTGTTCAATGGCCGTCTCCCACCCGGTGGGGATCATATCCCAATAGACGTGGTCAAACTCCGCGATCCCGTCGTCGTAGGCTGTAGCCTCATAGCGGATCGTGTAGGTCTTGCGCCCTGTGATCGTCTGATCCGCGCTGCCCAGCCGCACGACCAGGTTGTCCATTTCGCTGCTCAAGGACAGCGGCACATCCCCCGCGTCCACGTCTTTGATGATCAGACGGCCGTCGGTGCTCCGCAGCTCGCCTGCGGCATCCCGGTAGAAGAGTTCTCCGCCGGTGCTGATGTAGCGGAAAATACCGTGGGCCGGACTCTTGAAGTCCACTGTGATGGACTCCAGGACGGAAAACGTGTTGTCTTCGTGAACGGTCAACTCCACATGATAATCCAGCGTATCGTAAACGATGCCTTCTGCCGCGGCGAAGACCGGCAGGCTCAGCAGGAATACGAGGCAGACAGAAAGCAGCGTCCACGCTCTTTTTCTGTTCTTGATCATGGATTTTCTCCCGGCTCGGCTAAAAGCGGACCGATACGTTGGCGCGCTCTTCTTCCGAACCCAATTCGAACATGGGCTTCTTGGTGAAGCCAAAAGTCCCTGCCAGCATATTGCCGGGGAACACCTGGATCTTGGTGTTGAACAGCTTGACCACGGCGTTGTAGTATTTCCGGGAGCTGGCGATCTCGCTCTCGACGCCGGCCAGTTCCTGCTGCAGCGCAAGGAAATTCTGGTTGGCCTTCAGATCCGGATAGTTTTCCGCCACGGCAAAGAGGGATTTGAGGGCCGACTGGAGGCCGGCTTCCTGTTTGAAGCGCTCTTCCGGGGTGCCGGCCTGGATCGTCCTGCTCCTGGCCTCGGTCAGGGCCTGCAGCGTCTCCCTTTCGTGGGCGGCGTAGCCTTTGACGGTCTCCACCAGGTTCGGGATCAGGTCGTAGCGTTTCTTCATGTAGACATCCATGGTCGAAAAAGCTTCTTCCACGCCGTTGCGCAGTTTGATGGCGCCGTTGTAGAACGTGAGCAGGTACAACCCTGCCGCTGCGGCTATCCCTAAAACAATATATATGCCCATTCTTGTTCCTCCTTCAGATGATGTGTCTTTTGTAAATTTATAACTGCTTAATTATATCATATCGACTGGCAAAAAAATGCAAACTGTTAAATTCTCCAATCCACCGGGCCCTGGCCCTTTGCCGCCAAAAATTCGTTGGCCCGGGAAAAATGGCGGCATCCGAAGAATCCGTTGTGGGCGGAAAGAGGGCTGGGGTGAGCCGCTTCCAGGATCCGATGGGCCGGGTTGGCGATGAGCGCTTTTTTTGCCCGGGCGTTGGCGCCCCACAAGAAAAACACCAGGGGCTTTTCCCGCTCATCCAGCAGCCGGATGACCCGGTCCGTAAAGACCTCCCAACCCCTCCCCTTGTGGGAATTGGGGCATCCTTCCCGCACGGTGAGCACCGTGTTGAGCAGCAGGACGCCCTGCTGGGCCCATTTCAACAGATACCCCTCCTCGGCAGGCGGTATGTCCAAATCCGATTCCAACTCCTTAAAGATATTGACAAGGGACGGCGGTTTGGGAATGCCGGGCTTGACGGAAAAGCACATGCCGTGGGCCTGCCCCGCTCCGTGGTACGGATCCTGGCCAAGAATGACCACCCGGGCGCTGCCGTAGGAGGTGGTTTTGAGGGCGTTGAAAATATCGTGCATGTCCGGATAGATTCTGCCGCTGGAATACTCCTCTTTCAGGAACGCCCGCAGCTTCAGATAATAATCCTTGCTGAACTCCTCCTGCAGAAGAGCGTCCCAGTCATTGCCCAGCTGAACCATTTTCGCCGATCCTCTCCAAAATAAACCCGCGGATGTCTCCGTACACCGCCGCCTGTCCCTTTTCGTTCAGGATCTCGTGGCGCATGTCTTCGTACAGGCGGAGCGCCAGGTCCCGGTCGCCGGTTTTCCGAAGCTCTTCGTAGACCTGGGCCGGCCCCTTGCCGTAGGCCCCCACCGGATCCATCAAACCCGAAGCCAGGAACAGCGGCAATTCTTCGGGCACCTCGGTAGCCCAGTCATTTCGGGATACCCGGGCCAGCAGCGTGAACAGGTCCTGAAAACCGGCCAGGGTGAACACGAAGCCGCACTGGGGATCCCGGACATAGCTGTCGCTCACCTTGGGATCGCTGGACAGCCATGCGTAGAGGTTGGCCGGGGATCCTATCCTTCTGTTGTTTCCCCCGAAAGCCATGGTGTGCACGAAATGGCTCCGGTGCCGGTCGCCGTAGATCTTCCGAAGAAGTCTGACCAGCAGGATGCCAAGGCCGTTCAGCCGGTTTCGGCCGGAAGTGCCTGTGATCACCGCGCCGCTCAGGCCCTCCCCGTGGCGGGTAAGGTATTCCCGTACAATAAAGGAGCCCATGCTGTGTCCCAGGATAAAATAGGGGGTGTCCGGGTACTCCGCCTGAACGGTCTTTCGAAGCAGGTGCACGTCCTCCACCAGGTTCAGCCAACCGTTTTCATGGCCGAAATAGCCGTAATCCTCCGGCGCCGCGCTGCTGCCGTGGCCGGCCAGATCCTGGCCCGCCACCAGGATGCCCGACTCCGCCAAATAATCCGCAAAGCCCTCGTATCGAAGAAAGTACTCGCTCATGCCGTGGACGATCTGGAGGATCGCTATGGGTTTTCCGGCCGGATCCCTTCGATAAGAGCGGATCCGGCTCTTCCCGTCCGAGCCTGTAAATGTGCTTTCAGTCATCATGCGCCGTGCTCCTCCAGCATGCGGGTCTTGAGCTCCCAAAGGGAGACCGAGAGATCCACGTAATAGCGGTGGGGATTTTCAAAGCGAAGGATCTCCTCCCACAGCGCGGAAATGTTCCGCAGGCAGTAGGCCCGGATATCCTTCACATCCGGAGACTCGTACACCAGTTGACCGCTTTTAAAAATCGGCACCAGCAATTCCCTGGCTTCGAAATTGCTCAGCTTCTTATATTTCTTTGTGGAATTCGGATCCACGATGGGATAGTCCGCCCCTGAGGGAGGCGCTTCGCCGTCCAGGGCGATCAGGTCGGCAAAGGCCTGGCCTGTGGTTTTGTCGAAGAGGCGGTACACTTTTTTGAAACCGGGATTCGTGATCTTTTCCACATTTTCCGACACTTTGATCTTGGGGATCACTTGGCCGTTTTCCTCGGTGGCCACCAGTTTGTACACGCCGCCGAAAACAGGCTCCGCTTTGGCGGTGATCATTCGCTCGCCCACGCCGAAGGAGTCGATGCAGGCGCCCTGGGACAGCATGTCCCGGATCAGATACTCATCCAGGGAGTTGGAGATCACGATCTTGCAGTCGGCGTATCCGGCTTCGTCCAGCATTTTTCTGGCGTTTTTCGTCAGATAGGTGACGTCTCCCGAATCGATGCGGATCCCCATGCTCTTGGGTTTTCGTTCCCGGAACACCCGGATGGCGTTGGGGATGCCGGAGCGGAGCACGTCGTAGGTGTCCACCAGCAGGGTGCAGTTGCCCGGGTAGAGCTGGGCGTAGCGGTCAAAGGCCTCGTATTCGCTGTCGAAGAGCTGCACCCAGCTGTGGGCCATGGTGCCCATGGCGGGGATGCCGTAGCGCTGCTCCACGATGGTGCAGGAGGTTCCGGTGCAGCCGCCGATATATGCGGCCCGGGCGCCCAGGATGGAGGCGCTGGCCCCGTGGGCGCGGCGGGCGCCGAACTCCATGACGCCCCGGCCGCCGGCCGCCCGGACGATGCGGTTGGCCTTTGTGGCGATCAGGCTCTGGTGGTTGATCAGCAGCAGCGCCATGGTTTCGATGAACTGGGCCTGGATGACCGGGCCCCGGACGGTCAGGATGGGTTCGCCGGGAAAGATGGGCGTTCCTTCGGGGACGGCCCACACATCGCAGGCAAAGCGGAAGTCCCGAAGATAATCCAGAAATTTGGGATCGAAAATGTTTTTGTTTTTCAGGTATTCGAGGTCCTCCGCCGTAAAAGAAAGATCCTGGAGATACTCGATGAAAGGCTGCAGCCCCGCCATGATCGCCAGCCCTCCTTCCTCGGGATTCTTCCGGTAGAACAGATCAAAGTAGGCGATCTGCTCTCCGGCTCCGTGCAGGTAGTAGCCGTTGGCCATGGTCAGCTCGTAGAAATCCGTGAGCAGGGTCAGGTTCTCGCTGTTTTTCATCTTTTCGCTCCTTCTAAGATCCGCCGGAGATACACTCCGGTGTAGGAATCCGTCGCCTGGGCCACGGCTTCCGGCGTGCCCAGTGCCACGATGCGCCCGCCCCGGTCTCCGCCGTCGGGGCCCAGGTCGATGATGTGATCCGCCGTCTTGATCACATCCAGATTGTGCTCGATCACCACCACGGTGTTTCCCGCGTCCGTCAGGCGGGCAAGGACGCTGATCAGCTTGTCCACGTCGGCAAAATGGAGTCCCGTGGTAGGTTCGTCCAGAATGTAAAGGGTGTTGCCGGTGCTCCGCCGGGCCAGCTCGCTGGCCAGTTTCACCCGCTGGGCTTCTCCGCCGGAGAGCTGGGTGGAAGGCTGCCCCAGCTTGATGTAGCCAAGACCCACTTCCTGCAGGGTCTGGATGTGCCGCCGGATCGAGGGCAGGTTTTCGAAGAAAGGCAGGGCCTCGTCCACCGTCATGTCCAGCACGTCG
>CAZCTS010000032.1:0-533 GCA_964501635.1 uncultured Oscillospiraceae bacterium | reverse complement strand
CGGTTGTAGCGCTTGCCCTTGCACACTTCGCAGGGGACGTACACATCGGGCAGGAAGTTCATCTCGATCTTGATGATGCCGTCCCCTTTGCAGGCCTCGCAGCGGCCCCCGGACACGTTGAAGCTGAAGCGCCCCTTCTGGTAGCCCCGGATCTTCGCCTCGGAGGTCTGGGCGAACAGGTCCCGGATGGCCGCAAACACACCGGTGTAGGTGGCCGGGTTGCTCCGGGGGGTGCGGCCGATGGGCGACTGGTCGATGTTGATCACCTTGTCGATGTTTTCGATCCCCAGGATCTGGCGATAGACGCCGGGCCGGTCCTTGGCCCGATACATCTTTTCGGCCAGGGCTTTGTACAGGATCTCGTTGATCAGGCTGCTCTTGCCGGAGCCGGAGACCCCGGTGACGCAGACCATTTCTCCCAGAGGAATTTCCACGTCGATGTCCTGGAGGTTGTTTTCCCGGGCGCCCAGGATGCTCAGGCTCTTTCCGTTTCCGGTCCTTCGGCGCTTTGGAATGGCGATGCTCAATTTGCC
>CAZCTS010000031.1:0-14753 GCA_964501635.1 uncultured Oscillospiraceae bacterium | reverse complement strand
TTGCGCCGAAGATACTTGGTGGGCAACTGCCCGGAAGAATAGGTCGTTGCCGGTTATCGAAAAACACACTTCTTCGGAAGTGTGTTTTTCGTTTCCCGAAGATCCTGCGGCAAGAATCTGTCGCGCGGAAAGCACAGATATGCTATACTATCTGCATGATTGACACAGTGCCGCGCTACATATTTATGATACTGCTCTGTCTGCCCATCCTGGGCCTTGGGGTTTATCTCTTCGATAAACTCCTGGTTGAGGTGCTGGACATCCAGCGGGCGAAAAGAGCCAAACAGGAAAGACGCCAGGCGGAGCGGCGGAGAAAAGAGTTGTTTGAGATCGAGTATCAAAAAAGACGGGGCGGAGGGAATTGATTGTGAGGGGTTTGTTTATCACATTCGAGGGGCCCGACGGCAGCGGGAAGACCACCCAGGTGCAGCGGCTGGCCGATCATTGCCGCAGCCTGGGCTACCCGGTGGTCCAGACCAGGGAACCAGGGGGCACGGCGATTTCCGAAAAGATCCGGAGCCTCATTTTGGACGTCCGCAACCAGGAGATGGCCGATGTGACGGAAGCGCTGTTGTATGCGGCTTCCAGAGCCCAGCACGTCAGCCAGGTGATCCGACCGGCTCTGGAGCGGGGCGATATGGTGCTGTGTGATCGCTTTGTGGATTCTTCCATCGCATATCAGGGATATGGCAGGGATCTGGGGCCCGGCGTGGCCCGGATCAACGCCTTTGCAGTCCAGGGGCTGGAGCCGGATCTCACCTTTTTCTTAGCGATCGATCCCCTGCAGGGCTTGATGCGGATCAAGAGCAAAAGCAGCTTCGACCGGATCGAAAAGGAAGCGGAAGCTTTCCACCTTAAGGTGTACGAAGGGTATTGCGCGCTGAGCAAACAGCATGCCCATCGCTATAAAATCATGGATGCGTCCCTCTCTGAAGACGAGCTGGCCCTTCGGATCAGACAAGCCTTTCAGGAATGGCTTGCTGCCCGGCACATGCAATGAGGGGGATGGAATGTCGCTAAGCTCCATTCGGGAGAATGCGTTTGTGGCGGATCAGCTCAAAAGCGCCATACGAAGCGATCGCGTGTCCCATGCCTATCTGTTTGTGGGCCCCCCGGATGTGCGCAGATCCCTGGCGCTGGAGTTTGCCAAGGCCATCCTGTGCCCCGAGTCTCCCGACGATTCCTGCGGACGCTGCCGCATTTGCCGAAAAGTCGAACACGGGAACCACGAAGACCTCCTTATAGTCGAAAAAAGCGGCAACAGCATCCGAAAAGAAAGCATTGAAGATATCATCACGGCGCTTTCCTTTAAATCCTTCGGGAGCCGTAAAATCGTGGTGATGGACGAGGCCCACGCCATGACGCAGGCAGCCCAGAACAAGCTGCTCAAGACGCTGGAGGAACCCGCGGGGCCAACGGTGATCCTGCTGCTCGCCGAACGAAAAGACGCGCTGTTTGACACCATCCTCTCCCGCTGCGTCACCTATCAGCTGCAGGAAAATGTCACGGCGACTGCGGAAGCCATGGTGGCGACGGCCCGGCAGTGGATCGCCCTGTGCGCGGCCGACAGTCCCTTTTACAGAAGGGTGGAACTGCTGGAACCTTATCTGGCCCAGCGGGAGAGCTGCCTGGAATGGCTGGACGTGACGGAGGATCTACTGAGAGATCTTCTTTTGTCGGCCAACGGGGCCGGGCAGGCCGGCAGCGATGCCGCTCAATCGTCGGCGCCGCCTCTGGATGCAAGGCAAACGCAGCGGCTCATCAGCGAGGTGGAAGCCGCCCGAAAGTCGCTCAAACTAAGCTATAATATAGGCTATGCAATGAAGAACTTATGTCTTCGCGCGAATTTGCGAAGAGACCTGGAGGAATAGATATGGCAAAAGTTGCGGGAATACGTTTCAAGGAAGCCGGAAAAATCTACTATTTCGATCCCGGCGCGCTGGACGTGGCCGCTGGGGACAGCGTGATCGTGGAAACAGCCAGAGGCGTTGAATATGGGGTCGTGGCCTACGGCACCAAAGAGGTGGAGGACAATCAGATCGTAGCGCCGCTCAAACCGGTGCTCCGCATGGCCGACGAAGCGGATCGGCGCCATCACGAAGAGAATCAGAGAAAAAGGCAGGAAGCCATGGCGCTCTGCCAGGAGAAGGTGAACAAGCACCGCCTGGATATGAAGCTGGTGGACGTGGAGTATACCTTCGACAATTCCAAGGTCATCTTCTATTTTACGGCGGAAGGCCGTGTGGACTTCCGGGAATTGGTGAAAGACCTGGCCGGCGTGTTCCGGACCCGCATCGAGCTGCGTCAGATCGGTGTGCGGGACGAGACGAAAATGATGGGCGGAATCGGTTCCTGCGGCCGCGCCTTGTGTTGCTATTCCTGGCTCCCCGATTTTGAACCGGTGTCGATCAAAATGGCTAAAACCCAAAACCTCTCTCTGAACCCGGTCAAAATTTCCGGCATATGCGGAAGGCTGATGTGCTGTCTGCAGTTCGAAAATGCCGTCTATACGGAATTGAAGAAGGGCATGCCCGACAGCGGAGACCGGGTCCGCACCCGGGATGGAGAAGTGGTGGTCTTCGATGTGAATATTTTGGAGAACAAGATCAAGACTCGTTTGATCCTGGAAGAAAGAACGGAGGAACGGGCGGAGAAGCTGTCTTCCGAGTACTATATTTATTCCAAAGAGGAGATCGAGCGCAGCGAGCAGAGATCTCCTGCCGACAAGGGCAACGCCCGGCGGAAAAGCCGCAGGCGGAGGGTCGATGCTTGACCAGGCGCGTGGATGAAATCGGCTTTGGGGGTCTGCGGCTGATCCAGGACCCGGATCAGTTCTGCTATGGCATCGATGCGGTCCTCCTGGCAGATTATGCCGGGGCAAAGGAACGCGACGTGATAGCCGACCTGGGCAGCGGCAATGGAGTGATCCCCCTGATCCTTCACCACAAGAGCCGGGCATCCAGGATCGTGGGTGTGGAAAAGCAAGCCTCTGCCTACGATCTGGCGGTCCAGAACAGCAGGATCAACGGGCTTTCCGATGCGATCCAATGGATTTGCTGCGATGTGAAAGAGATCTGCGACCATCTGAGCGGAGGCACGTTTTCCCTGGTGGTGAGCAATCCCCCCTATGTGGAAAGAGGAAGCGGCCCGGGAAGTCCGTCCCCATGGGTGCAAAGCGCCCGTCACGAGACCAGCGCCGGCCTGGAAGATTTTGTGCGGGCGGCAGCCTGGCTGCTGGCCCCCTTGGGCAGTTTCTGCATCGTCCATCGTCCATCTCGGCTGGTGGATCTGCTTTATTACTGCCGAAGCGCTCATCTGGAGCCTAAACGGATGCGCTTTGTGGCGCCGCGCCAGGGCGAAGGACCCAACATCGTCCTCCTGCAGTGCGTCAAGAACGGAGGCAAGGAGTTGACCGTGGAGCCCGGACTGGTCGTGCGGGACGAGCAGGGCCGCTACACCGACGAAATCGACCGGATCTACGAGAGAGGATCAAACCAAAAACGACGATGAAAATCGTCGTTTAGTTGCGGATGAAATTCAGCTTTTTCTACAGTTCCTTGATTTCGCCAAGGCATTTCTTGCAGATATTCTTGCCGTGCACGGATACTACGTCCGTGGCATCGTTGCAAAAGATGCAGGCAGGCTGGTATTTTCGGAGAATGATATCGCTTCCCTCCACAAATATTTCGATGGGATCTCCGATCTCCAGCTCGAACGTGCGGCGAAGTTCCATCGGTATCACGATCCTGCCCAATTGATCCAGTTTTCTGACGATTCCGGTAGCTTTCATGGTGCTGCCCTCCTATGGGTGAATAATACACCCGGATATACTACCACAGGTCTTGTACTAAAATCAAGATATTCCCAAGATTGTAAGCCTATTTTTTTTTGTCTTTCACCAGGTTGGCCAGGTTGGTCAGCGCGTTGGCCAGATTCGTAAACGCGGAGAGCGTGCTCTTGTTTCGATGGAGCGTGCCCGCCACGTCAGCCAGGGAACCGCCCAGATCGGAAATGATTTGATGAGCTCCTTCCACGCCGGTTTTCGCCGCATTGGTCACTTGAGAAGCGTCCTCCATGATCTTGGCCATGGATCGGGCAGAAGGGATCAGGTTTCTGATGAGGATGATCAATTGGACAAGCAGCACGATGGCAAGGACGATGAGCAGGGCTAGCAGGGCATCGATCAGCGAGATGGTAAGCGTCATAGCGGTCCTCCTTTCGGACAATTGCTTTTTTTCATTATCGCTTATTCCAAGGATGATTACAACTGCTTTCAAGGAGCCGGCGCCAGCTTATTTTGACAAACAGGGCGGAATTCAGTATAATTGACAAAGACAATTTTACAAATACAAATTGATTATCCGGAGGATGATTTGGCAAAATTTATCGTGGAACAATCCGGCCCTCTGCGGGGCGAAGTGGAAGTCAGCGGCTCGAAAAACGCCGTTCTTCCCATTCTTGCCGCCACCTTATTGGCCGAGGGGAAGTGCGAGATCAACGACGTGCCCAATCTGAAGGATGTGGACGTGATGTGCAGGATCCTGCGCAGCATGGGCGCCTCGGTCACCGAAGACTGGAGCACCCATACCATTACGGTGGAGATCGATCACGTCACGACGGAAGAAGTTCCTTACGAGCTGGTCAAGCGCATGCGGGCTTCCATTTTTGTGATGGGGCCGCTGCTCGCGCGGACAGGAAAGGCGCGGATCGCGCTGCCCGGGGGATGCTCCATCGGAGACCGGCCCATCGACCTTCACAACAAGGGGATGCGGTCCCTGGGGGCGCAGATCGATATGGCGACCGGAGGTGTGGAAGCTTCCGCCAGCCAGTTGAAGGGCGCGCTGATCTATCTGGACTTCCCCAGTGTGGGCGCCACGGAGAACATCATGATGGCCGCCACGCTGGCGAAGGGGCATACCACCATCGAAAATGCGGCCGAGGAGCCGGAAATCGTGGACCTTGCCAACTTTCTCAATAAGATGGGCGCCCGCATCAAGGGCGCAGGCACGGACACCATCCGGATCGAAGGCGTGGAACACCTCCACGGCGCCAGGCACACGGTCATTCCCGATCGGATCGAGACGGGCACCTTTATGGTGGCGGCCGCGATCACCCGGGGGGACATCCTGATCCGAAACTGTCTGCCCGACCATGTAAAGCCCATTATGGCCAAATTGCTGGAATGCGGCGCCAGCGTCAACGACGAAGTGGAGGGCCTTCGGGTAAGAGGCGACATCCGGCAGCTGGTCGCCACCGATGTCAAGACATTGCCTTATCCCGGGTTTCCCACGGACATGCAAGCCCTGTTTATGGCGCTGCTGGCTACGGTGGACGGCGCCAGCGCTGTGATCGAGACCGTGTTTGAAAATCGATTCATGCACGCGGCGGAGCTGTCCCGGATGGGGGCCAACATCAAAGTCGAGGGAAGAACGGCGATCGTCCCCGGAAAAAATCCGCTGACGGGGGCCCAGGTGATCTCCACCGACCTTCGGGCCGGCGCCGCATTGGTCCTGGCTGGACTGGTGGCAAAGGGGAAAACAGAAATTTCCGAAATCTACCACATCGAAAGGGGATACGATTCGTTTATGGCGAAACTGGTGTCCCTTGGGGCCAAAATAACCAGGGTCGAAGACTGACGGACTCTTGATCTGCAAAAACCCCCGCCGCATTTTGTGCGAAGCGGGGGTTTTCATGTGCGGATTGCAGTGCCTGTAAGCGCTTAATACCTTCCCAGTGAGGCCGAATCGTTGAGGCCGTCGTCGAACTCGTATTCGTTGCCGGGAAGCAGGGCGTTCAGGACAATACCTGTAAGCGCTGCGGTGGCAAGACCCGACATGCTGATGGTGAAGGAAGCCAGCTGAACTGCGATGGATACTCCCGGGAGCCCGTATTTGATCCCCACGGCCAGGACCAGGATGAGCCCGGCGATGATCACGTTGCGGCTTCTGGTGAAATCGACTTTGCTCTCCACCACATTGCGCACGCCGATGGCGGAGATCATGCCGTAGAGGATCAAGGATACGCCGCCCAGCGTGGCGGTGGGCATCGCGCTGATCAAAGCGGCGAACTTTGGACAGAATGACATCAGGATAGCCAGACAGGCCGCGACTCTCACCACGAGAGGATCGTATACTTTTGTCAGCGCCAGAACGCCTGTGTTCTCGCTGTATGTGGTATTGGCAGGCGCGCCGAACAGGGCTGCCACGCTGGTGGCCAGCCCGTCTCCGGTCAGGGTCCTGTGAAGGCCGGGGTCAGCGATAAAGTTGCGTCCCACGGTGGAACCGATGGCCGCAACGTCACCGATATGCTCCATCATCGTTGCCAGAGAGATGGGGATCGCGGTGACGGCGGCTGTCAGCAGAAGCGCCGTGTCCGCCTTTCCGATCAGGAAAAAAACCGTGTCGCTCATCCGGAAGGGCATGCCCAGCCAGGGCGCCGCGGCCACGCTTGTAAAATCCACGAAGCCGCTGACAGCCGCCACGGTATAGGATACGATGATGCCGATCAGGATGGGGACGATTTTGACCATGCCTTTGCCGAAAATGTTGCAGACGATGATGGTGGCCACCGCGATCAGCGCGATCCCCCAGTTGACCTGGCAGCAGCTCAGCGCCCACCCGGAAAGACATAAGCCGATGCTGATGATGATAGGTCCCGTCACCACCGGCGGGAAAAAGCGCATGACCCTTTTGGCTCCGAAGGCCTTGAAGAAGCCGGCGAGCACGATGTAGAACAAGCCTGCCAAAGCGACTCCGAAGCAAGCATAGGGCAGGAGTTCTTTTTCCCCGTTGGGCGCGATGGTCAGATAGGCGGCAAGAAACGCAAAGGAGGAGCCCAGAAAGGCGGGGACCTTCATCTTTGTGATCGCATGGAAAAGCAATGTCCCGGCGCCCGCAAACAGCAAGGTGGAAGAGACGCTCAGACCTGTGATCGCCGGGACCAGAACGGTAGCCCCGAACATGGCGAACATATGCTGCAGGCCGAAGACGAAGGTCTTGGCCATGCCCAGTTCCTTGACATTGTAGACAGCGGTTTCCTTCAGGTTATCCATTTTCTACTCCTTTGGTTTGAATGGAAGCGGTTGCAAATAAAGAATCTTTGCACAGGCTCAATCGATACTGTGCAGGTTGACACAGGTCTGTCCGTCGTAGTCGTCCACCATGACGGAGACGATTTCGTTCTTGGAGGTAGGCACATTCTTCCCCACGAAATCGGGCCGGATCGGGAGCTCCCTGTGGCCCCGGTCCACCAGAACCGCCAGCTGGATCCGGGCCGCCCGGCCCAACGCCGACACCGCGTCCAGCGCCGCCCTGGCCGTTCGCCCGGTGTAGATGACGTCGTCCACCAGGATGACCGCCTTCCCTTCCAGCGAAAAGCCGATGTCCGTGTCGGACATGACGGGCTTGTCGTCCAGCTCCGACAGATCGTCCCGATACAGCGTGATGTCCAGCACGCCTACCGGAACGTCCACGTTTTCGATGGACTTGATATTCCGGGCCAGCTGCCTGGCCAAAGGGACCCCTCTGCGCTTGATCCCCAGGAATACCACGTTTTCGCAGCCTGCGTTCCGTTCACAGATCTGATGGGCCATCCGGATCAAGGCTCGTTCCATTTCTTCCCGTGTCATCAATTGGGCTTTGAGTTTCATGGCGGGCTCCTCCGCAGTAAAAAAGCCTTGTCGGGCTCGACAAGACTCTCGAAACTGTCTGCGGAAACCATCCCGCAGCCTGTATGCTCCATCTTGTCGGTATCGCTGTACCAACTTAAAGATTACTTTATTGGACTCATATTACATCCGGCAGCGCTCAGCTGTCAATGCTATTTTCGACAACTTCGAACTTTCCGCCCAGGGAGCGATAGATCTGCCAAAATCCGGGCCAGGTTTTATCCACCGCCTTTTCGTCCATCAAAAAGGGTCTTGGAAGCACCGAAGCAGCCAGGGCAAAGCTCATGGCCAGGTTGGGATCCCCCTGGCAGTCAATTCGGTAATCCGGTGGATAGTCGAAGGATCCTCCGGCGGCGGACTCCAGCCCATCCTCGGTGTCCCGTATATCGGCGCCCATGTCCCGCAGGATGCCCGCTACGGTCTTGAGCCGGTCGGTCTCCTTATAGCGCAGCTGAGGGACGCCGCCCAGGTGGAGCGCCCCGGACTTTGCCGCGGCCACGATGGCGATCAGGGGGACCAGGGCGGGAAAGTCTGAGGCATCCACGGTAAAATCCCTGAATTCGGTGATGAGCAAAGCGTGCATCCGGGCCAGATCCCGGTATCCCTGGGGAACTTCAGGCGGAAGACCGGTGCAACGAATGGTGCCGCCCTTGTCCTGGGACAGGGCGCCGGCGGTGAGCCATAGGGCTGCCAGGCTCCAGTCGTTGTGGACGGCGGCCATGCCCGGAGAGGTGTATACCTGGCGGCCGGGGATCTGATATCCGTTTTCCACCGGCTCCACTGTGATGCCGAATTGCTCCAGCACCTTGATCGTGATGTGGATCTGACCCGGCATCAGAAGGGGCTTCCCGATCCGCACGAGGCTTGGCCCGGACAGCAGGGGCGCGGCCAGCAGGATGCTGTTGATGTATTGAGACCCCTGTTGCCCTTCGAAATCGTACTCGCCGCCCTCCAGACGCCCCTGCATAGTAAGAGGGAAGGAAAAACCGGTAAAGGTGGCGCCACGGAGAGCCATACGGCCTGCGAGCGGGAAAAGAGGACGTTTTTTTAAAGAGTCCGACGCGGTGCAATCCGCCTGGAATCCGTAGGCGGCCGCGATCGCCAGCGCGTAGCGCGACGCAGTGGCGCAGTGGCCGAAATCGAAGCTGACGCGGGGCACCGGAATGGTCTTGATGAAAGGCTGCACCACCAGGCTTGTGCTTCCCTTGTGCTCAAAGGTGCAGCCAAGAGCCTCCAGACAGCGGATCGAGGTCTTGATGTCTTCGCAGTCCGGCATGTTGACCAGGGTCGTGGGCGCGTTGGAAACAGCGGCGGCAAACAGAAGCCGCTGGGCGTGGGCTTTTGAGGGGGGCGCGCTGAGGGTGCCTGAAAAAACGGAAGGAAATATTCGAATCATGTCTTACCTCCGATATGTTTTTACAGTATATCTTTTCGCCCCTCCCTCGTCAAGATTTCCCTTCTATGCTATACTTCATCTAATAAGGCCGATGTTACAAAAGGAGGGTTTTATGAGTCTTTCAGACACGGAAATGAGATACCTGAAGCTTCTTGCAAAAAGCTATCCCAACATCGAAGCGGCGGCTGCGGAGATCATCAATCTGACGGCGATACAGAATCTGCCCAAAGGAACAGAGCATTTTCTGAGCGACATCCACGGGGAGTTTGAATCCTTCCTGCATATCCTTCGGAACGCTTCGGGCGTCATCCGGCTGAAAATCGATGAAACTTTCAAGGAACTGTCCCCTGCCGAGCGCAGAAGCTTCGCCACGCTGATCTACTATCCGGAGGAGAAACTGGAGATCATCAAGCAGAATCCGGGCGATCTCCGGGCGTTTTACCGCAAGACGCTGCACCAGCTGATCCGCTTGCTGGAGGTGATCACGGTCAAATATACCCGATCCTTCATCCGCAAGCAGATCCCCAAAGAATATGCCTACATCATCGAGGAATTGCTCTACGACAGCAGCAGCTCCGACGCCGACCGCTCGTCCTATAAAGAAAACATCATACGATCCATCCTGGAAGTCGATGCGGCCGAGGATTTTATCGAAACCATGTGCGATCTGATCTCCAGGATCTCGGTCTATCATCTTCATGTTTTAGGGGATATCTACGACCGGGGGCCCGGCGGCGATATCGTGCTCGGCGCGTTGATGAAGCACCACAGCGTGGATATCCAGTGGGGCAATCACGACATTCTGTGGATGGGCGCCGCCGCCGGCAACCAGGCCTGCATCGCCAATGTCATTCGAATCTGCACCCGCTACGACAACCTTCACACCCTGGAAGTGGGCTACGGTATCAGCCTGCGGCCTTTGGTCATGTTCGCCCTCAAGACCTATCGGGACGATCCCTGTCCCAATTTCAAGGCGGTGGCAGCCCAAAAGGATGCCCTGTACGCCTCGGATCAGGAGAGTCTGGCCAAGATCAGCAAAGCCATCGCCGTCATGCAGTTTAAAGTCGAGGGTCAGCTGATCGCCAGGCATCCCTACTACGAGATGGATGCACTTCGGCTTCTGGATAAAGTGGATTACGACAAGGGCACGGTCACCATCGACGGAAAATCCTATCCGATGAGCAATCGCTTTTTCCCCACCATCGATCCGAAGGATCCCTACCGGCTCACCGACGAAGAGGAGGCGGTCATGGACCGGCTGCGCAGCGCCTTTATCGAGAGCGATCCGCTTCAGAACCACATCCAATTCCTGTTCTCCAAGGGCAGCCTGTACAAATGCTTTAACGGCAACCTCCTTTTTCACGGCTGCATGCCCCTGGAAAAGGATGGCGAATTTTCGGAGATCCGGACCAGCGACGGTGTCATGAAGGGGAAAGAGTGGTTCGACTATGCCGAACAGCTGGTCCGCAGGGGCTATTTCGGCCGCGACTCGGACAAGAACAAACAGCGGGGCATCGATTTCTTCTGGTACCTGTGGTGCGGCTACAAATCCCCTCTTTTCGGAAAGAAGAAGATCACCACCTTTGAACGGCTCTTCGTGGAGGATCAGAGCACCTGGGTCGAAGAAAAAAATCCCTACTATAAGCTGATGGACAATGTGGCCATCGTGGAAAACATCCTGGAAGAATTCGGTTTGGATAAGGAGACTGGCCACATCGTCAACGGCCATATGCCTGTAAAGAGGGGCAACAATCCGGTCCACGCAAACGGGAAGGCTTTTGTGATCGACGGCGGTTTCGCCAAAGCCTATCAAAAGACCACCGGCATCGCAGGCTATTCGCTGATCTACAATTCCTACGGATTTATCCTGACCGCTCACGAGGCATTTGATTCCAAAGCCAAAGCCGTCATGGAAGAGACCGATATTTTATCGACCCAGGTGGCGAAGGAGAACATCCGCACCCGCATGCTCAACAAGGACACCGACACCGGCAAAGCCTTGCAGGAGCAGATCGACGGGCTCAAGAAGCTGCTGAAAGTCTACCGGAGCGGCCAGATCAAACAAAACGGAATATAAGCTGGCGAATATAAGCGGGCTCCCTGAAAGGGAGCCCGCTGTTGATTCTAATATGGAAAAATTACTCTGTCATGATGGCCTGGATCACATGATCGGTGGCAGCCATGCCTTCTTTCCCCATGCGGCCGATGTTCTGGATGGTCTTTTCCACATCGTCGGACAGGATGCCGTCTCCGCCTTTCAGCCGGTTGCCGGCAAGGCTGAGCTCGTAGCCCAGGATCCCGCAGTCCACGGCAGCGGCGATCTTTGCCGCGCAGGAGGGCTTGGCGCCGTCGCAGACCATGCCCGAGACGATCCCAAGGCTGCTGATGATCGTGCTGGAGATCGTCTCCAGATCCGCACCCTGAAGATAGGCGATGCCGGCGCCGGCGCCGCTGCCGGCGCACATGGCGCCGCAGAAGGCGGACATTTTTCCGATGCCGGTCTTTTCGTGGATCGCCACCAGGTTGGACACGCAGAGGGCGCGATAGAGCTCCTCCTGGGTTTTCCCCAGTTCCAAAGCATAAGTGATCACGGGCATCGAGGCGGTGATCCCCTGGTTTCCGCTTCCAGACAGGATGATCACCGGAAGCTCGCAGCCGCTCATGCGGGCGTCGGATCCGGCCGCGGCTGCTGCCTTTGCCTTTGTGCGAAGAAAGGAGCCCTGGGTTTCGTTCAGGGTTTTCCCGATGCAGGCGCCCCAGTCTTCGGTGAGGCCGGCCTTGGAGATGGCTGAATTGCATTCGATCTGCCGTTGGATCGGTTCCCGGATATCCTCCAGGTCCACCATATCGGCGAATTCCAGGATGTTTTTAATATTTAAAAGGCCCCGGTCGGCTCCCTGAGAGGCATTTTGGCTGTCGTCCTTTTGCATCAGGGCCTTTCCGTCCTTTTCCAAATAAACGATGTTGGCATGCCCTTTTTTAATGTGCGCCGTGGCGGTGTGCCCGTCTTTTTCCAGTTTGACGATGATCTCCAGCAGCTCTTCCCCAAAGGTGGGCGCTACGGAGAAGGTGGCTTCCTTCAGATATTCTTTGATCCGTACTTTCTGAGAGGGGGTGATGTCAGCAATGACCTCCAGCTCTTTTTCCGGCTTTCCGCCGATGATGCCCGCAGCCGCCGAGGCTTCCACCCCCATCAAACCGTCTGTGTTGGGCACCACTACGCTCTTGACATTTTTTAAAATGTTTCCGCTCACTTTGATTTGAACGCGGTCGGGGATCGCGCCCAAGGCTTCTTTTGCTTTAGCCGCGCAGTATGCCACTGCGATCGGCTCCGTACAACCCATGGCCGGCACCAGTTCCTCGTGGAGGATCTGCACGTAGGCCTTGTAGGCGTCATCGTGCTTATTCATGGTCATTCTTTCCTTTCCGGGTATTGCCCCTTCTTTGTTCAGCGCTTGTTGATCAATATTTCCGAAAGCATCCGCTTGGGAACATAGTGCACATCCTGCTCGTCCCTATAGTAGTTCAGGTCCGATCCTTCCGGCGCGTCCAGCAAGACCACGCTTTCCGCAGGTTTGCCCAAGGCCAGGATCAAGACCGGTTTAAGGGTGTCGGCCAGGGAAAGGGCTTCGGAGACCTTTGCAGGACTGAAATTCCCTATCATGCATCCGCCCAGATCCATCTCCGCAGCCCCCAGCATGATGGTCTGGGCAACGATCCCCACATCCTTCCAGAAACGCTCGATCCCGGGGCCGATGGTGCTGTCGTAGCAAATCACGATAAAAGCGGTGGGATAATGACCCGGTCTCGGTAGCTCCATAGGCTGGAGGGCCCGGGCCCACTTGGTGAGCGGCTGGATGAGGGCGTTGGTCTGGGCATCCCAGGAAAGATAATATTTAAAAGGTTGCATATTTACCGAAGAAGGGCAGAAACGCGTCAATTCCACCAGACTTGTCAACTGCGCTTCGCTGATCGTGTGGTTCTGGTCGAAATTCCGATAGCTGCGGTTTTTCTTGTTCAGTTCTGAAATATTCATGAAAGCTCCTTTTTTTCATCGGAAGGAATCCCTTTGAGGATAACACAATTTTATTGAATATGGTATAATATGTTCGCAATAAACCATAAAGGAGAACCTTATGTTTTCGGAAAAACTCAATTTTCTGATGAGCATCATCGGAATCAGCGGAGGGGAATTGGCCCACGCTGTATCCTTGGATCCCTCTTATATCAGCCGGCTTCGAAACGGCAAAAGGGCTTTGCCGAAAGGCCAGAATTTCCTGGAGGATATCGCGGAATATTTTGCGGAACAGATACAGAGCGACTACCAAAAGAAGCTCCTGTGCGAGGCGATGAACTATAAAGAGATCTGGCCCAAAGACATCGAAGAAGCCCGGCATCAAATTCAAGGCTGGCTGCTTCGAGAAGAGGGGGGCCAGCGGGAGAAGCTCAAAGGGGTGTTGAGCACCGTGGTCTCCAGCTATCTGGTGGATCTGGTCCTCTCGCCCAGCTTCGATCTGGACCTGAGCCAGCTGCAAAGGGACAGCCGGGAGTATTATTTTGGCGACTCGGGCAAGCAGGAAGCTTTTCTCCGATTTTTAGCGTTGGCGCTGGATGGGCAGGAAAGCAAAGAAATGTATCTTTTTACCAACGAGGATCCGGCATGGCTTTCCTCCGATGGGGAATATGCCATCAAGACCAACAGCCTGCTTTCCTCCTTTGCCCACAAGGGCAACCGGATCAAGGTGGTTCACCCGATCTTGCAAAACATCGACGATATGATTTTCATGATGCAGCAATGGATACCCGTATATCTTACGGGCTTTGTGGAGCCCTATTACTATCCAAAAATCAAGGACGACTTCTACAAGCGCACGGCCTTTGTCCTGCCCGGCACGGCTGCCCTGGTGGGCTCCACGATGAACGGAAATAAGACCGACAGCATGACCACCGTTCTGACGGATCCCAGGGCGATCGCCGCAGTGGAGTCGGAGTTGAACTTTCTGATTTCTCAGAGCAAGCCTCTGGCCCAGGTGTATTCAGCCCGGGACCATCAAGGGATTTGGTCCATGCTGGACGAATTCTATAACGCTCAGGTTCCCGCCATGATCCTTCACGATTATTTGACACCCTTCCAAACCATGGGCCAATCCCTGACCGGGCAGGCTTCCCGGGAAGGGGTTTGCTTTGACTTAGCTTCGGCAGATGCCTTGATGCGTAACAGCTATGTGGAAATCATCTCCAGACCGGATCTGGAAAAAATTCGAGCCGGGCGCGTACCCGTCCAGCTGACGGAGCTGGTGGGGGAGCGCCCCGAACTTCTATCTCCTCAGGAATATCTGGAAAACCTGGAGCGCACGATCCAACTGCTGGAGACCTACGACAATTACCACGTGATGATCGTCCCTCATATATTTTTCAACTTATATCTTTGTGCCAAGCAAGGCATTGGTGTGCTGATCTCCAAAGCGGAAAAAGGAAAGCTGGGATTTTACATCCAGCAAAAGGATGTGGTGGATGCGGTATGGGAATACATGAATGCGCTAAAGCCCAAGACGACGCCTGCCAACAAGCAGGCTGTCCTGGCGGAATTGAAGGAACTGGCCCAGACTCTCAGACAACAATACTGAGGTAGGTAAAAACGAAAGCCCGATCTTGCGATCGGGCTTTTTTGTTTGTACTTTTTGAATTTCT
>CAZCTS010000030.1:0-15243 GCA_964501635.1 uncultured Oscillospiraceae bacterium | reverse complement strand
ACGGAGGACAGCGACCGGCAGATCCTGGCCCTGTCTCACAGCCTGTACCGGAAATTTTACATGCGGCGGGTCTATTTCAGCGCCTACATCCCCCTGAACGATTCCCCCCTGCTGCCCGCCAAAGGGAGCAATGTGCCCCTTCTTCGGGAACACCGGCTCTATCAGGCCGACTGGCTGATGCGTTTTTACGGTTTCACCGCCGAGGAGATCGTGGATCAAAACACCCCGAATCTGGACCTGGAGCTGGACCCCAAGGTATCCTGGGCTCTGCGCCACCCGGAATGTTTTCCTATGGAGATCAACAAGGCCGGGGCCGAGGAGCTCCTTCGGATCCCGGGGATCGGCAACCTGTCGGTGATACGGATCCTGCGGCAGCGAAAAATGGCGCCCCTTCGCTACGACGATCTGAAAAATATCGGCGTGGTGCTCAAGCGGGCCAAGTACTTTATCACCGTGGGGGGGAAATACTACGGCGCCGCAGTGCAGGAAACCAAGCTGCGGGAACACCTGCTGATGCAGAGCGGGGGCCTGCAGCTGAGCCTGCTGGACAGCAACATCCGGCAATTGGGGGAATAAGCATGGAGTATGTGTACGACGGCACTTTCGAGGGCCTCCTGTGCTGCCTCTGGGCTCACGTCCACGAGGAGGCGGCACAGGCCATCCTGCCCGAAAAGAACGCCGGGCAGATGGGCCTGGCTCCGCGGAAGACCGTGGTGTCGCGGAGCCTGGAGGCCGACAAGGTGGCCGAGGCCATCCGGCGGAAGATCTCCCCGGACTGCCTGCGGCGCTGCTACCGGGCTTTTTTGAGCGGGGAGCCCGGCGCCGAAATGGACATCCTGGCCTACGTGTTCTATGGGTTCAAAATAGGAAAGGACGTGGATCGTCTCCACGGAGATCCCGTCGTCCGCAGGATCGACCTGCTCAACCACAAGGTCAGCCGGGAGGTGGAGCGCATGCTTGGCATGCTCCGCTTCAGCCTGATCCGCGACCAGGAGGACCGTCCCCTCTTCTACGCCCACTTCGCCCCGGACTGCGACCTGCTTCAACTGATCATGCCCCACTTCCTGAACCGCTACCGCCGGGAACCCTTCGTCATCCACGACGTCAAGCGGCAGAAGGCCGCCTTTGCCGACCGGGGCCGCTGGGAGCTGCGAGACCTGTCCCGGGCCTTCGCCCCCGAATACACCCCCGACGAGGAGACCTGCCGGGACTTGTGGAAAAATTATTTCACCCACGCCGCCATCCAGGAGCGGATCAATCCCCGTTGCCAGAAAAACTTTATGCCCAAAAGATATTGGGCGCATCTTGTGGAAAATCCCGAAGAAAAACGCCCTCCGGTATGATACAATGACTATATATAACGGAGGTAGAAATTGAACATACTGGTATCGAACGACGACGGCATCCATCGCCGGGGCATCCGGGAGCTGGCTTCCGCGCTTTCCCGGATCGAAGGAGCGAAAATTTATGTGTTTGCCCCCGACCGGGAACGCACCGCCGCCGGACACGGCATCACCATGCGGGACTCCCTGTATTTGGAGCTTTGGAGTAAAGAAGATTACCCAATGGCTGAACGGGCCTATTCCTGTTCCGGCACGCCGGCGGACTGCGTCAAGATCGGCATTTCGCTCCTGCGCCAACAGGGGATCCAGATCGATCTGGTCTGCAGCGGCATCAACCACGGGTCCAACCTGGGCACGGATGTGTTTTATTCGGGCACGGTGGCGGCAGCTATGGAAGGGCGCCTGATGGGCGTGCCCGCCATCGCTTTTTCTTTATGCTCCCACGAATGCACCCACTTCGAGGTGTTTGCGGACCTGGTGCCCGAAATCGTCGGCAAATCCCTTGGGAGGATCCCCGGCGACATGATCCTGAACGTGAACGTGCCGGACATCCCCATGGAAGAGCTGGCGGGCCTGCGGGTCACCGACATGGGCATTCGACGCTACGACGACGAGTACCGCCTGGTCCAGCAGATCGAAAAAGGCAATTATTACGAATATTTGAGCACGGAGATGTATTATAAAGACGCGGGGCTGGACACGGACATCGGCGCCTACCAGCAGAATTACATCACCCTGGTGGGGCTGTCCATGAACCGGACGCACCCGGACATTTACAAGCAAATCGAATCCTGGGGGATTTCATGGAAATAGACAAGACAAAGACCTTCGGGCTGCCCATCGGCCTGGAGACAAGAGCCGTTTTTCAACCTTACTTCGACGCCAACCCCCAGCGCAGTTCCAGCCAGGGATTTGCATCCCTGTACATGTGGAGCGAGCAGCGATATAAAATTCTGGACGGGCTCCTTTGCATCGCGGGGCGCGGCTGGTTCGGCCAGGACTACGACGGGCCCTTCATCTATATGCCCCTGTCCCTGGAAGGAACCATCGAGCCTGAACGCCTGCGGAAGGTGGTTTTGCAGGCCAGGGAGGAGCTCTGGCATCCGGACCACGGCTTTCGGGTGTTCGGCGTGCCCAAAGATCTGCTGCCGCTCTACGACGAAGCCCTGCAGGGCCTGGCCACAGTGATGGAAAGCAGGGACAATTGGGACTATATCTATCGCCGCAGCGATCTGGAACACCTGCCCGGACGCAAGTACGCAAAGAAGCGCAACCACTTGAACCATTTCTACGCCACCCAGGAATTTCAATACGAGACCATCACCCCCGCCCACGAAGAGGAGCTGGCCCAGGCCCTGGACCGCTTCAGCCGGCGAAGAGCGGCCATGGAATTTCCCGACCTGCTGCTCCAGGAGGAAGTGGCCACGATCAAGAAGATCCTGCCGGATATGGAGAAGATCGGCCTGTTCGGCGGACTCATCCGCATCAACGGCCTTGTCAAAGCCTTTGCCCTGGGCTACCGGCACACGGCAGACACCGTGGAGGTGGCCGTGGAGAAGGCAGACGAAACCATCCGGGGCTTGTATCAGGCCATCAACCGGGAGTTCGCCGCCTCCCTGCCGCCGGAGATCCTCTACATCAACCGGGAAGAGGACATGGGACTGGAAGGCCTGCGGCAGGCCAAGGAGTCCTATTACCCCTGTTGCATGCTGGAGCTTTTCGGATACGAACTCCTTCCGGCTTGATAATCGAGGGAAAAGATAGTACAATAAAAGGGATGCGGCGCGCCGCGTCATCCGCAAGGTAAAACGATCAATAATATATGTGCTGAAGAAGATATGAACAGGAGGAAATGTCAAATGAGAGAAGTCGTCATTGTAAGCGCAGCCAGGACCCCTATCGGCAATTACGGAGGGACCCTGAAGGACAACACCGCCGTTGCCCTGGGCGCCATCGCCGTTAAAGAAGCCATCAAGAGAGCCGGCATATCGCCGGAAATGGTGGACGAAGTGGTGCTGGGCTGCGTGCTCCAGGCCGGCCTTGGCCAGAACGTGGCCAGACAGGTCTCCATCGCGGCGGGCATTCCCCAGGAAGTGCCTTCCCTGACCATCAACAAAGTCTGCGGATCGGGCCTTCGGACCGTGGGTCTGGCGGCCCAGATGATCAAGGCGGGCGATGCGGACATCGTGGTCTGCGGCGGCACCGAGAGCATGAGCAACGCGCCCTATACGATCCCCACAGCCCGCTGGGGCGCCCGGATGAACGACCAGAAGATGGTCGACGTGATGGTGAACGACGGTCTTTGGGACGCTTTCAACAACTACCACATGGGCGTCACCGCCGAAAACATCGTGGAGCAGTGGGGCCTTACCAGAGAAGAGCAGGACGAGTTCGCCCTGGCTTCCCAGCTGAAGGCCGAAGCCGCCATCAAGGCCGGCAAGTTCAAAGACGAGATCGTCCCTGTGGTGATCCCGCAGCGGAAAGGCGATCCCATCGTTTTCGACACCGACGAATATCCCAAGTTTGGCGCCAGCATCGAAAAGATGGCCAGCCTGAAGCCCGCTTTTAAGCGTGACGGCGGCACCGTCACCGCGGCCAACGCCTCGGGCATCAACGACAGCGCGGCGGCCCTGGTGGTCATGAGCAAGGAAAAAGCCGAAGCGCTGGGGATCACCCCCCTGTGCACCATCAAATCCTATGCGTCCGCCGGCGTGGATCCCAAGATCATGGGCACCGGCCCGATCCCCGCTTCCAGAAAAGCGCTGGAAAAAGCGGGACTCGGCATTGCTGACATGGATCTGATCGAGGCCAACGAAGCCTTTGCGGCCCAGTCCGTGGCCGTGGGCAAGGAGCTGGGCATCGACGCGGCGAAGCTGAACGTCAACGGCGGCGCCATCGCGCTGGGCCACCCCATCGGCGCTTCCGGCGCCAGGATCCTGATCACGCTGCTCTACGAGATGAAAAAGCGGGGCAGCAAGTACGGCCTTGCCACGCTGTGCATCGGCGGCGGCCAGGGCACGGCGATGATCGTGGAGATGTAAGAAGCCTGCGGTCCAAAGTCAAGAGAGCAAGATGGAATATACCGAACACAAAGCATACGCAAAAATCAATTGGATACTGAACGTGCTGGGAAAGCGGCCCGACGGGTACCACGAAGTGGAGACCCTGATGCAGGCGGTGGACCTGGCTGACAGGATACGCACAGGATGGGAGCTCTGCCCGGCAGGGCTCCCCCCTTATGCTTTGCCCTGCGGGGAATTGCCGGGAGAATTGTCCCTGGAAGTGCGCACGGATTCCCCGGCGCTGTCCGGGGGGCCGGAGAACCTGGCCTACCAGGCGGCCCTGCTGATGCACCGGCGCTTCCATCCGGGCAGATGCGAGCGGATCACCGTGGACATCGAAAAGAAGATCCCCATCGCCGCAGGCCTGGCCGGCGGCAGCGCCGACGGAGCGGCGGTCCTCTGGGCGTTGGCCCAAATGTGGGGACTGGGGCCGGAGGCCTTCGAGGATCTGCTGGAACTGGCAAGCCGCCTGGGTTCCGATGTGCCTTTTTGTCTGATGGTCCACAAGGGCGTCGCCGCCTGCCTGGCCACCGGGCGCGGCACCCGATTGCAGCCCGTGGAGCCCCTGGACTGCAAGCTGCTGATCACCACGCCGGCCATTGCGGTCTCCACCCGGCAGGTCTACGAAGAATTAAAAGAAGACGACTGCCTCCATCCCTTCGACGTCCAAGCCCTGCTCAAGGCCGGCTCCCAAGACCTGGCCAAGGCCGCAGGACACACAGGCAACCATCTCCAGGCGCCGGCCCTTCGGTTGCACCCCCAGATTCAGGAAGTATTGGACTGGGTAGCCCGCTTTCACAATCCTTTGGCGGTGTTCATGAGCGGCAGCGGCCCCAGCGCGGTGGGCGTTTATCCTCACGGTTCCCCGGTGGAGAGCATTTGCGTCCATCACGGGCCCTATCCCAGCAACCACTTCGTCGCCACGCTGAAATAAGGCGGGGAGCAAAGGGACCGGCGGCGTCTGCGGCAAGCGGGACGCTGCTTTTTTCATTGGGGAAACGTCTTTATCCCAGGGTCCTGTTGTGGTAAAATATAGTGATAATAACAAAGCGGGAGGCGCAAAATGAGCGATCGGAACGACAGGGAAATAAAGCTGTTCAGCCACTGGCTGGCCAATACCGCCAAAGGGGACGGCGTTCACGAGGAATTGACGTCTTTGCGGGACATGCTGGACACGGACCGGCGCCCCGAAGCCCTGGACAAGATCCACGAGGCTTTTTACCGAGAACTGGAATTCGGCACCGGAGGCCTGCGGGGCATCCTGGGCGCCGGGACCAACCGAATGAATATTTACACTGTGGGCAAAGCCACCCAGGGACTGGCCGACTACGTGCTCCGTCATTATCCCCGGGATCCTTCCATTGCGATTTCCTGCGATACCCGGATCCTTTCGAGAGAATTTGCGGACCGGGCAGCCCAAATCATGGCGGCCAACGGCATACGGGTCTACTTGTATCAAGAGCCGTCTCCCACCCCCATGCTGTCCTTTGCGGTGCGGTATTTTAAAGCCTCCGCAGGCATCATGGTCACCGCCAGCCACAATCCGGCCATTTACAACGGTTACAAAGTCTACAATGACGAGGGCTGCCAGATGACGCTGGAAGCCGCAGATGAAGTGTTGAACCTGATCCAGCGCCTGGATCCTTTTGGGGACGTGAAGCTGGGCGGCACGTGCGCGCCTATCCTTCCCATCGGTGCGGAGGTGGTGGAAGCCTATATCGCAGCGGTGCTGGGGGCCGGTGTTCCCACGGATTGCAAGGACTTGGAGGTGGTGTTCTCCCCCCTGAACGGCAGCGGTCTTAAACCGGTGCTGCGGATTCTGGAGGAGATCGGCGTGGGCACCGTCCACGTGGTGGAAAGCCAGCGGGCCCCCGACGGGAACTTTCCCACCTGTCCTTACCCGAACCCAGAGAAAAAGGAAGCCCTGGCCGAGGGACTCGCCCTCTGCCGCAAGCTGGAAACCCCGGATCTGCTCATGGCCACGGACCCGGACGGAGATCGCATCGGCATCGCCGTCTGCAGGCCAAAGGCCGGATGGGCCGAGCCGGCGCTCCTGACGGGAAACGAAGTGGGCGTGCTCCTCCTGGATTTCCTCTGCGCCAAAAAAGAGCGGCCCGAAGATCCCGTCATCGTCAAGACCATCGTCACCAGCAACATGGTCCGGGAGATCTGCGAGCACTACGGCCTGGAAATGCGGGAAGTGCTCACCGGGTTCAAATATATCGGAGAGATCATCGGCGAGCTTGAACGGGAAGGCCGGGAAGACCGCTACTTCTTCGGCTTCGAGGAGAGCTACGGCTACCTGTCGGGCTCCTACGTGCGGGACAAGGACGCGGTGAACGGCGCCATGCTGATCTGCCAGATGGCCGCCCATTATAAAGCCCTGGGCCTTACCCTGGGGGACCGGCTGACCCAGCTCTACGAGCAATACGGCTATTATGTGGACGGCATCGCGGAGTTCGCCTTCGAGGGATCCGCAGGCATGAAGGCCATGGCCGGGGTCATGGAGGCCCTTCGCCAAGATCCGCCCCAAAGCTTTGCGGGAAGTCCGGTCCAAAGCTTTGTGGACTATCTGCACCACGACACCGGGCTGCCCCGCTCGGAGGTGCTGCGCTATACCATGGAAAACGGCGCCGGCCTGATCGCCAGGCCCTCGGGCACGGAGCCCAAGCTGAAGGTCTACCTGTCGGCCAAGGAGAGCAGTCGAGAAGGATCTCTGGCTGTGACGGCTAAAATGAAGGAAGAGATATCGGAGTATATCGGAAAGTACCGCTTATGAACAATACGATCATCGCCGTGGATCCCAGCGGATCCTACCGGCTCTATCTGGCCATCACCACGGAAATGGCGCAGGAGGCCAAAAAAATACACAGCGCCACCAACCTGGCCGCGGCGGCCCTGGGCCGGGTGCTCACCGCCGCAGGGCTGATGGGCCTGATGCTGGGGGAAGACGACTACACGCTTACCTTGCAGGTGAAGGGGGACGGCCCCGCCGCCGAGATCCTGGCCTCGGCGGACGGCCGGGGTCGGGTAAAAGGCTACATCGCCGACCCCGACATCCAGCTTCCCTTAAAGCCCGACGGGAAGCTGGATGTGGGCGGGGCCGTGGGCAAAGGCACCCTGACCGTCATCAAGGACCTGAAGATGAAGGAGCCCTATCTGGGCCGCACGAACCTGGTGTCCGGCGAGATCGCCGAAGACCTGGCCCGCTACTTCCTTCTCTCGGAGCAGCAGCCCTCCTCCGTGGCCCTGGGGGTCCGCATCGGCCCGGACCTGCAGGTCCGGGCCGCCGGCGGCATGATCCTGCAAGTGCTGCCCGGCGCAAAGGACGCCTGCCTGGACGCCCTGGAAGAACAGATCGCCGTCCTGGGGTCCCTGACGGAACACATCCCCCGGGTCAAGAGCCCGGCAGAGCTGATGGAACGCATCCTGGGCAACATGCCCCCCCAATACCGGCCGGCGGTCCTGGAAGAGCGCCACATACGCTGGGATTGCGATTGCAGTACGGAACGCATGGAAAAAGCCCTGATCTCCATCGGGGAAAAGGATCTGGCCAGCCTGATCGAAGAAGACCGGGGCGCCGAGCTCACCTGTCAGTTCTGTCTCAAAAAATATTCGTTTGATCAAGAAGAATTGGAAGCTCTGCTCCGGGAGGCGCGTCATGAGTAAGACCAGAATCGGTGTGATATTCGGAGGAAAGTCCGGAGAACACGAAGTATCCTTGATGTCGGCCACCTCCGTGGTCCGGGCCATCGACCCGGAAAAGTTCGAGATCGTGATGATCGGCATCACAAAGCAAGGGCAGTGGCTGCTCTACGAAGGCCCGGTGGAGGCGCTGATCCCCGGGGAGTGGCAGGCCAAGGCCGAAGAGGATCTGCGCAGGGATCCGGCCCGCTTCAGCCTCTGCATTTTAGGCCAGGGGACCAACAAGCTGTCGGACCTCATCGATTTCGCCCTGCCCATCCTCCACGGACCCAACGGCGAGGACGGCACGGTCCAGGGCCTGCTGGAACTGTTGAACCTGCCCTACGGGGGCTGCGGCGTCCTGGGCGCGTCCACGTCCATGGACAAGGTCCTGGCCAAGAAAGTCTTCGCCCAGGAAGGGCTCCGTCAGGCGCCCTACATCGCCCTGCAGGCCGAAGATCTGGAGCAAGGATATCAGTGGATTTTGGATCGAGTCGAAAAAGAGCTTCGTTATCCGGTCTTCGTCAAGCCCGCCAACATGGGTTCTTCCGTGGGCATCACCAAGGTGGCCAAGGCCGAGGGCCTGCCGGAAGCCCTCCAACTGGCGGCCGAATACGACCAGCGCCTGCTGGTGGAGCAAGGGATCCACTGCCGGGAGCTGGAGACTTCGATCCTTGGGAATTACAGGCTGACCCTGGGCGCCGTGGGCGAGATCCTGCCGGCGGCCGAGTACTACGACTACAAATCGAAATATTTCGACGCGGCCAGCAAGATCAGCATTCCCGCGGACATCCCGCCCGAAAAGAAGGCAGAGCTCCAGGATATGGCCGCCAGAGCCTTTCTGGCCCTGGGCTGCCAGGGCTACGCCCGGGTGGACTTCCTGATGGACCGGGACACCCAGGACATCTACATCAACGAAATCAACTCCATACCGGGGTTTACCCACGCCAGCATGTTTCCGCTGCTGTGCATGGACATTGGGATGACGTACCCCGAAATCATAGAAAGGATCGTGGAATTGGGCTATGAGAGATATTATGCTAAAAATAAAGGGGATGACCGTCACCCATCGCGATGAGCAGGACCAGCACGAAGACGTGGTGGAATTCATCACCGAGGGCAAGCTCTACAAAAGAGGGAAGACCACTTACGTCACCTATCTGGAAAGCGAGCTGTCCGGGCTGGAAGGCTGCCGCACGTCCCTGGCCATCTGCGAAAACAAGGTGATGATGAAGCGGAGCGGCAAGCCCCTGGGCATCGCCACCACCATCCAGTTCGAGAAGGGCAAGCGCTTCGAAGGCTACTACGACACGCCCTTCGGATCCGTGGGCATGGAGGTGCTCACCAACAGCGTCACGGATTTTCTGCCCGACGAAAACGGCAAGGGGCGGCTATCCATCGATTACAACGTCAGCCTGCGGGGGCTGGCCGAATCCAGAAACAAACTGGACATCGAGATCATGTAGGAACGGGGGGACACATGTACAGAAAGAAAAACCAGAAAATGATGCGGGTGCTGGCGCTGCTGCTGGCCATCGCCATGTTGATCATGACGGCCTTTTACATCTTCTCTATGACGGGCTGGTTTTCCGGCAGTCTGGAGAGGCGGGGCTTTGTGGTCCGGGCGGCTTCCGCGGAGCTTACGGAAGCGGAACAGTTGGAGGAGCTGGAGCGCTTTATCCGGGAGATCAGGACCAACTATAAGGACGTGATCCCCACGGACGTGCTGTTTGACGGCATCTACCAGGGGATCTTCGAAGCCCTGGGGGATCCCTGGAGCGTGTACTATCCCTCTCAGGAGACCGCAGACCGGCTGATCGACAGCATCCGGGGAGACTACAGCGGCGTGGGCATCACCATGACCGAATCCGCAGGCCGGACCCAGATCACCACCGTGGTGCCCCAGGGGCCGGCGGACCGGGCGGGCGTCAAAAGCGGCGATTACATTCTGAAAGTGGATGGCGTGGACGTGACCGGCCTGCCCCTGGACGAAGTGTCGCTTCGGGTCCGGGGAGAGGAAGGGACCCGGGTCACCCTGGCAGTGGAGCGAGCCGGCGCCTTTTATGTGTACACCATGGCCCGGGAAGTGATCCGGACGGTGTCGGTCTTTTCCCAGGCCCGGGAGGACGGCATCGGCTACATCCAAATCTCCTCCTTTGACGGCAACACGGACAGCGAGTTCGCCGCCGCCCGGCTGGCGCTCTTGAACAAGAACATCCGGGGATTGATCATCGACCTGCGCAACAACGGCGGCGGCCTGATGGCCCCGGCTTTAAACGTGGCCGACCAGCTGATCCCCGCGAAAGGGATCCTGGCCCACTACGAAAAACAGGGAAAGATCCAGGAGACCGTGTACTCCACAGGAAACGCCACCCGGACGGTGCCCACGGTGGTGCTGGTCAACGAAAACACCGCCTCCGCCGCCGAATGCCTGGCCGGCGCACTGCAGGACAATCAAGCGGCCAGGATCCTGGGCAGGACCACCTACGGCAAGGGCGTAGCTCAGACCATCTCCTCCACGGAAAACGGCGGCGCTTATAAATTATCCATATTCTACTTCCTGACCCCGGACAAACACCGCATCGACGGAAAAGGGATCGTGCCCGATCAGATCGTCCAGGGCAGCGGCGGGTTCGCCGAAGAAGAAGCCCTCCGGATCCTGGAGAACCTGGCCCCCATGGGCGAGGCGGTCAAATATTTCTCAGGCGGCATGGGGCTGAACGTGTACGGCGCCCAGCAGCGGCTTCGCCATCTGGGCTACGAAGCGCCCTTGAGCGGGATCATGGACGGACAGACCCTGGAAGCGGTCAAAAAATTCCAGGGCGACGAGAAGCTCTACCCCTACGGGGGCTTGGATTTTACCACGATGAAGGCCCTGGCGGCGAACTTCGAAGCCTGGCTTTTCGGCGGGGAAGAGGACTTGGAACTGAAAGCGGCCCTGGAATGGCTGGGGCAATAGAAAGAGGAGGACCGCTTCGAGGCGGCTGATCCGACAGAAAGAAGGCAGAGGATGTACGAAGAATTAAAGCAGCAGGCAGCGGCCGCGGCCCGGGAGATCATCGGGATCGCCAAACTTCAGCCGGGAGATATCCTGGTGGTGGGCTGTTCCTCCAGCGAGGCAGCGGGGAAGAAGATCGGCTCGGATTCCAACGAGGACATCGGAATGGCGCTGTTTAGCGGGATTTGGGAAGAAACAAAAAAGGCTCGGGTCTACCTGGCAGCCCAGTGCTGCGAGCACCTGAACCGGGCGCTGATCCTGGAGGCGGCGGCCGCCAGGGCGTACGCCCTGGCCCCCGTAAACGTGGTGCCGCAAAAGAAAGCCGGCGGCTCTTTTGCGACGGCCGCCTACGCCTCCTTCGACCACCCGGTGGCCGTGGAGGAGATGCGCTGCGCCAAAGCGGGCCTGGACATCGGCGACACCCTGATCGGCATGCACATGGACAAGGTCTGCGTTCCTGTGCGTTTATCCACCCGCAAACTGGGCGAAGCCAACCTGGTGGCCTGCCGCGTCCGCCCCAAGTTCATCGGCGGCTCCAGGGCCATTTACGACGAGGACCTGGGATAAGCGCTGCACTTCGGCCCAGTTCCCGCCAGGTCCCCATTTCGAAGGACAACTCCTTTAGATTTGAGTTGTCTCTACCCCAGTTCCTTATGCATACTTGCAGTATTTTGATCGATCAGAAAAGAGCGCTTTCGCAAGAAAGCGCTCTTCACTATATTTTCGGGCCTGACCTGTATAGCTTTTCGCTGCCCTCCACTTTCTAGTTCTTAGTGTCCTGTCAAATGCGCAAATATCAAGAAAAATTCAAAGAGGGGAACCACATGGTTCCTATAGCGCCCCTTTTTTGCCGAATTTTGCACTGCATCGCCGGTGGGAGGGCTAAAAAGTGTATTTTTGATCTTGAGGATCGCATGAGAGGAACCATATGGTTCCTATGGCGAAGAAAAAAGCTGAAAATTGAAACAAAACCGGCACAAGGAGCTGCCTGGGGAAGCGTTGAGCGTTGCCGCAGAGCGGTGAGAGGAAGAGGGAAGAACGACGGCAAGAGGAGAGCAGCGCAGTGGTTAAAGCAGAATACAAAAGAGCGCTTCCGATGAAGCGCTCTTGGCGGATTGAACTGGGCAGCAGGCTCGCTAGAACGTCTGCCGCAGGGCGGCGTCGGCGATCCGTGCTATAATGGCCGCGGTCTCGCTGCGGGAGATGGTCTCTTCCGGGTGGTAGGAGCGGTCTGCGTAGCCCGTCAGCACCCCGGCCCCGTACAGGGCAAAAATCTGATAGCTATAGGCAGTGGCGGCGTTCACATCGGGCAGAGTGTCCACGGTGTTGATCGCCGTCAGCGCTTTTGCGGGCACGGCGGAAGCCAGGATGTAGGCCATTTCGCCCCGGGTGGCCGGGCGGCTGTAATCGGCGAAGTCGTTGTTGCGGATCAGACCGTTGGCGATGGCGTAGTTCACGTACACGCTGTACCAGACCGGTCCCTGGGCAAATTCGCCGGATTCTCCCCGATAAATATTGTGGAGCCGGGCGGCCATGGCGATCACTTCGGACAGCTTTACGTCCCCGTTGGGCAGGAATTGCCCTCCGGAGCTGCCCTTCATCAGGCCAAGACGGACGACCTTTTCCACATAGGTGTCGTACCAGGCGGTTTCGTTGTAGGGCATATCCAGGAACATGCCTTTTGTGAAAGGATTTTTGACGACAAAATTGTGCAGACCTTCCACCTCCACCTCCGGCAGTTCCACGTAGCGGGCGTCCAGGATCAGATCCTTCAGCCCCGGCCACGTATAAGCCGCCGCCGCATCCAAGGTCCCTTTCTCCAGGAAATGCTTGATGCTGTCATCGTTCAAAACCAGAACGAAGGGAAAGCCGATGCCCGTGTACTGGATGGCGGAAGGGGCCCCTTCCATAGCTTGAGAATAGGACGCAAAGCCGGTATTTTCCATGGAATAGGGAAGCGTGATCAGCGAAGTATAGAGCCCCGGGCCTTCCAGGAAATGGAGCTCGGCGCTGTCGGGCGTAAAGACGGCCGTCCCGCCGTCGATCGGTAAAAATCCGTAGGAATATAAGTCCTTCCAGCCCATCAGCTCGGTGGAGCCGGTAAAGAGCCAGGCGCCGTATCGGCGGATCCTGGCGCTCATAGCCGAATAGTAGCACTCATCGTCCCACTTGTCGTTGGGCAGGTAGACCACCTGGACCGTGGCGCTTATGGTGGCCGGCCCGGATTCACCCTCCATCAGCACCTGCAGCTCCGCCTCCACGCTGCCCAGGTAATTGGGAAGCGTGACCGTGGCGTTCAGCGCGGGATCCTGGTTCGTGGGATCGGCTGTTTTGAGGGTCCTTGTTTCGTAGCGGACGAGCCCCCCGGTCTCCGCCGCCAGAACCGGGGCCTGGTTCCCCAAAACCAGGATCAGCGCCAGCAGGATCATCAATGCTCTTTTCATCTCTCCCCCTTTCTTGCAGGCCTTTGGCCCGCTCCCTTTCTCTATCCCCCTCACCCTAGCCCAAATACAGGTTGTTGGTGGAGAACTCTGCCTCGCAGGTCGTATCGATGGAAAGGTCGTGGAAAATCTGGTCGTCCGCATCGCTCAGGATGGCGGTGCAGTGGGCCCGGCAACCCGCCAGGTCCTTCAGTTTGTCCACGGCCATGGCCGCAATGGGGTTCACCGCGGCGGATATGGTCAAAGCCGACAGCACTTCCTCCACTGTCAGCGAAGATTTCTCCTTGTTCAAGATGTCCATTTTCAGGTGCTGCAGCGTGGCCAGCACGTCCGGCGAGACCAGCAGCACATCGTCGGGGATGCAGCACAGCATCTTGATGGCGTTCAGCAGCAGCGCCGCGCCGGCCACCATGCGGCGGGAACTGCGGCCCGTCACGATGCGTCCGTCGGCCAGTTCCAGCGCCATGGCGATGATGTTCTCGTAGCGGGGATCCATCTTGCGCTTCCGCTCCGCGTATTCCAGGGCCGGGGTCACCACCCGCCGGTCTGCGGGGGAAAGCCCGATCTCATCCATCAGCAGCTTGGCCCGGTTCATGGCGTCGGAGGGGATCAGGCCTTTTTTATAGGCGACGCAAGACAGGAGGTAGCGGCGGATGATCTCCTGCCTGGCCGCCTCCCGGCAGGCTTCGTCATCGGTGATGCAAAATCCCGCCCGGTTGACCCCCATGTCCGTGGGGGAATTGTATTCCGAGGCTTCGCCGGTGATCTTTTCGATGATCCGCTTCAGAACGGGGAAGATCTCCAGATCCCGGTTGTAGTTGACCGCGGTCTCCCCGTAGCTTTCCAGGTGGAAGGAGTCGATCATGTTCACGTCCTTCAGGTCCACCGTGGCCGCCTCGTAGGCGATGTTCACCGGGTGCTTCAGCGGCAGGTTCCAAATGGGGAAGGTCTCGAATTTCGCATAGCGCACTTTGACGCCCCGCAGGTTTTCGTGGTACAGCTGGGAAAGGCAGGTGGCCAGCTTGCCGGATCCCGGCCCGGGCCCGTTCACCACCACCAGGGGCTTGGTCACTTCGATATAGGGATTGTTGCCGTAGCCCTCCTCGCTGACGATGGTGTCCACGTCCGTGGGATAGCCCTTGGTAAAATTGTGCTTGTAGGTCCGGATGCCCCGGCGCTCCAGCCGGTTGATGAACGTGTTCACTGCGGGCTGGTCTTCGTAGCGGGTGATCACCACGCTGTTGATGGAAAGCTCGTAGCTGCGGAAGGTGTCGATCAGCCGCATCACCTCCAGGTCGTAGGTGATGCCGAAATCCTGACGGGTCTTGTTGGTCAGAATGTCGCCGGCGTAGATGCAGATGATGACCTCCGCATACTCTTTCATCCTTGCCAGCAGCTTGATCTTGGCGTTTTCGTCGAAGCCCGGCAGGACGCGCATGGCGTGCTTGTCGTGGACTAGCTTCCCGCCGAATTCCAGGTAGAGCCGCCTCCCCTTTTTCTGGTTGATCCGCTCCAGGATATACTTGGATTGCTCCTCTAAATACTTGTCCGCATCGAAGCCCGGTTGCATGGACTACCTTCTTTCTATATCTACCATTGATAGAGCTACCGTACAGTTCAGTATATCAAAAGAGGAGGGCCCCCGCAACGGCCCCGGGGGATTTTCGGGGCGAAAGTTGTCCCGGGTATGCAGAATGCAGATGACGATGAGACGT
>CAZCTS010000029.1:14617-15988 GCA_964501635.1 uncultured Oscillospiraceae bacterium | reverse complement strand
GAAGAGCCTGTCCGGATCGAACTGACCATTCCCAATGTCTCTGAACCTTCCTCTTCGATCAGGATATCCATGTCCATGCCCCGCACCTTGTATGCTTCAGGGATCAGGGAGATCGTGAATTTCTCCATACGGAATACGATGGTCAGCCTTCTGCTGAGCATCGCGATATTCCTGCTGCTGGGCAGATATATTTCCAAGCCGTTTGATGCGCTGATGAAGGATGTCAGAGCGATCCGGATCAACGACGGCGAGCAGGGCCGCATCCCGGAAAGCGGCACAGATGAATTCGCTTACCTGCGCAGGTCTGTCAATGAGCTGTTGCAGAAAATAGAAAGCAGTCAGCGCGCGCTGGTGGAAAGCAAGGAAAAACTCCAGGCCACTTTGGCCTCTGTGGGCGACGGCGTGATCACCGTGAGCATCGAGGGGATCATCGAGTTTATGAACCCGGTGGCCCAGGACCTGACAGGATGGACGCTGGAAGAAGCAGCGGGCATGCCCTTAGAGACGGTGTTGAACATCGTCAATGAACTTTCAGGAGAACCCTTCGAAAATCCAGTCAAGGCAGTCTATGAAAGCGGCCAGATCGTCCAGATGTCCAATCCTATGCTGTTGATCGGCAAGAACGGGCAAAAGGTGCCTGTGGAGGACACCGTGGCGCCGATCAGAGAATCAGAGGGGACCATCACCGGCGCCGTACTGATTTTCAGGGATTGCAGCTTGCGAAAAGAAAAACAGCGCTACACAGAATATCTGAGCTATCACGATCCGCTGACCGATTTGCATAACCGCCGCTATTTTGAAGAGGCGCTCCAAAAAATCGATACAACAGACAAGCTGCCGCTGTCTTTCATTTATGCAGATGTGAACGGCCTGAAAGCGATGAACGACGCCTTTGGCCACGACCGGGGAGATGAGCTGATCAAAAGCGTGGCGGCTGTGATCCGGTCCGTCTGCCGCTCCGGGGACGTGATCGCCAGGATCGGGGGCGATGAATTTGTGATCATACTGCCCGGAACGGATGGATCCACTGCGGAGGAATTGGCCAGGAAGCTGGAAGAGCAAGCATCCCGGTTCCGCATTGTGGATATCCCGGTCTCCATCTCCGTTGGCTGGGGGGCCAAGACGAGCATCAGCCAGTCGGCGAAGGATGTATTGCGGCACGCCGAGAAATCCATGTACCAGGAGAAAGAAGCCGGCGCTCGAAATCGGTAAAAGCGCACTGAAAATTATTTGACCCCTGCTGTGGAAGCCATGGATCGCCTGTTGGATACCGGAATCATAAATGGCATCCAACAGGCTGTCATCATTGAAATATGCTTATTCTGCCTTCGGCAGGGTCGCTTGGATCAAACCCTGGTGGTCCAGTTTGGA
>CAZCTS010000029.1:6725-14517 GCA_964501635.1 uncultured Oscillospiraceae bacterium | reverse complement strand
CTTATTCTGCCTTCGGCAGGGTCGCTTGGATCAAACCCTGGTGGTCCAGTTTGGAGAGCTGGACCACCTTTTCCATGTCCAGACCCGCCGCTTCGGCAAAACGCCGGCCGTATTCGGGGTCGGCCAGGTAGCAATGGGCCGCGTGGCGGTATTTGATGTTTTCGGTAACGCTTGCAATGTCCCCGGCGGTGTTTTCGATCAAGATCTGCTTTTTGTCCTCGGTCATCACCCGCCAAAGATCTCCTCCAGCCCGGAAGCAGTCGTCGGTGGGGTCGTCTTTGGGATCGTAACGGTACATGGCGCCTTCCAGGTCCAGAGGGGGCTCCATGACTTCGGGCTGTGCCGTCCAAACGCCGTAGCTGTTGGGCGTGTAGGCCGGCGCACCGCCGTAGTTGCCGTCCACCCGCATGGCGCCGTCCCGATGATACTCGTTTACCTCAACCTTGGCTCGATTAACCGGAATTTGATTATGGTTTACGCCCAGGCGGTAGCGTTGGGCATCTCCATAGGAAAATAATCTTCCCTGGAGGAAACGGTCCGGGCTGAATCCAATGCCGGGTACCACGTGAGCCGGCGTAAAGGCGGCCTGTTCCACTTCGGCAAAAAAGTTTTCCGGATTCCGGTTCAGTTCCAGCACGCCCACTTCGATCAGGGGATATTCGGCATGACGCCATATTTTCGTGATGTCGAAGGGATTTTCGTAGTGATTTTTCGCCTGTTCTTCGGTCATGATCTGCACATACATGGTCCACTTGGGATAGTCGCCCTTTTCGATGGCTTCGTAGAGGTCTTTCCCATGGTATTCTCTGTCCATGCCGTTGATCAGGGCCGCTTCTTCGTTGGAAAGATTCTTGATGCCTTGTTGGGTCTTGAAGTGGAATTTGCACCAGAAGCGCTGGTTCTGGGCGTTGTAGAAGGAATAGGTGTGTTCGCCGAAGAAATGCATGTGCCTGAAAGAGGCCGGGATACCCCGGTCGCTCATGACCACGGTCACCTGATGGAAAGCCTCGGGCAGGAGCGTCCAGTAATCCCAGTTGTTTTGGGCGGAACGCCGGCCGGTGTGTGGATCCCGCTTGACGGCCCGGTTCAGATCCGAAAAATTGTGCACGTCCCGGATAAAGAAGGTAGGAGTGTTGTTGCCCACCAGGTCCCAGTTGCCTTCCTCGGTATAAAACTTGACAGCCACGCCGCGGATATCCCGCTCGCAGTCTGCGGCGCCCCGTTCCCCGGCAACGGTGGAAAAGCGGAGGAACAGCTCGGTTTCGGCGCCGGGCTGCAGCGCTTTCGCCTTGGTGTACTTTGAAATATCCTGGGAGACGGTCAGTTTTCCGTAGGCGCCCCAGCCTTTGGCGTGCATGCGGCGCTCCGGAATGACCTCCCGGTTGAAGTGGGCCATTTTTTCCATCAACCACACATCCTGCATCATGACCGGACCCCGGGGGCCAGCGGTGATGGAGTTTTCGTTGTCGGGCACCGGAGCGCCCACTTCGTTGGTAAGTTTTTTCAAATCGCTCATTTGAAATCTCCTTTCGTTTGATCTATGTCAATATCAAAGTGATAACTATTACTTGGGTTTGCGGGCCATCCACAGGATGTGCGCGGTCACTGCGATGCCAACAAAAGCTAACAGGGCGGCGATCCGGACATTTCGGGTTACGCCAACGGAAAGAAGCAGCATGCCCCAAAGCCAGATCAGGCTTATATAGGTGGTTTTGGCTGAAAGACCCTTCCGGCTCTCATAGTTTTCGATGTGCTCCCGAAAAAAAGAGATCTTCATGATCTGCGCTTTGATGCGGGGCGTCGAAGAAAAACACGCCACGGAGAGCAGCACGAAGGGTGTGGTAGGCCAAATGGACAGCAGCAAGCCAACTGCCGCCATGCCTAATAGGAGAAACCCCATTGCTGTGAGAAAAATGATCTTATAATGCAACCTGAAGCACCTCTCCAAATCAGCGTCCTAACGAAATATCTACCATTTACAGTATATCAAAAAATAGAACGATAGCAATCAACAAAGCCGCTTTCGCTGAGCGCCGGACAGTTGTATAATTACTAATTAAATGTATGCAACATTTAGTCTTCTTACATCAAGACCAGCTGCAGTGAGGGAACGCAGATGAATTCGAATATCTATAAATTTTCGGCTGTCATCCAAAAGGTTCCGGATATGGATGCCGCTTATATCGAAATACCTCTTGATGTGAAGGCGGAGTTTGGAAAGGGCAGGGTTTCGGTGCTGGCTACTTTCGACGGCGAGCCGTATAGCGGCCAAATCGTACGTATGGGAACGCCCGGCCATATCATCGGCTTGCGCAAGGACATCCGGGCAAAAATCGGCAAGCAGCCCGGTGATTCGGTTGACGTCACAATACAGGAGCGTCCCTCCGGGAAAAGTTGCATTTAAACCAGAAATGAAAAACTGCGCGGAGGATGCCATGCCGAAATATCGTAAAGCGTTGAGCGACTTGAAAGCGCCCTATATCAAGGTTCTGGTAGATTTGACCGAGACTCAGGACAAAACCACCCTAGCCAACTGGGCGGTGGATTACGCCCAGAAGGTCATGATACCCCTGTGGGCTAAGCATTTTCCGGAAGACCGGCGGCCGCAGAGTGCCTTGCAAGCAGCCCGGCTATGGTTGTCGGGAGAGATCAAGCTTCCCCAGGCGAAGCCTGCCATCCTGGAATGCCACGCCGCCGCCCGGGATGCCGAGGGAAACGCAGCTGCCCAGGCGGCCGCCAGGGCCATCGGCCAGAGCGCCTCCACCATCCACTCCGCCCGGCATTGCATAGGCTTGCCCGTGTATGGCGCCCTGGCGGTGGCTTACGATATTGCAGGCGCAACAGCTGACTGGGTGGAACTGGAGCGATGCGCAGCCCGGGAGTGCGGCCGGATGCTCGTGGCATTGGAGGTAAAAATGAATTATACTATCGAACCCATGCAAGCCGAAGACTGGCCCAGGGTGGCGGCCATCTATCAAGAAGGCATCGACACGGGCCTGGCCACATTTCAGGGAAGCGTGCCATCCTGGGAAGACTGGGATCGGGGACACATCCAGCGATGCAGGCTGGTTGCCCGCATAATGGATCAAGTGGCGGGCTGGGCGGCCTTGTCCTCGGTTTCCAGCCGCCCGGTGTATTCCGGTGTGGGCGAGGTGAGCGTCTACGTGGGGAACGACTATAAGCAAAAAGGCGTGGGCACGGCGCTGCTGGAAGAGTTGATCCGCCGATCGGAGGCAGAGGGTTTTTGGACGCTTCAGGGTGTCATCACCAGGGAAAACACCGCCAGCATCGAGCTGCATAAAAAGTGCGGTTTTCGTCTGGTCGGGATAAGGGAGCGCATCGCCCGCATGCCCGACGGTGTCTGGCACGATACCGCGTTGTTGGAGCGCCGAAGCTCCATCGTTGGGCTGTAAGATACACTCGATCCAATTGAAAGGAGTTGGGCACTACAATGAAAAAAGCACATTCGACCATCGGCTGCTGCGGCATCGACTGCGGCCTGTGCCCCCGGTATTATACAGAGGGTGCGTCCAGATGTCCGGGTTGCGGCGGGCCGGATTTTGAGCGCCTGCACCCCTTATGCTCCTTCAACACTTGCTGCAGCCGGACCCATCAACTGGAAGTCTGCGCCCAGTGCCAGGAGTTTCCCTGTGTCAAATACGACAGGGAAAAGGCGGGGAGGGATTCCTTTGTCACCCATCAACGCATTTTTGCGAATCATGAATTGATCGCAGAGATCGGTCTGGATGCGTTTTTGGCGCAGCAGAAGGAGAGGATCAGCTTACTGGAAAAGATGCTGGCCGACTACGACGGCGGGCGGGGAAAGAGTTTTTTCTGCCTGGCTGCCGCCTTGCTGCCGGTCGATTCTCTTCGGGAAGCCCTGATCGAAGCCGATATCCCCAGCGATCGAAAGGCCCGGGAGCGCGCCTTGAGGGCTGCGCTGACAAAATATGCAGAACGCGAAGGGATCGCGTTGAAGCTGAACCATTGACAGACGATGGCCTGGAGCGCTCAGGGACTCTGTCCGGCCTTCCGGCTTCGGATGTATCGCACAGGTTGATTTTGTCCATGCAAGTTGAGCGCAGCTCCATTGTGTCCCTTGCTTCGGTCCTCTACTATGATGGCAGGAGGTGATTTCGATGAAAGAGATCAATATCGGCCGAGTGCTGATCAAAAAAAGAAAAGAGAAGGGCATCACACAGGATGAGCTGGCCAATTATATCGGTGTGTCCAAAGCGTCGGTTTCCAAGTGGGAAACGGAGCAGAGTTATCCCGACGTGACATTTCTTCCCCAGCTGGCTGCCTATTTCAACATCAGCATCGACGAGCTGATGGACTACCAGCCGCAAATGACAAAAGAAAATATCCGCGCATTGTACAAAAAACTATCTTCCAGGTTCGCATCCGAACCGGTGGACGCGGTGCTGGAAGAATGCCGGACGATCATCAAAAAGTACTACTCCTGCTTTCCGCTGCTGCTGCAGATGGGGATCCTGATGATCAATCATCTGGAACTGGAAAAAGATCCGCAACGGGCGGCAGACCTGACCCGGGAAGCAAGAGAACTTTTTATCCGTGTCCGGGAGGAAAGCGACGATATGGCTGTCATCCGGCAGGCCGTCTATATGGAGGCCCTGTGCTGTCTGACCGCCGAGGAGCCCGACGCCGTTTTGGAGTTGCTTGGGCAAACCGTGGAGCCAGCGCTGCCGGCCGAATCCCTTCTTTCCGTCGCCTATCAGATGAAAGGCGATACGCAAAGGGCGAAGTCTGTCCTGCAGGCGGGGATCTACCAGAACATGGTCGTCCTGTTCAATTTTCTGCCGGCCTACATGATGCTGTGCGCCCAGGAGCCGGAGAAGTTCGAAGAGACGCTGCGGCGGACGCTTGCAGCGGCGGAGGCCTTCGACATGAAGAGCCTCCATCCCTGGCATCTGGTCAACGTGTATGCGGGCGCCGCCCAAGGATACATGATGCAGGAAAAGAAGGGAAAAGCCCTGGAAATGCTGGAGCGTTTTGCCGATCTTGCCACCGGCGACATCTACCCCCTGAAACTCCACGGGGACGGATATTTCGATCTCTTGGATGACTGGCTGGAGGAGCTGGAGCTGGGCGGAAGTCTTCCCCGGGACGAAAAGACGATCCGGAAGAGCCTGTCGGGCCTGTTGACGGCCAACCCCGCATTCGCCGCGCTGGCCGATGAGCCGCGCTACCGGATGATCGTTCGGAAGTTGGATCAAATTCGGTGATCCCAAAGGGAAGCGTGGCTATTCCGGCCACTCTTCCCCTAAAATCGCATAGATGCAGTCGTCCCCCCAGCCGTCCTCCAGACGGTAGCTTTTTTTGAAATGCGCTTCCTTGCGCATGCCCAGTTTCAGGAGCAGCGCGATGGAGGCCTCGTTGCGGGGATCCACCGAAGCGATCACTCTGTGCTTGTTCATCCGGGTAAAAAGCGTATGGACGACGCCTCTTGCAGCTTCCAGCCCGTAACCTTTTCTTTGTTCCTCCGGCCTCAGGGAAAAACCGATCTCTGTCTGAGCCGGATCCATCATAAAGCAGATCCCCAAATCGCCGATCAAACGGTCCTTGTCCCGGGTGCGGATCCCCAGTTGAAACCAGGTGCCGGGAATATCCGGCTCTTCGGCGTTGCCCTGAATAAACGCGAGGGTCTCCGCCACATTTTGGGGATGGAAGTTCTGGTATTGATAGACTTCCCGAAGGGCTCTATATTCAAAAACATCCTCCGCATCTTCCGGTCTCAAGGGACGGAGAAGAAGACGGGGCGTCAGCAGGGGGTTGAATAGCGTCATGTCAGATTCCTTCTGAAGGGGGATAAGGGTCAAGTCGAAAATATCATATCAGATATTCACGGCTTCTTGCATTAAAAAACACGAAAGCAACACAAAGACGATGCATAATCAGACCATACGCAGAGCAAACAGTGTAGTTCAAAAGGGAGGAACATCAATGAAAAATCGTAAAATGATCCTGGTGGTCGGGGCCGTATTGCTTCTGATCCTGGCATCCACAGCAAGCGCCCTGGCTGCGCCGGGTCTGTTTCGGCAGAGCGCGCCGGCAGGCGGGTACGAAGATATCGAAGAATTCAAGGCCCAGATGCTGGAACAGAAGCAAGCCATCCTGGATGAAAGAGTCGCCGACGGGACGATGACCCAGGAAGAAGCCGATTCAATCATGGCGACCATTAAGGAAAACATGGTTGATTGCGATGGCAGCGGCAGCGGCCGCGTGGGGGCAGGCATGGGCGCCAGATTCGGCGGAGGCATGGGCGGTCAGAATCGCTTCTGCGGCAACGGCGGCGGATGCGGTATGCGCAGCAACGATCAGCAGACGTTTTAAGAAGTCTCGCTGTAGCGGGCTAGGAACTGCCGTGTCCGCTCTTGCCTGGGATCGCCAAAGACTTCTTCCGCTGTGCCTTGCTCCACGATGAGGCCTTCGTCCATAAAAATGACCCGATCGGCCACGCTTCGGGCGAAGTCCATCTCGTGGGTGACGATGACCATGGTGGTGTCGCGGCTGGCCAGCGCGCGGATCACTTTCAGCACCTCTCCGGTCAACTCCGGATCCAGGGCGGAAGTCGGTTCGTCGAAGCAGAGGATGTCAGGCTCCAGGGCCAGGGCTCGCGCGATGGCGACCCGCTGCTGCTGGCCGCCTGATAGCATATGCGGATAGGCGTCCAGCTTATCCCTGAGGCCCACCTGATCCAGCAGGGCGCGGCCTTTTTTTTCGATTTCCCGCAGGAAGGCTCCGTTGCCCTTCATGAAATCCGGATGCTCCTTTGCCAGAAGCCGCGGCGCAAGCAGCACGTTCTCAAGCGCTGTGTATTGGGGGAACAGGTTGAAATTTTGAAACACCAGACCGAAGTGCAGACGTTTTTTGCGCACTTCGCTTTCCCGCTGTGTGGATGGATCCCGGGCGTCGAAGATCACCGTATCGTTCACGATGATCCGCCCCTGGTCGGGCCGCTCTAAAAAATTGAGGCAGCGCAGGAGCGTCGTCTTGCCGCTCCCCGAAGAGCCGATGATCGCCAGGGATTCCCCTTTTTCCAATGAAAAGTCGATGCCTTGCAGCACTTCCAGGACACCGAAGCTTTTTCCGAGTTTTTGAACTTCCAGTATAGCCATGCATGCCTCCCTACACTTTGAAATAATCCAGCCTTTGCTCGATCCATGCGAAAAGCAGGGTCAGCGCGCCGACGAATACCAGAAAATAGATCCCGGTGGCGAACAGCGGCCAGATGAGTCCCTGGTTGGTGTATTCTCCGGCCATCATGATGATTTCCTTGTTGGAGATGATCCGGGCGAGGGAAGTGTCCTTGACCAATGTGATCACTTCGTTGCCCGTAGGCGGCATGATGCGCTTCATGACCTGCATCAGGGTCACTTTAAAGAAAATCTGGGTCCGGGTCATTCCCAGCACATGTCCGGCTTCGCTCTGGCCTTTCGGGATACTCTGGATGCCCCCCCGGATGATCTCGGAAAAGTAGCAGGCATAGTTGATCACAAAGGCTACAGTCGCCGCAGTAAAGCGGCCTGCATCGCCGCCGGGCCAGGAAAAAGGAAGGCCGATCAAACCGGGGCCGAAAAAAATAATGATCAGCTGCAACATCAGAGGCGTGCCGCGGATCATCCATACAAAAGTGCGCGTCCCGCCCTGAAGCAGTTTGAAGCGGCTCATGGACCCCAGCGCCACGACCAGCCCCAAAGGGATGGAAAACAGCAACGTCAGCGCAAACAGCTTCCCGTTGAGCAGGAAACTTTCCGACAATCGTTGGATG
>CAZCTS010000029.1:0-6625 GCA_964501635.1 uncultured Oscillospiraceae bacterium | reverse complement strand
CGTCAGCGCAAACAGCTTCCCGTTGAGCAGGAAACTTTCCGACAATCGTTGGATGATCACAGGGAGTTGAGTCATAAGAACTATTCCGGGCCGTTGCGCAGGGAAGGGCAGAGGGGATCCTCTGCCCTGTCGCTTTATGCCGGTTTCCTTTCTCGGTTTATTCAGCCAGGTCCAGACCGTACTTTTCCGCCAATGCGTTCATGGTCCCATCCGCGGTCAGCTCGTCGAATATCCCGTTGACGGCGCTGCACACATCTGAACCCTTCCGGAAGGCTACCCCGTAGTCTTCTTCCGCAAGTCGGTCCACGATAGCCAGATCCTGATAATTGGTGCCCTCTCCGGTCATGGTCTTGGCCAGCGTCAGATCCAGAACGGCCGCATCCGCCGTGCCCGCCTTGACTTCAAGCAAACAGTCTGTCTGCTGCGTCTTGGGCACATAGATCGCCTGGGAGAGATTCGCATCGTCCTTGATCGTGGATTCACCGGCGGATCCTTGCTCGGCCGCTACGCTTTTTCCGATCAGGGAAGAGGTGTCCGAATAGTCGGCGCCGGCCTTCATCAAGACCACCTGGGCATTTTTAACATAAGGCTGGGTAATTTCCATGGTTTCCTGGCGCGCCGGCGTGATGGTAAGGCCGTTCCAGATGCAGTCGATGGACTTCGCGTTCAGTTCCACTTCCTTGGTGTCCCAGTTGATCTCCAGAAATTCGGGCTCCACACCCAGCTTTTCGCAGATCAGCATGGCCAGTTCCGTGTCGAAACCCGTAAAGTTGCCCGATTCGTCGGTATAGTTCATGGGCGCGTACACCGTGTAGCCGATGATCATTTTCCCGTTCCCCTGGATGTACTCCAGATCTGACGTCGTTTCCGCTTCGTTTCCGCCGCAGGCTGACAGCGACAGGATCATGGCGAGCAGTACAAGAAGCGCAGTAATTTTTTTCATTTTCATTTCCTCCGTTTTATAGTTTCGCATGATAGCATTATAGCGCATTAGCGTGATAAAGCAAGCACTATTTTCTTTCAGCATAATCGAAACGAAGAGCGGCTCCTTCAACGAATCCTCATCCCAATCGATTCGGAGATGTGGTATAATAATAAAAATATTATTTGAATATAAAGAGGTGCGACATGTCCAAAGGTTATTTACAGGTATATACCGGAGCAGGAAAGGGCAAGACCACGGCCGCCATCGGATTGGCCGTACGCGCTCTGGGCGCCGGAAAGAAAGTTCTGATGATCCAGTTCATGAAAAGCCCGTCTTACAGTGAGCACAAGATCCTGGCGGCCATTTCGCCGAACTTTCGCATCGAGGCCGTGGGAAAACCGTTTTTTATTGCGGACGAGGGGAGTATTCCTGCCGAAGATCTGGCCAAACTCAAGGACCACGTGGTGATCTTTCCGCCGGGGCAGCCGCCTGCGGAATACATCGAGATGGCGGCGAGGGGATTGCAGATGGCCAAAGAAGCGGTTTCCGGCGGCGCCTACGATCTGGTCATTCTGGACGAACTGAATGTGGCGCTCCATTTCAGCCTGGTATCCTGGCCGGATGTGGAGGCGCTGATCGATTCCAAAGCCGAGCATACGGAACTGCTGATCACCGGCAGAAACGCGCCGGAAGCCCTGATCGCGCGGGCGGACCTGGTCACGGAAATGCGGGAGATCAAGCATTATTATGCCCAGGGCGTCATGGCCCGAAAGGGGATCGAGAACTGAACAGAGCATATGATTGCAATAAAAGACACCCCTGCGAAGGGGTGTCTTTCGTTTCAGATCATTCCTTTGTTTCTGCCTCGGCTGCCACAGCCTCGGCAACAGGCTCTTCGGATTTGAGGGAGCTTTCGTCCACGATGCTCAGGACGAGCGTATCCAAAGGCGTCAACACTTCCACATCCGGGTTCTTTGCGATATCAAGGTCTTCCACGTGGACCATAGTTCCGGCGCTCATGCCCGCAAGATCGATCCGGATCTCTTCCACAAGATTTGCGGGAAGCGCATGGATGCTAAGCTCGAAGAGCATTTGCCGCACGATGCCGGTGACCCGGTCTTCGTTGATGAGCTGGATCTGCGCAGTGCTGGTAACCTTCTCGCTGGCCACAAGACTCTGAAAACTCAGGTGTTCGATCCGCCCATTCAAGGGGTTGTGGGCGGCTTCTTTCAGAAGAGCGATCATCGTCCGGCCGTCCATGTCGATGCTCACCTGTCCGCCAACGGATTTTTCGTGCATCAACTTCGTCGCTTCTTTCGCCGAAAACTGCAAGAGCATGGTTTCTTCCAGCTTGCCGCCGTAAATGCAGCCCGGAACGATCCCGTCTTTTCTCAACTTGGCGACCTTTACATCCGACTTTCTGCTCTCTGCCTTAATACTATACATTATTTAACCCTCCGGTTCTTCAGTCATTCTTTGATCGGAAATAATTATAGCACAAGCAGGCAGTGAAAGCAAATTGAATAGGGGCCGCACCCTTCGCTTTTGTGTAGGGGCCGCACCCTTCGCTTTTGCGGGGCGGCTTTCAAAGACGCTTATTCCCTGTGCCAGGCGGATTCAGGCTGGTAGAGGATCTCCTTGATGAAGATCTCCGTTGTGCCCGAAGGGATCTCCCAATGCACGGTGTCGCCTTTCCTGTAGCCCAGGATAGCTGTCCCGATCGGGGACAGGATAGAGACCTTGTTCTCGCTGATGTCGGCGTCTTTTGGATAGACCAGCCACAGATCCATTTCAGCGCCGTCCAGCTCCAGCAGCACATTTGAATTCATGGTGATCAGATCCGGGTCGGCTTCTTCCGGAGGAATGACGGTCGCCTTGTTGATTTCGTTTTCCAGCTTGCGCACATGGGGGCCCATGGCCTCGGCGCTGCTGATCTGGGTGGTCAGGAGCTCTTTGAGCTGTTTTCTGTCGTCGCTGGTGATATGGATGGTATCGTCCATGATGGATCCTTTCCGCGGGTGCTCATCTAAAAAAAATAAAAGGGTCTTTTATTTGTTACGCCGTGTGCAGTAATAAACAAAAGCCTTTCATAGGAGATCGCGCTATGAGGGTTCTTTTGGGTGATTATATAAAAAATGCGGCAGGAAATCAACTGCTTTTGCTTTTTCAAAGGGAAATAGCTTCGGGCAGTCGCCTGATAAATCCGAATCGATTGAAGTTGCGTTTTGAAAAGAATGAGAATATAATAACAATGTCAAGTAGATCCTGACGCATTTGGGTACGTCCCGGATGGAAAGGTGAAGGAAAGACGAACGATATCGTGCGCCGTGCCTTCGGGTGCGGTTGTTTTTTTAAGGAGATCAGCGATGGACAACAGAATTTCCGTCATCAGCATCCTTGTGGAGGACACCGCTCAGGCCGCCGCGGTCAACGAACTGCTCCACCGCTTCGGCCCCTACATCGTCGGGCGCCTGGGCATCCCGTACAAAGACCGGAACATCTCGATCATCTGCGTCGTGCTGGACGCGCCCGGGGATGTGACCAGCGCGCTGTCCGGCAAACTGGGCATGCTGAAAGGGGTCCGTACAAAAACCATCGTTTCAAAATTAAATGAAGAGAAAGAAGGAGAATCATGAAGAAAGCAACAGCTATATTGACGGCAGTCATTCTGCTGACTCTGGCACTGGCCGGATGCGCCGCTCCGGTGGCCTATGAACCCACCGACATCCGCATCGCCGGACTGAAGGGACCCACATCCATGGGCATGGTCCAGCTGATGGAATCGGCGGAGGCCGGGGAAGCTTTAAACAATTATACCTTTCAGATCGCAGGCTCCGCCGACGAGCTGACACCCAAACTGATCAAAGGAGAATTGGATATTGCCGCGGTACCGGCCAATTTGGCCTCGGTTTTGTACAACAATACCGACAAGTCGGTCCAACTGCTGGCCATCAACACCCTGGGCGTCATCTATATCGTGGAAACAGGCCAGGACATTCAGTCCATCGAAGATCTGGCCGGGAAGACGATCTTCGCCACCGGAAAGGGTTCCACACCGGAATACGCGCTTCGTTACCTTCTGGCCGAAAACGGTCTGGATCCCGATACGGATGTGACCATCGAATGGAAGAGCGAGCCCACCGAAGTCGTGGCGGTTCTGGCCGAAAGCGGCGGCATCGCCATGATGCCCCAGCCGTATGTGACGGTCGCCCAGTCTCAGGTGCCGGGCCTTCGGGTCTCCCTGGATCTTACAGAGGAATGGGATGCCCTGGAAAACGGAAGCACGCTCATCACCGGGGTGCTTGTGGTCCGCAAGGAATTTGCCCGGCAGTATCCGGATCAGATCGCCGCATTCCTGGAAGAATACAAGACCTCCACGGAATATGTCAACGCCAATGTCAAAGAAGCGGCCATATTAGTTGAAAAATTCGGCATCGTCAAAGCCGCCATTGCAGAGAAAGCGATCCCCTACTGCTATATTACTTATGTGGCCGGCGCGGATATGATCGACCCGATGAATGGCTATCTGGGCGTTCTGTTCGGCCAGAATCCCAAAGCTGTGGGCGGCGCCATGCCGGCGGACGATTTCTACTATGCTCCGTAAAACCGGGTTGGAAAAAGCCGGGGCCGTCCTTTTGGCCCTGGCCATCTGGCAAATGGCGGCGTTGCTTCTGGACCGAAGCATCATTTTGGTGACGCCAGTCGCCGTGCTGCAACGCCTGGCCACTTTGATCGGCGAAGCGGATTTTGCGGGCGCCGTCGGATTTTCTTTCCTGCGGATCGCAGGGGGTTATTTTCTTGCCCTTCTTGCCGGAAGCGTTCTGGCCGTAGCCGCGGGACATTCCCGGGGATTGGAAATGGTCCTTTGGCCCTACATCCAGGCGATCAAATCGGTGCCGGTGGCTTCTTTCATTATTCTGTGCCTGATCTGGCTCAGCTCCGACAGTCTTTCCGTATTTATCGCCTTTCTGATGGTCCTGCCTATTGTGTATACCAATATGCTGCAAGGCATCAAGAGCACCGACGCGAAACTGCTGGAAATGGCCGCGGTATTCAGGATGAACTGGTTTCGAAAATTGAAATATATCCATCTCCCGCACTTGAAACCGTATTTGCTCTCCGCCTGCAGCGTGTCCATCGGCCTCTCCTGGAAAGCAGGCATTGCGGCGGAAGTGATCGGCATTCCCGACGGGTCTATCGGGGAAAAACTCTACGAGGCAAAGGTATATCTCAGCACGGCGGATCTGTTCGCCTGGACTGCGGTGATCGTATTCGTGAGCGTCCTGTTCGAAAAAGCGTTTTTGCGCGGGCTCAAATGGTTTTTCGAGCGACTGGAGAGGTCCTAGCATGGATATCGTCGTATCGGGCCTGAGCAAAAGCTACGGTCAGCAAAAGGTTCTTGACGGCTTCTCCGCCACGTTCAGGGAAGGAGAGATCTCCTGCGTGATGGGGCCTTCGGGCAGCGGCAAAACCACGCTGCTGCATGTTTTGATGGGTCTGCTCACTCCGGACGCAGGGTCCGTAAGCGGAATGCCTTCACGGAAAAGCGCGGTCTTTCAGGAAGACCGCCTCTGTGAATCCTTTACGGCATTCACCAATGTGCAGATGGTTCTTGATAAGGACTTCGACAGCGATGTCATCCGTTCGCATCTGGAAGAAATCGGGCTGGGCAAAGAAGCAGCAAAACCCGTAAGGGAATACAGCGGCGGGATGAAAAGGCGGGTGGCCCTGGTGCGGGCCATTCTGGCCGACAGTCAGGTCATTTTCCTGGATGAACCGCTGAAAGGTCTGGACGACCAAACCAAAGAAACGGTCATCCAATACTTAAAAAGCCACTTGATGGGCCGCACAGTAATCTTGGTGACCCACGACCGGGAGGAAGTGGAAGCCCTGGAGGCAAGATTGCTGGTTCTTGAATGAGAAGGATATTGCGATGAGCATTGAAACAAAACAAGAAATCATGAATATTCTGGATATGCCGCAGGATCAATTTTGGGATTCGGTGGCTGCGGAAGCGAAACGGATCCACAGGGAAGCCAAGGGTGATCAGCTGATTGCCACGGCCATGCTGGGCTTCGACAATCTCTGCAAAAATCGATGCCTGTACTGCGGCATGCGGGCGCCGAACGCTGCCGTGGAGCGGTATCGGCTGGAGCCGGACAGCGTGATCCAGTCAGCGGACACAGCGCTGGAAATGGGTTTCCGCAGGATATTCCTCATTTCCGGGGAAGATCCGAAGTATGGATTTGAGAAGATCCTTAAAATGGTGGAAAGCCTCGCCGCGAAAAAGTTCTTCATCAGCATCGCTCTGGGCGAATTGTCCAGGACTCAATACGAAGAGCTGAAGGCGGCCGGCGTGGATGAATATGTGCTCAAGTTCGAGATGGCCCAGCGAGAGGTGTTCAATCGGATGAAGCCCTCCACGGATTTTGACAGGCGGATGGAGGGGATCCGGTGGATCAGGGAAAGCGGCCTGCAGCTCGCTTCGGGAAGCATCGTGGATTATCCGGGGCAGACCGGCGAGCAGCTGGCCGAAGACATCCTGCTGACCCGGGATCTGGGGATCAGCTGGGCGCCGGTGATCCCTTATATGCCGGCAAAAGGAACACCCCTGGCGCTGGAAGGCGGCCCCGGGAGCATCGAGAGGAATTTGAAGGTCATTTCCATGCTTCGGATCATGATGCCGGCTGTCAACATCAC
>CAZCTS010000028.1:0-16034 GCA_964501635.1 uncultured Oscillospiraceae bacterium | reverse complement strand
CTGTCCGAGAAACTCTTTTTTGAATGCGTCAAAAAAGGCTTCGGACAGCGCAGAAAAACCCTTCACAACGCCCTGACGGGCATCCGGGACCTGGACAAAGAGCAGACCGGCGCTCTTTTGACCGCCTGCGGGATCGACCCGATCCGCCGGGCGGAGACCCTTTCCCTGGATGAATTCGCCGCATTGGCAAACCGCCTGGCAGAGCCGGGCTTGCATAGAGGATAATTTCAAAGGAGGAACTATCGAATGAAAACAGTCGCAACAAAGAACGCCCCCGGCGCCATCGGTCCTTATTCCCAGGCGCAGATCGTGGGAAACATGGTATTCACCTCGGGACAGCTGGGCCTGGACCCTGCCACCGGCGATTTCGCCGGCGCCGATGTGGAAGCCCAGGCTGTCAAGGCCCTGGAGAATCTGAAGGCGATCCTGGAAGCCGCCGGCACAGGCATGGACAAAGTCTGCAAGACCACGGTCTTCCTGACGGATATGGCCAACTTCGGCGCCGTCAACGCCATTTACGGCACCTACTTTAAAGAAGGCGCCTTCCCGGCCAGAAGCTGCGTGCAAGTGGCCGCGCTGCCCAAGGGCGGTCTGGTGGAGATCGAAGCCATCGCCGAACTGTAAAAAGATCGAATAAAAGGAGAACCTCCCGCAGAGCGGGAGGTTCTTTTGCTTGGAGCGGCTACTTGCGGACCAGGGACTTTTGTCCGCCCATATAGGGCTGCAGCGGCTCGGGGATCCGGATCGAGCCGTCGGGCTGCAGGTGGTTCTCCAGAAACGCAATGAGCATTCTGGGCGGCGCCACCACGGTGTTGTTCAGGGTGTGGGCAAAATAGTTGCTCCCTTCCGGGTTACGGACCCGGATGCCCAGCCTGCGGGCCTGGGCATCGCCCAGGTTGGAGCAGCTGCCCACTTCGAAGTACTTCTGCTGACGGGGGGACCAGGCCTCCACGTCCAGACTTTTGACTTTCAGGTCCGCCAGATCCCCGGAGCAGCACTCCAGGGTGCGGACCGGAATGTCCAGGGAGCGGAAGAAGTCCACGGTGTTCTGCCACAGCACGTCAAACCACTTGGGGCTGTCCTCGGGCTGGCAGACCACAACCATCTCCTGCTTTTCGAACTGATGGATCCGGTACACGCCCCGCTCTTCGATGCCGTGGGCGCCCACTTCCTTGCGGAAGCAGGGGGAATAGCTGGTCAGGGCCTGGGGCAGGGTCTCGGGCGCCAGGATGGAATCGATGAACTTGCCGATCATGGAATGCTCGCTGGTGCCGATCAGGTACAGATCTTCGTTTTCGATCTTGTACATCATGTTTTCCATCTCTTTAAAGCTCATGACACCCCGGACCACGTCGCCGTGGATCATAAAGGGCGGGATGTAGTAGGTAAAGCCCCGGCCGATCATAAAATCTCTGGCGTAGCTCAGGATGGAGGAATGGAGTCGGGCGATATCGCCTTTCAGATAATAAAATCCGTTGCCGCTGGTCTTCCGGGCGCTTTCCAGGTCCACGCCGTCCAGGGCTTCCATGATGTCGATGTGGTAGGGGACTTCCCAGGCGGGCACCACCGGCTCGCCGTAGCGCTGCACTTCCACGTTTTCGCTGTCATCGTGGCCGATGGGCACCGAGTCGTCGATGATCTGGGGGATCACCATCATGCGGTCGTTCACTTCCTGGGCCAGCACGACTTCCCTTTCTTCCAGCGCCGCCAGCTCTTCGGCCATGTGGCCCACTTTTTTCTTGACCTCTTCGGCTTCTTCCCTGCGGCCCTCTTTCATCAGGCCGCCCACTTCCCGGCTCAGGGCGTTGCGGCTGGCCCGCAGCTCGTCGGCCCGGGTCTTGGCCGCCCGCAGCTCCTCGTCCTTTGCCAGGACCTCGTCCACCAGGATCAACTTCTCCTCCTGGAATTTTTTGCGGATGTTCTCTCTGACCTTGTCCGGATTGGCCCGTACAAATTTGATATCTAGCATGTCTTCTCCTCCTGGCCTGAGCCTCTTTAGCGGCGGTTCGGGGAATAAAAAAAGTTCCCGAACCATATGTGTCTCATATGGGACGGAAAACTCCGCGTTGCCACCCAACTTGCCGCTTATGCCAAGCGACCGCTCGTGCGCGCTGTACAGGGCGCAGCCCCCCTGCTCTTCGCAGGCAGCTCCGAAAATGGAAGGGCAGGCGCTCCCACCGGTTCGCACCGACCACCGGTTCTCTGGAGAGATTGCGATGCCGCAGTTTTCATCTCAGCTGTTTTACAATATTCTTTTGCAATAAATGCATTATATACAAGCGTTAGCGACTTGGCAAGCGAAATTCGCGAAGGCCTGCCCCCGGACGGTCCGGAAGGCTTCTCCGCTTGCAATTCCGCCCCACTGTGCGATAATGGTACGAAAGAGGACGGATCAAATGCGGGAGGAAAAAATGAGTTATATGCCAACGAAGGATGAAGCAAACAAGCTGCTGGCGGAGCACAACCGGGAAGCGTTCCACATCCGGCACGGCCAGGTGGTGTCCGGCGTGCTGGGGTATTTTGCCAAGGAATACGATCCGGACCGGGTGGAATTCTGGGAAGTCGCGGGGCTGCTCCACGACCTGGATTTCGAAGAGTGTCCCGAAGAGCATTGCGTCAAAGAAGAGGGCTGGTTCAAGGACATGGATCTGGATCCGGAAATGGCTCATGCGATCTGCTCCCACGGCTGGGGCTGCACCGGCACGACCCATCAGCCGGAGAGCGCCATGGAAAAGATCCTGTTCGCCACCGACGAGCTGACGGGCCTGATCGGGGCCTGCGCCCTGATGCGCCCATCCAAGAGCATCGACGACATGGAATTGAAGTCGCTCAAGAAAAAATTCAAGGACAAGAGCTTCGCCGCCGGCTGCTCCAGGGACGTGATCGTCCAGGGCGCCGAAATGCTGGGCTGGGAGCTGGACGAACTGCTCCAGCGCACGCTGGACGCCATGAAGAGCCTGAATCCGGAGATGGGCCTGTAGGATCATTGAACAGGCAATAAAAAAACCGCCGTCCCGATGAACGAACCTTTTGGATCCAGTTCACAGGGACGGCGGTTTTGATTCTATTCTTCTTTGCCTTCGCTTCGATCCAGCCACTTTCGGAAGCGGATGGTGATAAAGCCGCCGAGGGGCACCGCCAGGAGCATGCCCATAACGCCGCCCACGGCGCCGCCGGCGATCAGGAACAGGATGATCAGCAGGGGATGGACGGAAATGCTCCGGCCCAGAAGCTTGGGCCCCACGATATTGGCGTCGATCAGCTGGACCAGCAACAGCGCCGGCAGAGAGACCGCCAGGGTCGAGTAGTCCCCGTAGATCAGGCAGACCAATGCGGTGAGCCCGTAGCCGATAAAGGGACCCAGATAGGGGATCAGGTTCCCCAGCCCCGCCAGCAGGCCGATGCCGATGGCAAAGCGGCAGCCGGTGAGCTGAAGAGCGATGCTCACGGCCAGGATCATGAACACCACGTCCAGCAGCTGGCCTCGCAGGTAGCCTGAAAAAGCATGGTGCAGATCCGCCAGCACATCCCGGACCTTTTCGTTGGTTTCTTCCTTCAGCGTCACATTGGCCACCCTTCTGAGATAATCGGTGATCCGGCGGCCGTCCAGCATCATGTACACCGACATCACCACGCCGAAGAGGAAAACCGCGAAGTTGGCGGAAATGCTGCCCAGGGAGCCGATGAAGCCCGAAAGCACACTGTTGAGCGTCGCATAGATGGTGTCGCTGATTTCTTTAAACAGCGACTGCACGTTGGGAGACTGCAGGTTCATGCTCTCCAGCCACTTCATGGACGCCTCGTAGAACTTGTTCAGGTCCTCCATAAAATTGGTGGCGATCAGAAGCAGTCCGTCCAGATCGCCTACCTGCAGTTCCCGGGTGACACTGAAGATCAGCAGAGAAATGACCAGGGTGAGCAGGAGCAGGAAGGTCAAAACAGCCCCAACCACCGCCAAAGGCCGGATCCGCTTTTCTTTCAGGCGCGGCGCCATTTTTCGGAGCAGTCTTTCGTAGATATGGATGACCGGATTGATCAGATAGGCGATCACAAAGGCCAGGATCAGAGGGGCCAGCACAGTCATGACCGTGGCCCCGGCCAAACTCGCCTTTTCCAGGACAGCGGAAAGGTTCGCCAGACAAAAGTAGAGGAGCAGGAGCCCTCCGGCGGTCAGAAAGGTGTAAAGCGCCACCATTCTTATTTTTCTGGGGTTAAAGTCGTCCATCGCCTACTTCTTCCGGCAGAAATCCGTCATCTGCCAGGGCTCGTCCTCCGGGGGCGCGATGCCGCCCGCTTCCATATTTTTAAGGAGCCAGGCCATGTTTTTGCCCAGCAGCCGCATGGTCTGCATGCCTTCCAGATCCTGCCGGACCTCTTCGGGCTTCCGTCCGTGGGTGGAGTTCCAGTACTGGGAGGTGACCACGGGCATGTGGTTGATGGTAAAATATTTATTGAGCCGGTCGAAGGCGGCGCTGGCGCCGCCGCGCCTGCAGTTGACCACCGCGGCGGCGGGCTTGTAGGCAAGGGAGGAAGCCTGGGCGTAGAACACCCGGTCCAGCAGCGCGCAGAGCTGCCCTGTGGGAGCGGCGTAGAACACCGGGGAGCCGACCACGATGCCGTCGGCGGCGATCATTTTTTCGGCCATGGTGTTGCACACATCGTCGTCGAAGACGCAGCGGCCCAGTTTGGAGCACTTCCAGCATTCGATGCAGCCCCGCACCGGTTCGGTCCCGATGTGAAAAAATTCGGTCTGGACGCCGTTGGCTTCCAATGCGTCGGCCACTTCCCGAAGGGCGGTGTAGGTGCAGCCTTCTTTTTTGGGACTTCCGTTGATCAGCAATACTTTCATCCTTGGATACCTCTTTCTCGACAGGCAGTCTTTTTTCTGCAGAAACAAATGTTGTTATATTATATCATAGACAGCGCGCTTTGACGAAGACTGGTTTGCGCAGCCATTCAGCGATAGTAGCGAAAGTACAGGAAGGCCACGAGCAGGAGGAGCTGGGCCAGGATGATCAGGGGCACGCCCAGGCGGAAGGCCGGCTTTTGGGTCTTGTGGCGAAAAAACTCCATGGAAAGAAACAGCCCGATCCCGCCTCCGGCCACCGCCAGCAGCAGCAGGCGCGCTTCGGAGATCCTCCGCCGGCCTTTCACGGCCGCCCGCTTGTCCAGGCCCGACACCGCAAAGGTCAGCAGGTTGATGGCCAGCAGGTAATATAGTATGATTTGTCTCAGAAAATCTGTCATGCCCCCGGATCCTTTCCCAACATTGAAACCGTCTGACAGTATACCGCATTTTTGCCTTCCGGTACAGAAAAATACAGAGGAGACCACCCATGAAACAGCAGACCACACTAATAAGAGGAAAATATGTGATCGCCTATGACGGCAGGCAGCACGTGATCTACGAAGACGGCGAAGTGGCTTACCGGGGAAACACGGTGCTCTTCGCAGGCCACGGCTATCCGGGCGAATACGACGAACTCTGGGACACCGGCCTGTCCATCGTCAGCCCCGGCTTCATCGATCTGGAAGCGGATGTGGACACGGACCACGCCAACTTTGACGTGGTGCTTTTTAAGAAAGATCCCTCCGACGGGCCCAACTGGGAGCCGGCCCCCGGCCCAAGGACACAAGACCCCTATAGCGATGAAGATTTCTATATCCGCCAAAAGTATTCCATCGCCCAGCTGATCAAGAACGGCATCACCACCATGATGCCCATCGCCGGGGAGCGTTTCCACGCCTGGAGCCAGACCGCCCGCGAGTTTGAGATCATGGCAGGCACCGCCCGGGAAATGGGCATCCGCTCCTACCTGGGGCCCAGCTTTAAATCCAGGCTCAGCCGCTACGGAGAGAACGATCCTGCAAAAGAAGCCGGGAGCCTCCGGGAGGCTGTGGACTTTTGCGAGAAATACCTGGGCAACGAAAACAGTCTGATCCGGTCTTTTGTGAACCCCTGCCAGATCTCCCTGACAGAGCCCGGAGTGCTGCAGGAAGCCATGGCCGTGGCCCAGAAGCTCAACATCCCCATGCGGCTGCACGCCTGCGAGGAGGACGTGGAGTGGAAGTACGTGATCCCCCGCTTCGGAAAGACCACCGTGGACCTTTTCGACGACCTGGGGCTGCTCACCCCGAACCTGATCATGCCCCACGCCCTGACCGTTAAGGACAGCGAGCTCAAAAAGCTGGCCGAGCGGAGCGTGAGCGTGGTCCACACCCCCATCGCCGAAGTCAATTACGGTGCCGGATTGTTTTCTTTTGCAAAGTATTTGGATCACGGCATCAATCTGACCATCGGCACCGACGCCCAGCCTGTGGACATGATCCAGAACATGCGGCTGGCCTGGCATCTGGACCGGCTCTGCGAGTGGCGGGTGCTGTTCACCAGGTACGGCGAAGACGGATCTATGACCGACATGTTTGCCCACGAAAAGCACTATCCCAAGACCAGCGCCGCTGACTACTTCAACGCGGCCACCCTCAACGGCGCCAGGGCTCTGGGCCGCGGCGACATCGGGGTGCTTTGCGCCGGGGCGAAGGCCGACATTATCGTGGTCGACCTGGACGATCTGGCGGTGGGGCCCGTCGAGGATCCGATCCGGACCCTGATCGTCAGCTGCGTGGGCAACAATGTCAAACACGCCGTCATCGACGGCGTGGTGCGCATGAAGGACCGGAAGATTTTAGGCGTGGACGAGGAAGAACTCAAGCGGGACGCCCAGCGGGTCTTCGACCGGTTCCGGACGTTTTACGGAAGCTACGAAGCAAAAGGGCGGGGCCTGGAAGAGTTTTGTCCGCCCAGTATGCCGGTGTACAAAAGGCCTTCCGCCGAAAAGTAGCGCCTAGGCGCCGGATTTGAACACGAAAAACTCGGCAGTCTGCGCCTCGTCGTTTCGCACGCCGGCCAGATCGCCCGAGGGGATCTCCACCACGGTCCCCTGTTCGTAGCGGGTGTAGTCCAGGGAGCCGGAAGCAATTTCCACGGCCCCTTTCAAAATGACGATGAACACGGTATAGGGTACCGTGTGGGGCGCCACCCGGCCGCCCTTGGGCAGAAACTCGTGGAGGATCGCCGCGTCGTCCCGGTACAGGACCACGTCGGCCCAGTGGCCGTCCGGCTCGGCGGGCGGGGTTTTCATGGAATAGGTTTTCTCGGTCATGATCCCTCCTTGATAGAATCGAAGAACAAAGCAGCGCTCATGCCCGGAGGCCGGGTTGAAGGTGCAGCTCCAGAAAGCGCTCCGCCTCCCGGGGACCGGGCAGGGCCAGCAGCTCGTCCAACCACGGGGCGACCCGGCTGACGGAGGTGCTGCGGATCAGATGCCTGGCGCCGGGGATGGAGGAGGCGCTCATGCTCAGTTCATCCAGGCCCATGGCCAGAAACACGGGGATCAGCTTTTCGTCCGCGGCGGCTTCACCGCACATCCCCACCCAAATGCCTGCCTTATGGGCATTTTCGACAGTCATTCGGATCAGTTTGAGCACCGCGGGGTGATAGGGACTGTGCAGAGCTTCCACGGCCGGGTTCCCCCTGTCCGCGGCCAGCGTGTACTGGATCAGATCGTTGGTGCCGATGCTGAAAAAATCCACTTCACCGGCCAGGGCTTCCGACTGGAGCGCCGCGGCGGGGGTCTCGATCATGACGCCCAGCGGCATGTCCCCGCAGAAAAGTATATTCTCCGCCCTGAGGTCCCGCTTCACCTTTTCGATCCGTTCTTTGGCCTCTCGGACTTCCCGAAGGCCGGTCACCATGGGGAGCATCATCCGGACATTTCCATAGGCGCCGGCCCGAAGGATGGCACGCAGCTGAGGTTCGAACAGGTCCTGGCGTTCCAGACACAGCCGGATGGCCCGGTGCCCTAGATAAGGATTCGCTTCCCTGGGCAGGCCCAGGTAGGGCAGTTCTTTGTCGCCTCCCGCGTCCAGGGTCCGGATGACCAAGGGCCTCGTGCCCAGCAGCCGGGCAGCGGCCCGATAGGACAGGAACTGCTCCTCCTCCGTGGGCAGCCGGTCTTTGCCCATGTAGAGAAACTCCGTCCTGAACAGCCCCACGCCTTCTCCGCCCTGCTCCAGCACGCCGGCGGCCTCCCCCGGAGAGCCGATGTTCCCGGCGACCTCCACAGCGCGTCCATCCAGGGAAACGGTTTTTTCGCCGATCCGGGCGCGCATTTCCCGGTTCCTCCGGTCGGCTTCCCGCAGCAGCGCCTCGTATTCCGCCAGGACTTCCGGGGCCGGGTCCAGGTGGATCTGACCGGTGGAGCCGTCCATGACCGCCGCGGCGCCCTGCCGGGCTGCCGCCAGGATCCCTTCCGCGCTGACGATGGCCGGGATGCCCAGCGACCGGGCCATGATGGCGGAATGGGAGGTCCTGCCGCCGGTTTCCGTCACGATGCCCGCGACCGCTCGCGGATCCAGCAGGATGGTGTCCGAGGGGGTCAGATCCTTCGCGATGAGGATGGAGCCGGCGGGCATGGAAGCCGGATCCTCCTGGCTAAGGCCCGAAAGGACCCGGACAAGCCTGGAGGAGACATCCCGGATGTCCGCAGCCCGGGCCTTCAGGTATTCGTCCTCCATGTCCCGGAACAGGGCCAGATAGGACTCGAAGACCGCGCGGACCGCAAACGCCGCGTCGAGACCCTCGTTTTGGATCATCGCCGCTGCGGCATCGTGCAGCTCGGGGTCCTCCAGCATCATCCGCTGGGCCGAAAATATTCCGGTCTCCTCTTCTCCCAGGCTGGCGGCGGCCCGGTCCCGCAGTTCCTGGACCTCCAGGGCGGCCTGCCGGATGCCCCGGTCCAACCGGCGGATCTCGGCCGCCGCATCCTCTACGGCTCTTCTTTCCACTCTGGTTTCCGCTGTCCGGTAAATGAATATTTTCCCGATCCCGATGCCGGGTGATGCCCCGATGCCTTTCATGGCGTCTGGCTTTCCGCTTCCAGGGAGGACAGGAGGCGCGTCAGGCTGTCCAGCGCTTCCGCTTCGCCCGGCCCTTCGGCCTGGAGCGTCACGGCGTCTCCCTTGGAGATGCCCGCGCTGAGCAGGGCCATGATGCTCTTCCCATTCAGCACTTTGTCGCCCTTGATGATCCGGATGTCGCAGGCGTGCCTGGCCGCCTCCCTGACAAATTCCGATGCGGGACGGGCGTGCAGGCCCGAGGGGTTTTGGAGGATCACTTCTTTTTGAATCATTACAGTCTCTCCTTAAGTGTTGCGCCGGGTCAGCGCAGCGTGGGCTTTTCAAAAGCGAACAGGGCTCCGGCGGCGGTTTGAACGCAAGCTTTGATCCATTCCCCCACGTCGCCGCTCTCGGGCTCGGAGGAAGCCAGCTGCAGCAGCAGGGGAAGGTTCGTGCCGGTCAGCGTGTGGATCCGCTCGTCTTCCATGGAAACCATGACAGAGGCCTTGAAAGGGGTTCCCCCGACCAGGTCTGTCAGGAGCAGGATCGCGTCGCAGCCGGCCAATTCCTCCACCGCCGCCCGGAGCCGGCGCTCCAGCTCGTCGCCCGCCAAGTCGGCGGTAAAATCCACGACCCGCAGCAGGTCGATCCGGCCGAACAGCAAGCGGGCTGTGTCCGCCAGGCCCGAGGCGAAGCGGCCGTGTCCCGTCAGGATGATCCCGTTCATCGCTTTCCCCTCCTTGCCGCTCTGGCTTTTTCGACTTCGGCCAGAAACTGGGCCGCCCGTACGGGGTCGATGGGGTTTCGCATGTCTCCGTTTTTGATCCAGGTGGCCACGCTGACGCCGTCATAGTGCTCCAGGAGCCGGGCGATGTTTCCGCCGGTGGCTCCGCCGCCGAGAAACAGGGGGACGCCGGGCAGCCGGGTCCTGATTTTTCTCGCGAGCTCCAGACTTTCCTCTTCATCGGCCCCGCTGACGAAAAGACCGTCCGCATAGGCGCTCCTGACCGCATCCACAGCGGCCTGGTCCTTGGGTCTGGGACAAAGGTAGGCGCCGTTGACCTCCTGCACGTCCGCATAGACGGAGATCCGGCTTCCGAGGCGCTTCTTGAAAAGGCAGATCTGTTCGCACTGCCCGTTCATCAACCCGGTAGCGGTGATGCCGACCCCGGTGTACAAGTATTCGACCCTTACAAAATCGGCGCCGGAAGCCTCCGCCACCGCCAGGGAAGCCACACCGTCCCAGTTCACCAGGATGCCCAGGGTCTTGTCGGGGAAGCGCTGTTTGATCTCCGTGGCCAGGCGCGTCATAAAGGCGATGGTCTCCGGGCGGGCGGTCTGGCTGGCGGGCCCGTCGTGCATGTTCTGCAGGATAAAGCCGTCGAAGCCGGTGCGGACGATCATCTCCGCCTCCTCCATCACGGCGGCCCCGATCTCCGCCAGGGTTTTTCCGCTGTTCAGATAGCTTCCCGGGAGAGGTTCGGGCTGGATCATCACCAGCGCCAGGGGAAAATCTTTATTCATTGAAATGGCTTCCTTTCTGTCAGATCCGGTTGATCCTGTCGTTGTACGCCCCGGAAACGGCGAACAGGGCGGGGGTCGGAACGATGCCCTCCTCCGTGACGAAGGCCGTGATAAAGGCCGGCGGGATCCCCACCAGCTCGGTGCACTCAAAGTCGATCTTCTCCCGGAGCTCGTCTCCGAGGGGGGCGCCCAGCTTCTCCCGCAGATCCCCTTTGACCGGTTCCTTGAAGATCCCCTCCGCCGCTCGCATATCCAGTTTGATCAGGGGCGTCAGCACATAAAAGGGGATCCGGCGCGCCGCGCACAGCTCCGCCAGGATGTCGGAGCCCACGGTGTTGAAGGCGGTGCCGTCGGGGTAGAAGGTCTCCGCTCCGATAAAGACGCCCTTGCACCGGTCCAGCACCGTGAGCATGGCTGCGTCCGGGATGAACCGCACCCGGTGGCCGGCCCCGACAAATGAGGCCAGAAAGGGCTTTCCCCCGTCGATGGCCCGGCTCTCCGGAACATAGACGATCCTTGGGCCTCGAAGCGCGGCGATAAAGCGCTCCACCGTGCTGGAGTAGTCGAACACCATCAGGGTGTCCATGCCGGCGGCGAGCCGGAGGGCGGTTTCGGTGATCTTTTGCGCGTCTTCGGCCGCTTCGGAAAAGTAGGCGTCCACATTTTGCGCCAGCCGCAGGGGGACCTCCTCCGGCTCTGCCTGTTCCAGTCCCCGGGTCATCAGCGACAGGGCGCTGACGATGGCATAGGAGGACTTTCCCCGGGTCTCTTTATAGTAGCGGCTTACGGCCAGCACACGCTCTTTGATCTCATCGCTCTGGAGCGCGCCGCTGCCGGCGATCAGCTTGAGAATTTGGCCGATCATCCGGATGTGGTTCCCTGCGCCCAGTACCTTGCCTGTCTGAATGTCGTCGAACAGGATCTTTCCTTCTTCCGGGAGCCAGTCCCTGCATGTTTTTATCATCGGTATTCCTTCCTGACTGTCGTTTTCAAATCACAGGTCCAGCAGACGCCTTGCGTTGTCGCAAAATATTTTCTGACGGTGGGCCGGGGGAAGCTCCAGCACGTCGAACACATCCATGGAGCACTTCGTAAAATGCTCGGGGTAATTGGAGCCGAAGAGAAACTTTTCGGCGGGGATCACCCTGAAAGCCTTGCGCAGGACCTGCAGCTCCGTCTGGCCGGAGGTCTCAAAGAGCATGTTGGGCGTGTCCCTGACCAGGTCGATGCTGCCATATCCAAAATCGATCCCGCCGATGTGCAGCACCACAAAGGTCACCTTGGGATGTTTGGCCGCATAGGAGGCCCACTGCTGAGGCATGCTGCGGGGGCCCCAGCCCGCGAAGAGCTTCACCGCGAGGCCGCTGTGCCCGGCGATGTCCAGGATCGGGTCCAGGTGGTAGTGCAGCCGCTCCGGCAGATAGCCGTGTTCCCAGGTATTGAACTCCAGGGCCCTGATTTCGGGGCAGGAAGCCACTCGGGCGGCTTCCCGGACGCTGTCGTCCTCCTTGGGGTTGACCACGGCGCAGCCGATCAGCTTGCCGGGATGCTGTTTGACAAGTTCGATGACCGCGTCGTTCTGGGCGGAAGTTGAACGTCCCTCCAGGGCGGACACCATCCTTCGGTCTATGCCGTTGTCCTCCATGTCCTTCAGCAGCTCTTCCACATAATATAATTTGGCGACGGGGTCTCTGCCCAGGTGGGCATGAAAGTCGATGATCATGAGCCGGTTCTCCTCGTTTTCGGTCAGGAAAGGATCCCTGCGAAGGAAGCGGCGACTCCCAGCAGCAGGGTCATGCACATCAGCAGGATGGGCGACACTTTTTTCCGGTTGACCAGATAATACATCAGCAATGTGTACAGAAGGGGCGCGACGCCGCTCAGCGGGCCAAAGCGCAGCAGGGTGGAGGCAAAGGTGCCGTAGAGAACGGCGGAGACGACGCCGGCCTGCCGGGTCAGCCTGTCCAGGGCGCCGCCCTGTTGAAGCTTTGCAAGGAAGGGCAGCCCCCTGTGATAGCCCCAGAAGATCCCATAGTACCTGGCCAGCAAAACGGCGGTCGTCATGACCGAAAAGAACAGCAGGGGACCCAGAAAACTCCCGACGCCGGCGAGGGCCAGGGAGCAGGCGATGCCGGCCATCAAGGGACGCAGGGCCCCGTGGAGCAGCGAGTCTCCGATCCCGGCCAGGGGGCCCATCAGAGCCGTTTTGTACAGATGGATGGAGGAGGGGTCGATGTCTCTGCGCAGGGCGTATCGTTCTTCCATGGCCGCAGAGACCCCTACGATGAACTGGGCCACCCGCCCCTCCGTCAGGAACAGCTGGGTATGCCTCGTATAAGCCGCGGCTTTCTCTTCCTTCGAGCGGTACACCTTTTCGACCACGGGGATCATCGCCTGGGTAAAGCCGGGCGCCTCCTGCTTTGACGTGCTGCAGCCGCTTTCGATGCCAAGGGAATAGATCAAGGTCTTCCATAGGTCCCAACGGCTCAGGGTCTTCTCTTCCGGCAAAGCGGCGGACTGCTCCGCTTCCGCCCCGCTTCCGCCGGAAACCGGAGGTTGAGCGCGCCGGTCCAGAGCCAGGCAGACCGCCGCGGCCGCGGCGCCGCCGGCCAGGCCGGCCCCCGAGACAGCCGCCAGAAAGCCGGCCGAAAAATAGAACCAGACCCGTTCGTTCTTAACTGTGCCCAGCAGAAGGCCCAGTCCCACGGCCCCCAGCAGTCCGGTCCCCAGGGCGATGCCGGAAAGCGCCGCTTCGGGCAGCAGCCCTGCGAGCCGCTGGGCCGGTCCGGCTCCGAGCCACACCAAAAGGAGCGAAGGGAGTCCGAAGAACGCGTATTCGATCAAGCTGGGAACGAGGCTCGTCCAGAGGAGGATGCCTCCCGCGCTGGCCTTTTGGGCCGACGTCTCCAGCCTCTTTTGCGTGTATTCGAAGGCCGTGGAGTTTCTGACCTGCTTCAGGCGCTGTCCCAGCATGCCCACCGGCAGGGCGAGCAGGACGCCGAAGGGCACGCTGCCCGTGACGCAGGCAAAGGCCGCCGCCAACGCGGAACTGGTCACCTCGTCGGGCGGCGTTTGGGTCCCCACGAAAACCGAGGAGAAAAACATCATCTCCGTGGCCACGCCAACGGCGAGCCCGATGCCGGGCTCGCCGAAGACCAGCCCCACCAGAGGCCCGATGCAGATCGGGCGGTAGAGAAATGTGTGCAGGAAGGCCTTGTCCAGAAAGCCGAGCCAGACGACGGCCGACACCCAGAAGGCTTGCGCAGGCAGATTCAACAGAGTTCCTCCTATAGACGGTATTTTTCCAGCAGTTCCCGGACGCTTCTGGGATGCTCCTGGGGCAGGGCCCGGACGTCCATCTCCACGCCTTTGTTCAGGATGTCCTGAAGGGCCTGGGCGTCCTGCTCTTCCAGGTAGATATAGTCCAGGATCTTTTTCCGCCCCGGGGCGGATTGGGTGTTGCTGATGTTCCCCACATTGATCCGGTCGGTCTGAAAACCCATTTCCAAAAACGAATTGGCCTCGGCAGGGGTCTTGATCAGCAGGAGCGCCTTCGTCGGGCTGACGTCGCCGCGTATCTTTTCCAGGGCGGCCGCCTTGGAAAGGATCTCCACCTGGATCCCGCCGGGCACCGCGAACTTCAGCAGCATTTGCTGCATGGGATCGGTCGCCGCCGCATCGTCCACCACCCAAATGGCCTTCGCCTGGGCGTGATCGATCCAGCGCGTCACGATCTGCCCGTGGATCAGGCGGTCGTCTATCCTCACAATGGTTATATTCAAAACAAGACTCCTTTCCGCAAGCGGGGCGCTATTTGCCCGCCGACCAGAGATATTCAGCGTTGTTATAAAAAATGTCTTCCAGCTCGCTTTGGGAAAAGCCCAGGTAGGTCAGCTTTTCGATCTCGATATTGGTCGGCTTGTAAGGCCAGTCGGAGCCGAATACGATCCTTTTGGAACCCAGATCCCGGGCCGCCTCCCGGAGGTTTTCCACCTCCATCTGGCAGGAAGTCTCCACCCAGATGTTGGGGATGGAGCGGATGGCCTTGATGGTGCTGTATCCGAATTCCCGGCAGCCCATGTGGGTAAAGACAAAGCGCAGTCCCGGATGACCCTTGGCGTACTCGATCCAGGGAAAGGGCGTGCACAGGGGGCTCGTGCCCACGTGGACCTGCACGTGCACGCCGTAGCGTTCAATGCGGGACAGCACGCCGTCGATCTGGGGGCAATTGTCCGAGTAGTAGCCGTGCTTCCAGGGGTGGAATTTGACGCCGTTCATTCGATAGCCGCCCAGGCAGCGGTCGATCTCGTCGAAAACATCGGGCGCTTTGGGGTTGATGAAGGCATAGCCCACGATAAAATCCGGATACTGCCCCATGGCCTGGGCGACCAGGTCGTTCTGGGCGGCGGTGCTCGTTCCGGACAGGCTGCTGATCCCGCTTTTGACGATCCCAAAACGGCCAAGCTCCCGGACCATCAGGGAAGCGTCATTGGCTTCCCCGGAGCTTGTCGGGCCCAAATGGGCGTGGATGTCCAGTATTTTCATTCCGTCGCTTCGCTCCTTTTAGGGGTTTTCGGACTTCTGCCCAATTGCATCAGACATTAGCATCGAATGACACCCCTTGATCATCATTACCCAGATTAAAAATACAGCCGTTCAGCAAACGGTAATTCGTAAATTATAGCACAGCAAAGGTAAAAATCCAGAGGAAAGATGTTGATTCCCCCATACTATAATGACTATGATAGGATGTGGAAATCAAAGAGCTAAGGATCCCGGCAAAACCCGGAAAAGGAATCGGAATGAGGACAGGAAAACAGATATGGTCGCTTTGGATCCTTCTGGCCGCGCTGGTCCTGGCAGCGGTCCTGGGCGCCTGCGGCGGCCCGGCCCCGCAGGACAGCGGGCCGGCAAAACCCCCCGAAAACGCAGGAGAAACGACTTCGCCCGGTAGTATAGGCGGCGCGATCCCGCCCGGACAAGAAGAGGAAAAATCCCAGCTGCCCCTGGGTCTTTACATCAACAATGGAAGCGGGATCCGCTTGCTTGCCGCGAGCGTGGACGCCGAGTATACGGTCGGAAAGGACATCGTCGTCCTTTCGGCCTTTCTTTCCGCTGAACCGGAGATCTCCGGCGGAAAATTTGCCCGGGTGTGGAACGATTTGCGGAAAGCGGTCCCGGAAGCCGCGCCCTGCAAAATAGGCTACCGCCTGAGTTATGAGCTCGCTTCCGGAGAAACGGTCAGCCAGACGATCCTGGCGCCCGAAGACACCGAAGAAAACAGAACGTATATCGAAACCTATATCTACGACGACGTCCACCAGGACGGCTGGTACAGCCACCTGCTCCCCGCCGACATGACGGAGCAGACCGTTGCGACCTCCCTCAAACTGACCGGCGGTCCCGAGGTTTCCCAGGTCGGGGAAATCACAGTGGAAGCGTTTCTTTACGAAGAGGATCCCCTGGCCGACCCGGCCGGCCGCTGGGAAGTGACCGTCAACCGCCTATTCTAAATTGAGCGTCTCCCCGTCGGCGGGGATCCGAAGCCGCGCTTCGCTGATCCCCCGGCTCGAGGCGTAGGCGCGCAGCGACTCTCTGGAGACCGTGCCGTG
>CAZCTS010000027.1:0-16663 GCA_964501635.1 uncultured Oscillospiraceae bacterium | reverse complement strand
GGCTGGGGGATTTTCTGGGCATTCCCTGCCCATCCGCCTCGGAAGACGCCATGCCGATGCCCACCTATCGTCCGGGAGTCGCCTGGACCCAAGTGGACCAATGCCTGCCTCCCTTTGCTGCCGCTGCCCTCCGGGAAGCCTTTCCCGGCTTCGGCCGCATGCTGCCGGGGTTCGACCATCCCCTGGCCGTGCTCACGGCGCCGGAAAGCAGAAGCTCCTCTCCTTTAAGGATCCTCCGAAACGAAAAAAAAGAGGCCCTGGACAGCCAGGGCCTGGAAATCAAGGGCGTCTATCCTGCAGGCGAGGGCGCAGGCTATGCCGGAGGGATCATGTCGGCGGCGGCCGACGGGGTTCATTCGGCGCTGGCCGCTTTGCTCAGGAGAGAATGACCCGTCATTTCCGCCGGAACGGGCAGACCCATCAACTCCAGCATGGTGGGCGCAATATCGCAAAGGCTTCCGCCTTCGCTCAGGGTGCGGCCGGACACGCCGGCCAGGATCAGGGGCACCGGGGCCTTGGAATGGGCCGTGGCCGTATTTCCTTCGGAGTCCAGCATGTAGTCCGCGTTTCCGTGGTCTCCCGTCACCAGAGCGATCCCGCCCTGTTCCAGCGCGGCGGAAACCAGCAGACCCACGCATTCGTCCACGACCTCCACCGCCCGGACCGCAGCGCCGATCAGGCCGGTATGGGCCACCATGTCGCAGTTGGCCAGGTTCAGAATGATGGCGTCGTAGGTGCCGGCCCGGATGATCTCCACCGCCGTGCGGGTGATTTCGCGGGCGCTCATCTCCGGCTGCAGATCGTAGGTGGGGACTTTGGGGGAAGGGATCAGGACGCGGTCTTCTCCCGGATAGGGCCGCTCTACCCCCCCGTTGAAAAAGAAAGTCACGTGGGCATATTTTTCCGTTTCGGCGATGCGCAGTTGCTTCTTCCCAAGGGACGCCAAATACTCGCCCAGGGTGTTGTTCAGGGTCTGGGGCGGAAAAGCCACATACACATTGGGCATGGTGACGTCGTACTGGGTGAGGCAGACGAAGTGCAGGTTTCGCAAAGGCGCTCCCCGGCGAAAGCCGTCGAAGGCCGGATCGACAAAGGCGCGGGTCAGCTCCCGGGATCTGTCAGGCCGGAAGTTGAAGAAGATCACCGCATCGCTGTCCCGGATCAGCCCGACGGGTTTGCCTCCTTGGACCACCAAGCCCGGCAGGACGAATTCGTCCGTTTGCCCCTTGTCGTAGGACTGCTGTAAAAGCGCCCCGGCGCTTTCCGCCATCTCGCCTTCGCCCAGGGTTAAGGCTCGGTAGGCCTTTTCCACCCGGTCCCAGCGCTTGTCCCGGTCCATGGCATAGTAGCGTCCGCTTAGGCTGGCGATACGGCCGCCTGGCCGCCGGAGAAGATTTTCTTCCAAGTCCTTTACAAAGACCGTCGCAGTGCTTGGACCCACATCCCGCCCGTCCAGGATGGCATGGACATAAACCTGCTGCAGACCGGCCTGCCGGGCCATGTCCAGCAGGGCATACAAGTGCTTCTGATGGGAATGGACGCCCCCGTCGGAGAGCAAGCCCACGAGATGAAGGGCTGAACCCTCCCGCTCGGCGTGGGCCATGGCCCCCTGCAGGGCGGGATTCTTAAAAAACGAACAATCGTCGATCTCGTCGCTGATCTTGGTCAGTTCCTGCCAGACGATCCGGCCGGCGCCCATGTTCAAATGACCCACCTCGGAATTGCCCATCTGCCCCTCGGGCAGGCCCACAGCTTTCCCGGAGGCTTCCAGACCGGTATGGGGCCAGGCCTTCCACAAGCCGTCCAGTACAGGCTTTCGCGCCAAAGAGATGGCGTTGCCCGCGGAATCGGGGGAGAGGCCGTAGCCATCCATAATGATCAGTAATGTGCTTTGTTTCATAAAACGCCTCCAAGCTTTGCCTTATTCTACCACAGAATCCGCGGCCGGTGTATAATGAATCCGGGAGAAACAACGATGAAATGGACAGACAGACAAACCGAAGCCATCCAAAAGAAGGGCGTGAACCTTCTGGTTTCGGCTGCCGCCGGTTCGGGGAAAACAGCGGTCCTCGTGGAGCGGATCAAGCGGATCATATTGGAGGAAGGCGTGGGGGTGGACGAGATGCTGGTGGTGACGTTCACCAATGCCGCCGCTTCGGAAATGAAGGAAAAGATCCGCGCAAGCCTGAACCATGCCCTTCTGGAAGGAGCCGCCGACCGGGAGAAAACGGAGCACCTGCGCCGGCAGCTGGCGCTGCTCGGCCGGGCCAACATCAGCACCTTCCATTCGTTTGCTCTGGAGATCGTGAGACGCTATTACCACGTGAGCGGCAAGCCGCCGAATCTGACCCTCTGCGACGAGACCCGGCAGAGCATCCTGAAGGAGGAAGCCCTGGACGAGCTATTCGAGGACATGTTCGAAAGCGGGGACGCGGGGTTTATTGATTTGATGGACCGCTATGCCACGGCGAAAAGCCGGGAGACCGTCCGGGAACTGATCCTGAGCCTTTACCGTTTTCTGCAGAGCCTCCCGGATCCATGGGATTGGGCTCAAACCCGGCTGCGGCTCCAGGAGGCGGAGCCCCTCCCGCAGGCGGAAGATCCGGTGGTTTTGCATCTGGCGCAAAGGATGCGCCGCAGCCTGGCCTGGATCGTGGCCTACCTGACGAAGGCCGGGGAAGTGCTGGCGGCTGTGGAAAACGAAAGGGGAGAGCCCTGTCTGAGCGCATTGGCTTCGAAAAACGATCAGGACAGGGCGGTTTTTCTGACTCTTTTGGCGCAGGCGGAGCAGGGGCGGCTTTCGGAAGTTCAAAGCACCTTGGTCAATGGAGTCTCCTTTACCCAAATGCGTCCCGGCGCGGCGGAAAAACCCTATTATGACGAAGACACGAAAGCGCTGGTCAGTGGTCTGCGCGGCGCAGCCAAAAAGAAGCGGGACAAGCTGGTCAAGCTTTGGCAGCCCGAAGATCTACCCCAGCTTCCGGAGGAATACCGCAAGGCGCAGCCTGTGCTGGAAACCCTGATCCGCCTCGTGGAAGATTTCCATCGACGCTATGCGGAAAAAAAGCTGCGGAAAAATCTGCTGGACTTTTCCGACATCGAGCACTTCGCTCTGGAAATCTTGGAAAACCAGGATGTCTGCGCGGAATACAGGGCCCGGTTCCGCTTTATATTCATCGATGAATACCAGGACAGCAACGCCGTCCAGGACGCGCTGATCCGTCGGATCTGCAGGCCGGACAACCTGTTCATGGTGGGGGATGTCAAGCAGAGCATCTACAAATTCCGCCTGGCCGAGCCGGAGCTGTTCATCGAAAAGTACCTGTCCTATCGAACGGGTAGAAGCCCCGAGAGCTGCGCATTGGATCTGAACAGCAATTTTCGGTCAAAGGCGGGGATCATCGACCTGGTCAACCGGGTGTTTTCCCGGGTGATGCACCCGGAAGCCACGGGGCTGGCCTACGACAACGATGCGGCTCTGGTCAAGGGGTCTTCTTATTCGGGACCCTGCGACGATCCCCCTGTTCTTTACCTGGTGGACACAGGAGAAGGGGACGGAGAGGAGCCCGTCGATCCGGAGATCGCAGACTTAAAGGCCACGGAACTGGAAGCCATCCAGGCCGCCGCTATCCTCCGGGAACACTTGGGGGCCTTGATCCACGATGACCGGACCGGCAGGGAGCGGCCGCTCGGATACAGGGACATGGCCATTCTGATGCGGGCAGTGAGAGGCAATGGGGAAATTTTTTACCGGGCCCTGGCCGATGCCGGGATCCCGGTGTATTTGGAGCGCAACGAAGGCTACTTCGACACGCTGGAGATCCAGATCTTTCTCAACCTTCTGCGGCTGATCGACAACCGCAAGCAGGACATTCCCTTATTGAGCGTCCTGCGCTCCCCCCTGTTCGGCTTCTCCGCCGACGACCTGGCGGCGGTTCGGATCTGGTGCGGGCGGAGCGATCCCGGCAAGACCTCCTACAACGAAGCGTTTCTGCGCTATGCCCGGTCGGGACCCGAAGGATCCCTGAAGGATCGCTGCGAAGCATTTCTGGATAAGCTTGAAGAATGGCGGGACCAGGCCATCCACCGGCCCCTGGATGATTTCCTCTGGTCCCTGATGATCGACACCCAGTACAAACTCTTCGCCGGAGCGATCCCGGGAGGCACCCAGCGCCAGGCGAACCTGCGGGCCCTGGTGGACAAGGCGGCCAGCTACCAGCGCACGAATTTCGGAGGGCTGTACGGATTTATCCGGCATATTGAATTCCTGGCGGAAAAAACGGGACGTGTGGACACCGGACAGGCGGATGTTCAGGCTGAAGACAGCGACGCGGTGCGGATCATGACGATCCACAAGAGCAAGGGCCTGGAGTTTCCCTTCGTGCTCCTGGCCGGCCTGGCCAAGGATTTGAAGGTCCATTCCAACCGCTTGCCCCTGGCCTATCACAAAGAACTGGGCCTGGGCCTTCGTCTGACCGATCAGAGCAGGGGCCTCTACGCGGACACTCTTGCCTATCGGATGATCAACGACCGGAACGGGCAGGAGGATCTGGCCGAGTGGATCCGCATTTTATATGTAGCCATGACCCGCCCTAAAGACCGGTTGGCCTTGCTGGCCGCTGTGGGAAAACCCGGGGCGGCGCTTCAAAAAGCCAAGGCTGCCCTTCCGGGAGACGTGGAGAGCGCGGCAAGTTATTTGGACATGATCCTTCCCGCCACGGACGGCGCTCTTTGCGTAAAGATCGCCGGAAGAGCTGCCTTGAGTCAGGCCAGGGACCAGGAGCAGGCGGAACGCCAGCAACTCCGCACACAGCTGGAGCAGGGCTTTTCCAAAGGGACGGAAAACCTTTCTTCCAAAGCGCCAGACTGGCTGCGCTACCTGGCCGAGCCTCTTCCCTCCGCCGGCCCGGTCCAGGAGCCTGTCAAACTGACCGTATCCCAGTTGGTCGCAATGGAAGCCGACGATGCAAGCTGGGGCCGCAGACTGGCCTCCGAGGATCCGGAGGAGGAAGGCTGGGAATCCCGGGAAGAAGCCGGTCCTTTTGTGTTTCAGCAACCGCTGTTCCTTGCCGGGCAGGAGAGGCTCACCGCCGGCGAAAAAGGAACGGCCTACCACAACGTCCTGGAACATGTCCAAAGAGAAGCGGTGGAGGCTTTCATAGAAGGGCTGATCGGAAAAGGCATTTTGACCCGGCAGGAGGGCGTGGCGGTGGATCCGGAAAAAATCTCCGCCTTTTTCCGTTCGGCGATCGGGCAAAGAATACTGGCGGCTCAAGAAGTGCACCGGGAGGCCTCCTTCGTGATGCAGACGGATCTCCGGGGGACCCGGCGGCTGGTCCAGGGCACCATCGACTGTTACTTCCGGGAGGGAGACCGGTGGATCCTGGTGGACTACAAGAGCAACTGGATCGACAAGAGCGCCTGGCAGGCGGAAAAGGAACGGCTGAGCCGCAGCTATCAGGTCCAGATGCGCCTGTATAAAGAAGCTTTGGAAAAAATCACGAAAATGCCGGTCCGGGAGGCAGTATTGTATCTGCTGGCGGCGGAAGAGCAGTTGACGATGAACTATTGAAGAAGAAAGAAAGGAGATCCCATGGTCTATGTATATCTTGCGAAGGGCTTTGAAGAGATCGAGGCCCTGACGCCGGTGGATGTGCTCCGCCGGGCGGGGATCCGGGTGGAAACGGTCTCCATGGAAAAGGATCTCTGGGTGACCGGGAGCCACGGCATCCCCATCCTTAGTGACAGATCCTTCGCCGAAAGCGAAAAGGAAGAGGCCCGGGCGCTGATCCTTCCCGGAGGCATGCCCGGAGCCGCCGGACTTGCCGGCAACCGGGCGCTGCTGGACAGGCTCCGCCTGGCCCACGAGAAAGGCACTCTGATCTGCGCCATTTGCGCCGCTCCCATGGTTCTGGCCAAAGCCGGCATTTTGGAAGGGCGCCGGGCGGTGATCTATCCCGGAATGGAAGGGGAGCTTGCAGGGGCCTGCATAGGAGAGGGGCCGGTCTGCGTGGACGGGAACCTGATCACCTCGCTGGGCCCGGCTACCGCCATGCCCTTTGCCTTTGCCGTTCTGGAATCGCTGGCGGATGGCGTGACCCACAAGCGAGTCAAAGAGGGGATGCTTTTCAATGATTGATGTCGATCTGCATCTGCACACCCACTACAGCGACGGAGCGGAAAGTCCCCGGGAACTGGTGGAGCGAGCCCATCGGGAGGGTCTTCGCACCATCGCCGTCACCGATCACGACGGCATCCAGGGCGTGGAGGAAGCCCTGCTGGCCGCCAAAGCTCTGGGCATCCGGGTCATTCCCGGCCTGGAGTTTTCGGTGGAGTTTTTATGCGATGGCCTGCCGGAAGGCCCGGAGATGCACTCCCTGCACATTCTGGGCTACGGCATCGACCTGAGCAGCAAGCCTCTGCTGGACAAGATGGAAGAGATCCTGCGGAACAGAGCGGACCGCAACGACAGGCTCTGCCGGGCTTTTGCCGAAAAAGGAATCGCGATCGAGCCTGATGAACTGGAGGAGGCCTCTCCGGTGGGCTTTGTGGGGAAGCGATCCTTTGCCGCGGTCTTTTTAAGGAAGGGCATGGCCCGGTCGGTGGAGGAGGCTTTTTCCTCAAAGCAACTGATGGCCAATCCCGCCATCCGCTCCATCCGCAAAGAGAAGACCAGCGCCGGCGAGGCGATCCGGATCATCCACCAGGCCGGGGGAAAAGCCTTTTGGGCTCATCCTTTTCAATTGGACTACGCTTCCCCGGACCAGGATCCCGACGGATTGTCCGGGCGGCTGGCCTTGGTGGCCGGGGAACTGGCCGCCCTGGGGCTGGACGGATTGGAAGCCTACTATCCGACCCACGACCGGGCGATGACCGAATTCTTGCTGGCGCTTGCCGACCGGAACGGCCTGCTGGTGTCCATCGGATCCGACGACCACGGGCCCCAGGCCCGAAGGATCAAAAAAATCCACTCCTTTCAGGTCGAAGCGGATGCCAGGCGTCTTGCGTGGGTAAAGGATCTTTAAAAAATGTGATCGCAGAGATCTTCCAGACCCGCCGATTCAAAATACAGATCCTCCAGCGGGATCCAGCGAGTGCGGAACACCTCCAGGCCTTGGGCGCCTTCTCTTTGCAGAATGCGCCTTTCTTGTTCCGCCTTGTCCACGGTCAGCAGGATCTTGACATCGTAGTGGTCCCGCAGGGCCTTGTGCAGGCTGTAGGAGCCTTCCACCAGGGTGAGCGGGGCCCAGGGGAGGGTGCGTAAGGGGCCCGGCGTCATGGTTTTGCAGTCGAAAGGGCGGTAGATCAAAGCCTCGCCCATTTTTTCCGGCGCGAAATAAGGAACGATCTCCCGCAAAAAACGTTCGTGGTGGATGTTGCCGCCGGGCAGGGCGTAGCGCCGGGGTGTGCGCAGCTCCGGCGGCAGAAAAAAATGGTCCATGGGGATCACCCGGGCGCCCAGACGCTCTCGGAGCAGCGCTGCCAGGGTGGTCTTACCGGAAGCGCAGGGCCCGTCGATGGCCGCAACCACCGCCGGATGGGTTTCAAGAGCCTGTTCCAGGGCTAGGGTCAAACTCGAATAATCTTTTTCCATAAATATATTGTATCATAAAATGCCCTCAATTGAAAAGAATCCCTGCGAAGAATTGACATAATATAACAAATAGTATATAATATGGATCACATTGGCGGCGAAGGGAAGCGCTGAAAGGAAACGGTATGAAAGGCAACGTGATCGAAGTGATGGAAACCGCTCCGACTTATTCGAAGAGCCGGGCAAACGGCAAGGGGGCAGGCCAGTCCCCTGCCGGGAAAGGAGAGGAATTCTCCTACGACATCAGGGAGCACATCGGCGTGCTCAAGACCAGTTCCGGCGGATGGACCAAGGAGCTGAACGTGGTGTCCTGGAACGGAAACCCCGAAAAATACGATCTGAGGGAATGGTCCGAAGACCACAAAAAAATGTCCAGAGGGATCACCCTGACGGCCCAGGAAGCCAAGACGCTGTCCGACTGGCTGGGCGAAAGGGATTTCGCGCCGGAGGCCGAAGAAAGGGAACAGGAATAAGGAAATGAGCGGCGAGGCAGCCGCTCATTTTTTCTTAGGCGTAGCCGGGTCGCTCCATTCCGGGTAGGCCCCGGAGGCGATGGCCCATAAGTACAGGCTGGCCAGGGAGCCTTTGGGGGAATAGCGCCGGCGGTACTTTTCGAAGCGGGCCCGGTCGATTTTCCGGTGCCGGTACAGCATCCGCATGCCCCGCTGGATCGCCAGATCTCCATAGCTGAGGATATCCGGCCGCTCCATGGAGAAAATCATCAGCATTTCCGCAGTCCAAACCCCGATGCCTTTCAAGGAGCAGAGGGCTTCCGTCACTTCCCGGTCGCTTTTTTGGGCAAGGCCTTGCAGATCAAAGGCTCCGGAGAGGATCTTCTGGGAATTCTCCAAAATATAGGACGCTTTGCGAAAGGAGATGCCGAAGCGCTGGATCTCCTCCAGACTGCTGGCGCAGACCTTTTCCGGCGTCAGGGTGCCGTAATGATCCCGCATCCGCTTCCAGATGGTCCGGTGGGCCGCGGAGGAGATCTGCTGGCCGACGATGCTGTTCACCAAGGCCTCGTACAGATCCTTCTCCACCGGCCGCTCGATGGGCCCGATCCGGTCCATGGCCGCGGCCAGAGCCCGGTCTTTTTTCTTCAGGTGATCGATGTCAGCCTGGTCGTACTTCAAATACAATTTGTTTCCTCGCATTCTCTATCGTGTGGTACAATTATAGCATAGTTTGAGAGCGGTAACGAGAGGACGACCCCCATGAAAATCATCGTAAAAATCGCCCCCGGAGCGCCAGGCCGGACCCTGGTGGTCCAGCCCGACACTCCGATAGCGGCGCTGGCGCATCGCTTCCGGGAAGAGACGCCTTACGCCGTTGTGGCCGCCAGGCTGGACAACCACGTGGTGGGGCTGGATACGAGGCTGTACTCCGACGCGGAAGTCACTTTTTTGGATATACGGGATCCCTCGGGCAATCAGACCTATCAGACCAGCGTGGTGGAGCTGTTTCTGGAAGCCGTCAAACAGGTGTTCCCCCAAGCTTCCGTGGTGGTGGCCCATTCCCTGAACCGGGGCATCTTTACCCGGTTTGACGGCATTCGGACCCCGGGCCTCAAAGAAGTGGCGCGGATCGAAAAAGCCATGCGAAGGCTGTCCGACCAGAATATCCCTTTCAGCCGGATCAATTCGGATCTGCAGCTCGTGGTCCCCTCCACCGGCTACATCAAGAAGTTCGATTTGAAAAAATGCCGCAACGGCATCGTGATCCGCGTCCCGGAAGCCGCCCATCCCCAGGGGCTTCCGCCCTACCGGGACGACAAGAAGCTGCACAAGGCTTTCCGGGAGCAGGAAAAATGGAACAACATGCTGGGCATCAACTATATGGAGGATCTGAACCGCAGCATTCAAGACGGCAGGATCCGGGAGATCATCCAGATCTCCGAAGCCCTCCACGAGAAGAACATCGCGGGCATCGCCGACCAGATCGTCCGGGCAAAAAAGCGGATCGTCCTGATCGCAGGGCCCTCTTCTTCGGGCAAGACCACATTTGCCCACCGGCTGTGCACCCAGCTTTGGGTCAATGGGCACAAGCCGCTCTATCTGGGCACCGACGACTACTATCTGGACCGCGACGCTATCCCTGCGGGACCCGACGGCACGAAGAACTTCGAGAATCTGGATTCCCTGGACGTGGAGCTCTTCAACGCTCATATGAACGCGCTCCTGGCCGGGGAGACCGTGGATCTGCCGCATTTTGACTTCGGGGCCGGCGAGAAGATCTTCGGCCGGCGCGTCCTGCGCCTGCTGCCCGACCAGCCCATCGTCATCGAGGGCATCCACGGCCTGAACGACGCCCTGACCCTGCAGATCCCCGAGGATCAGAAGTTCAAGATCTACATCAGCCCGCTCACCCAGGTGCGCATCGACAACCACGACCGGATCCCGCTCACGGATGTGAGGAAACTGCGCCGCATCATCAGGGACGCTTCCCGCAGGGGCTGGGACGCCCGGCAGACCATCCGGGCCTGGTCCAAAGTGCGGGCCGGCGAAGAGGTGAACATCTTTCCTTACAACGACCAGGCGGACGCCATATTCAATTCGGTCCACGTGTACGAGATGGCCGCTTTAAAGAAGTATGCCCGGCCGCTCCTGGAAGAAATCCGAAGCGACGAGGAGGAGTACACCGAGGCCCAGCGGCTTCTACGGCTCCTGGGTTTTGTGGACGAGATCACAGACGACTCCGTGATCGCGAACAACTCCATCATCCGGGAATTTATCGGCGGAAGCGTCATTGCGTAGGACTGGCGGGAGATGAAACACATCGCTGTGATCGGCGGCATCGCCGTGGATATGGAGGGCCGGCCCTTTGGGCCCCTCAACCCCTCGGATTCCAATCCGGGTGCGGTGCTCGTTTCCCATGGAGGCGTAGGACGCAATATCGCGGAAAACCTCCATCGGATGGGGGACAACCGGATCTCCCTGCTGTCTGCGGTGGGAGAGGATGTGTTCGGGCGGGACGCGCTGGACAACCTGGCCCAAAGCGGCCTGGACCCCGGCGGGATCCTCCGGCTGCCCCGGGCGCGGACCGCCATCTATCTTTCCATTCTGGACGAGAAAGGGGAGATGGTGCTGGCCCTGTCGGATATGGAGGTTTTGGAGCGCATCACGCCCGGCCAGATCCAGGACTTTTCCCCGGCCCTGGCAGATGCTTCGGCCCTGGCGCTGGACGCCAATCTGACGGAGGAAGCCCTGGAATTCAGTGCCCGCCGATTTTCCGACAAACGAATTTTTGTGGATCCGGTCTCCGTGGAAAAGTCCCGGCGCATCCGAAACATCCTTCCAAGCTGCTACGCCCTGAAACCCAACCGGGTGGAGGCCGAAGCCCTGAGCGGCCTTGCCCTGCGAAGCGGGGAAGACCTGCGGGCTGCCGGAAACTTTTTCCTGGAGCAGGGGGTTCGCATGATTTTTATCTCCCTGGGCGCGGAAGGGCTGTTCTACATGGACCGGAACGGTCCCGGACGGCTGGATCCTCCGAAAGTGGAGGCGGTGGTCAGCGTGACAGGGGCCGGAGACGCCATGTCGGCGGCCATCGTGGACGGGATCGCCCGGGATCTTGACATCGGAGCCATCGCAAGGAATGCGGTCCTGGCCAGCAGCCTGACTCTGCAGGTTCGGGAAACCGTCCACAAAGATATTGGATCGTTCTGGAAACGGTAAAGGAGAAGAAATGTTGCTGAATCAATATTTGGACATCGCAGAGGAAGTGGCCCAGGCCCTTGCGGAAGGAAAGCCCGTCGTAGCCCTGGAATCCACCATCATATCCCATGGAATGCCCTATCCGGCCAACGTGGAGACCGCCCTGGCCGTGGAGGCCAATGTGCGGAGCCGGGGCGGCGTGCCGGCCACCATCGCGGTGATCCGGGGCCGCATCAAGGTCGGCCTCTCCCGGGAGCAGATCGAATACATGGCCAGGGCCAGCGGGATCCGAAAGGTCAGCCGGAGGGATCTCCCGGTGGTGATCGCCATGAAACAGGACGGCGCCACCACCGTAGCCGGCACCATGATCGCCGCCAGGATGGCGGGCATCCAGGTGTTCGTCACCGGCGGGATCGGCGGAGTGCACCGGGGCGCCGGAGAGAGCTTCGACATTTCTGCGGATCTGGAAGAGATGAAAAACACCGATGTGACCGTGGTATGCGCCGGCTGCAAGAGCCTGCTGGACATTCCTGCCACCCTGGAATACCTGGAAACGGCCGGCGTTCCCGTGCTTGTGATCGGCTCCGACGAATTCCCCGCTTTCTACAGCGTAGCCAGCGGATGCCCCTCGCCCCTTCGCCTGGATGATCCCGGAGACATCGCCCGGGTGATCGCCCGAAAGAAGGAACTGGAACTGGGAGGCGGCGTCCTGGTGGCCTGCCCGGTCCCGGCGGAGCAGGAGATCCCCTACGAAGAGATGGATCAGATCATCCGCCAAGCCCTGGCGGAAGCGGAACAGCAGCAGGTTTTCGGCAGCCGGGTGACGCCCTTCGTCCTCAAACGGATCGTGGAGATCACGGAGGGGAGGGCCCTGCGGACCAACCAGGCCCTGGTGCTGAACAACGCCCTGCTGGGCACGGACATCGCCGTGTCTCTTTCCGGGATCCGCTAAATGCCCCTTGCAATCCGCCGCCCTTCATGATAGGATAATACCAGTAACTATTCCTATTTATGCGGGGAAGCGATGCGATATTCCAGGCAGAGGGAACTCATCATAGACGCGGTGATGGCAAACGGCCAGCATCCCACGGCCCAGCAGGTCTATCAGGCCGTCAGGCAGGAAAGCGCCAGCATCAGTTTGGGCACTGTCTATCGGAACCTGAACCAGCTGACGGAGGCCGGCGAGTTGCTGCGCATCCCCATGCACGGTGGCAAGGACCGCTTTGACCACGAGACCTGCGTCCATTTCCACCTGCAGTGCGCCCGCTGCGGTGCTCTGGAGGACGTGCCTGCGGAAATCTCGGCGGACATGCTGAGGCTGCTGGCGCGGATCCGCAGGCAAACAAGTATGACGGTGTCACCCGAAAGCCTTCAATTTCAGGGGATCTGTCATACCTGCGCCACGAAATTGCAGGAAGCTGCACCGGAAGAATCTACATCTGATGAACGATAACAAGGAGGAGGAGCAAGTGAAAGACTTAAAAGGAACGAAAACCCTGGAGAATCTGATGGCCGCATTTGCGGGAGAATCCCAGGCGAGAAACAAGTACAACTACTACGCATCCAAAGCCAGAGGCGAGGGATACAACCAGATCGGGGATCTCTTCGACGAGACGGCCCTGAACGAAAAGGAACACGCCAAGCTCTGGTTCAATTTGGCCCACGGCATCGGCACCACGGAAGAGAATCTGCTGGATGCGGCGGCGGGAGAACACTTCGAGTGGACCTCCATGTACAAGGAAATGGCCCAGACCGCCAGAGAAGAAGGTTTTCCCGAAATAGCCGCCACCATGGAAGGCGTTGCCGGCGTGGAAAAAGAGCACGAGAAGCGCTACCAGATCCTGGCCGCCAATGTCAAGAACGGAAAAGTGTTCAAAAAGGACAAGGAAGTGGTCTGGCAGTGCACGAACTGCGGCCACATCTACACCGGCACCGACGCGCTGGAAATGTGCCCGGTCTGCGCCCATCCGCTCAAGCACATGATGGTCAAAAACGAGACTTACTTATAAATCAATGATCGATCACACCAAGAAAGAGGAGGATTATTCAATGGAACGGAAATTTTACAGATGCGCGCTTTGCGGCAACATCATCACCCACTTGAACGACAGCGGCGTCCGCGTAGTCTGCTGCGGCCAGGAAATGGATGAGCTGGCAGCCGGCGCCGTGGACGCTTCCACCGAAAAGCACGTGCCGGTCGTAAGCCGGGACGGCAACAAAGTGATGGTCAAAGTGGGCAGCGTGGCCCATCCTATGACCCCCGAGCACCTGATCGAGTGGATCTGCCTGGCCACCAAGGAAGGCTGCGAAGTCAAATTCCTGACGCCGGAAGACGCGCCTGAGGCGGAATTTACGCTCAGCGACTCCGACGAGCTGGAAGCGGTCTATGAGTACTGCAACCTGCACAGCCTGTGGAGAGCCTAAAAACCGCTTGACACCTTTTTAAGGCGTGCTATAATACACCCAACAATCCAATGATCGAAACCGTTGACGAAGACGAGTAATCTGCACAGCAAACTTTCAGAGAGTTCCGGAGGGTGGGATCGGAGCAGGGCGCGGCAGACGAATGGACTTCCGAGGGCGGCTTGAAAGAAGGAGACTTCGAGTAGATGCCGACGGGAACCCTCCCGTTATCCATCGGGGCGCGTATGATGGTACGCGTAAGCGAGTGGACGTACATCGTCAATTCGGGTGGTATCGCAGAAGCAATCGCTTTTGTCCCGTTCCAGGGACAGAAGCGATTTTTTTTACGAACGCTTTTCCGGCAAGAAAGCGTCCATCTGCCACCATTCAAATGAACACACATCGATACGGAGGAACTCGAAATGAAAAAAACGACGAAAAAATCCCTGACTATGGCCCTGGCGCTGGCGCTGATCCTTTCCGCCACCGCCTGCTCCGGCGGCGCGCAGACCGAAGAAGTGCCCAAGATCGGCATCCTGCAGTTCGCCCCCCACGCTTCCCTGGACAATTGCTACAAGGGCATCGTTCAGGGTCTGGCGGACGCCGGCTTTGTGGACGGTGAGACTTGCACTATCGAATTCGTGAACGGACAGGGCGAAAGCGAGACCAACGCCCTGGCCGCGGCCAACTTTGTGAACAGCGGCGTGGATCTGATCATCGCCATCGCAACGCCCTCGGCTATGCCGGCCTATGCGGCGGCCAAGGATGCGGGCATTCCCGTGATCTTTTCCGCGGTGTCGGATCCCCTGGGCGCCGGCCTGGTGGAAAGCATCCTGGAAGCGCCCAACACCGGCGCCACGGGCACCAGCGACGGCCTGAACTACGAAGGGCAGCTCCGGCTGATCCGGGCCTTCCAGCCGGAGGCGAGCACCATCGGCATCCTCTACACCACCTCGGAGGCCAACTCTCTGGCCCAGCTGGAAAACTATCAAGCCCTGGCGGGAAGCTTCGGTTTTGAGATCAAAGCCATCGGCGTCACCGACGCTTCGGAAGTCGCTTCCGGCGCCTCCGCCCTGGTGGCCGCCGGCGTGGACTGCATCAACAACCTGACGGACAACAACGTGGTGAACAACTTCTCCATGGTGACGGCGGCGGCGGATCCGGCGGGCATCCCCTGCTACGGCTCCGAAGAGGAGCAGGTGGCCAAGTACGGCTGCGTCGCATCGGAGACCCTGGACTACGTGGCCCTGGGCCACACCACCGGCACGATGGGCGCCCAGGTGCTCAAGGGCGAGGACATTCTGACCATGAAGGTCCAGGTGGTCACCGACTCCGAGCCGGTCTACTCCTCGATCAACATGGCCAAATTCGGGCTGGCCCTGCCGGAAGCTTATAAGGGCGCAAGGGAAAGGAACGAGTAATGGACTGGAGCCTGTTTTCAGGTTTGATCGAGGTCGTCCTGCGGGAAGGGTTCATCTACGGCATCATGGCCATGGGCGTCTACGTCACCTACAAGATCCTGGACTTTCCGGATCTGTCGGTGGACGGGACCTTTCCCCTGGGGGCCTGCGTCGCGGCGCTGCTGATCACCGCCGGCGTCAACCCCTGGCTTGTCTGCCTCGCGGCCTTCGCCGCCGGGGCCTGCGCAGGCTGCGTCACCGGGCTGCTCCACGTAAAACTGGGCATTACAGACTTGCTTTCGGGCATCCTGGTGATGACCGCCATGTGGTCGGTGAACCTGATCCTGACCGGAGGCTCGGCCATCAAGCAGTTCTTCAATCTGGACACGATCTTCAATTCCGGCCTCGTCCGGCTGCTGCCCGAAGGCTTGTACGCCCATCGGCAGCTGATCATGGTGGCCCTGATCGCCCTGGTCGTCAAGGGTCTCCTGGACTGGTACCTTTCCACGAAGAACGGCCTGCTGCTGCGAGCCTCCGGGGACAACAGCCAGTATGTGGTGAACCTGGCCCGGGACCCGGGGTCCATGAAGATCCTGGGCCTGGCCCTGGGCAACGGCTGCACGGCTCTGGCCGGCTGCATCCTGGCCCAGCTGAACCAGAACGCGGACATCAACTCCGGCAAGGGGATGGTGGTCATGGCCCTGGCCTCGGTGATCATCGGCATCAGCGTCTTTCGGCGGCTGGGCTTCTTCCGCTTCGTCACCATGGCCATTCTGGGCTCTATCCTGTATAAAGCCTGCCTGATGACCGCCCTGCAGCTGGGCCTGCCAAACACTTACCTGAAGCTGCTGATGGCCGTGCTCCTGACAGGGGCCATCGTCTCGGAAAAGTTCAAGCGGAAAGGAGGGACCGGCGATGCAAAGCAATCCTAAAGAGCCTCTGATCCGGGTGGAAGACCTGCACATGAACTTCAACCCCGGCACCGTGAACGAGATCGCCGTGTTCAACGGCTTCGACTTTTCCGCCCGGCAAGGGGAATTCGTCTCCATGGTGGGGTCCAACGGCTCTGGCAAGACCACGCTGCTCAACGTGATCTGCGGAAGCCTGTCCGCGGACAGGGGCAAGATCTACCTGAAAGGAAAAGACATCACGGGTCTGCCGGAGCACCGGCGGGCCGCCAGCATCGGCCGGGTGTTTCAAAACCCGGCGGCCGGCACCTGCCCGAATCTGACCATTCGGGAGAACCTGTCCCTGGCCGACAACAAGGGAGCGCCCTTCGGACTGGGGAAAGGCGTCAGCCGGAAGCGGACCGACTACTACCGGAGCCGCCTGCAGCTCCTCCAGCTGGGACTGGAGGACAAGCTGGACATCCTGGTGGGCGCCCTGTCCGGGGGCCAGCGCCAGGCCCTGGCGCTCCTGATCGCCACCATGACCCCTATCGACCTGCTGATCCTGGACGAGCACACGGCGGCCCTGGACCCCCGCTCCTCCCAGACGGTGATGGACCTGACCCTGCGGGTGATCCAGGAAAAGCAGCTGACGGCCCTGATGGTCACCCACAACCTGCGCTTTGCGGTGGAATACGGAAACCGGCTCGTCATGATGCACGAAGGCCG
>CAZCTS010000026.1:0-17541 GCA_964501635.1 uncultured Oscillospiraceae bacterium | reverse complement strand
TTCTGCGCTGTCCGAAGCCTTTTTTGACGCATTCAAAAAAGAGTTTCTCGGACAGCAGCTCCACCGGCGGCTCCGGGCGGACTTCCAGGTGGATCACTGCGGAATCCACTTTCGGCACCGGATAGAAGGCTTCCTTGGGCACGGTGAGCACATATTGGATCCTGCAATAGTATTGTACCGCCACAGATAGCGCGCCGTAGGTCCGGCTGCCCGGCGGCGCAGCGATCCGCTCGGCCACTTCCTTTTGGACCATGATCGTGATGGACTGCATGCCCACCCGCTCTTCCAGCAGTTTCATCAGGATGGGGGTGGTGATATAGTAGGGCAGGTTGCCCAGGATGCGGACCCGCTCCGCAGGGGCCCCGCCGGGCAAAATGCGCTCTTTTTCGATGATGGCGGGCAGATCGGCCTTGAGCACATCTTCGTGGATCACCGTCACATTGGGGTAAGGCGCCAGGGTCTCCCGCAGGATGGGGATCAACTTGCCGTCCACTTCGATGGCGGTCACCTTGCCTGCGGCCTGGGCTGCCCGGGCCGTGAGCACGCCCATGCCGGGCCCGATCTCGATCACCAGATCGCCGGGGCCGGCGCCGGAACTCTCCACGATCCGGTCCACTACGGAAAGATCCGTCAAGAAGTTCTGCCCCAACCGCTTGGTGTTGCGAAAATCGTGTCTTCGTCCTATTTCCCGGATCCCTCCGGGGGTATGGACTGCTCCCATGCCCTCTGCAATGCCTCCCTGGTGATGCCAAAGCCGTTGAGTTTTTTTAAGAACGCCGATGCGTTGCCGCCGCCGATGCCCAGGGCTTTCCCCAGCGCGTTTCTTCGGGCCCCGGCCCGGGGCCCGCCGGAAAGGCCCATCTGCCACAGATCTTCCGGTCCGTATTCCGACCCGGGTTCGCCGGGGGTGGATCCGGCCGCCCGAAGGGCGCAGCGGATGGCGTCCCCGGAGGCGTTTTCGATGCCCACATCCCCGTCTTTTGTGGCTTCTTCCGATGTAAGATAGGCCTGCCCCGCCTGGGGAAAAAGCGCAGTCAGCCGTCTTCGGATCTGCCCCCCCGCATGGTCCGGATCCATAAAAAGGATGATCCCCTGGGCCCGGTAGGCTTTTTCGATGAGCGCCAGGGTCTCCGGACGGATGCCGTATCCGTGGGTGGCGATGGTAAGGGCCCGGACGGCCCGACGGACGGCCGCCTCGTCGTCCCGCCCCTCCACAACGATCACTTCTTTGACCGGAGGCAGCTGCAATTCACTCATTGGGGCTTGGCTTCGCTTTCCGGCGGCCCCTCTTCCGGGCTCAGCTCGGGAAGTGGCAGGGGGATCACATACATGATTTCCCCCGGAAAGATCATGTGGAGCTCGGAGCGGGCTTCCTGCTCGATGTATTCTTCGTTGTCCAGCTGGGACAGCTCGTTTTGCATCTCGGCCTGCTTTTCCAGAAGGGAATCCAGGGCGGCCTGGGTCTCCTGCTTTTCCCGGCTCAAATTCCAGAGGTTCAGTCCGGCGGAAACGGTCACGGCCAACACAAAGAGTGCGCCGGCGGTGCACAGGATCACAAAGCGCCGCCGCTTGGCTGCTTTTCGCAGGGACAGCGCGTCCTTGTCCGCAGGCTTTTTCTTCTCCAGCTTCTCTCTTCTTTTTTCCCGGCGCTCTCTGCGAACCTGTTCGAAGTCGATGACTTCCCCGGGTCCCCGGGCGGCGCTCCCGGATTTGGGTTCCATGATTTTCTGCCCTTGGCTCATTCGATGTTGCGCTTGCCTCTGCGGGCGGCCAGCGGAAGCTTGATGGTGATCCGGGTGCCCGTCCCTTCCCGGCTCTCGGCCTCGATGGTCCCGTGGTGCTCTTCCACGATCTGCCGGGTGATGGCCAAACCCAGTCCGGTGCCGCCCATGGCTCTGGACCTGGCTTTGTCCACCCGGTAGAAGCGCTCGAATATGCGGGGGATGTCTCCCTCGGGGATGCCGATCCCGTTGTCCTGGACCACCACGTGGACCAGGGAGTTCTTGATATAGGCGTCCACGTCGATGCGCCCGCCCTTGTCCGTGTATTTGATGGCGTTGGACAGCACGTTCAGCAGCACCTGCTCGAAGCGGTCCCGGTCGATGAGCACCCGCATCTGTCCTTCCGTGTCGTAGAGCCGGTTCAGCTCCTGCTGATTCTGCCGGACCGTCATCTCCACCTTCGTGGCCACGGTGTTGAGCAGGGCGATGATATTGCTTTCTTTGATGTTCCACTTCTCCTGCCGGTGGTCCAGCCTGGAAAGCTGCAGCAGGTCCTTGACCAGCCGGTTCATCCGGTCCGCTTCCGTATCCACGATGTTCAGGAATTTGACGGCGGTAGCCCGGTCGTCCAGCGCCCCGTCAAGCAGCGTCTCCGTATAACTCTTGATCGTGGTCAGGGGGGTCTTGAGCTCGTGGGACACGTTGGCCACAAAGTCGGTCTGCATATCCTCCAGCTTCTGCCGCTCCGTGATGTCCTGCATGATGATGATGATGCCCACATCTTTACATTCGTCGTCCATAAACCGGTCGTAGCGCACGGCGAAGGTGGTCGCCCCGAAATCGAAGGTGTCCTCCCCGCCTTCTTCCTTGCAGTTTTCCCGGATAAAATCCAGCTGCATCCGGGGGGAGATGTGGCCCAGCAAGGCCTCGTAGCTGGTGTCGGTCAGGTCCTCCTCCTCATCGATGCCCAGGATATGCCGGGCAGCCGGGTTGGCGTGGAGCACGCGGCCCTCCAGATCGATGGCGATGAGCCCGTCGGCCATATAGGTGAGGATCGTCTCCAGCTTGTTCTTCTCGTTGGAGATCTCCGACAGGGTATAGTCCAGCTTTTCCCGGAGCAGGTTGAACATTTGGGCCAGCTTGCCGATCTCGTCGTCGGATTTTACCTGGACCTGCTGGCTGAAATCCCCCTGGGACATGCGCTGGACCGTTCGGGTGACGTCGTTGATGGGCACGGTGATGCTTCGGGCGATGAAGAATCCGAGCAGGACCGTGACGATCAGGGCTAAAAGCATAGCCTGGACGAAAATCAGTTTGGACTGGGACAGAAAGTCGCTGATGCTGGACAGGTCCGCCCGCACCACCACCGCCCCGCTTATCCCGCTGCTTTCCTGGGAAAGGATGGGATAGCACAAATTTTTGACCGGAATGTTTCCGGAGATCACCGAATCGGATTCGCTGCTTTCCCCGGTGACGAAGGTGTTCAGCAGGATCCCCGGATCGAAGACGTCCCGGGCGTCGCGCCCCAGGATATTGGGGTTGGTGGAAGCGCAGACCAGAAAGTCCCGGCTGATCACCGACAACTCTTCGGAGAAACTGCGGCTCCAATTTTCATCCACATTGCTTTGGATCTCTTCCGTGTGGGCCGACAGATCCCCATAGCGCCCCAGGGAGGTGAGCAGGTTGCTCTCCTGGATGGTCTTGGTCAGGTTGCTGCGCACCGCCTCGATCTGATAGGTCTTCATCTGGTCCAGCAGGAACACGGAAACGATGGTCATGGCAATAAAGACCAGGAGAAAATAGATCAGTACGATTCGTCCTCGGACGCTGCTGCGCTGCCTGACCTTGCTCATCCCCTAAGGTCTCCTGAAATGGTAGCCGATTCCTCTTTTAGTCATAATATATTTGGGGTCGCTGGGGTTGTCCTCCAGCTTTTCCCGGAGCCTTCGAACGGTCACGTCCACCGTCCGGATGTCTCCGTAGTACTCGTAGCCCCAGACTTCCTCCAGCAGCTGCTCTCTGGAAAAGACCTTGTCCTCGTGCTCGGCCAGATATTTGAGCAGCTCGAATTCCCGCAGGGTCAGGTCCAGGATGGCGCCGTCCTTGCGGACTTCGTAGCGGTTCATATCGATTTCCAGGTTTCCGAATGTCTGGACGTTGGCCGGCGCATTCAGCTTGTCTTCCATAAAATCGCTGCGGCGGATGTTGGCCTTGATCCTGGCGATCAGCTCCCGCATGCCGAAGGGTTTGGTGATGTAGTCGTCGGCCCCCAGTTCCAGGCCTAGAACCTTGTCCACTTCCTCTTCTTTGGCCGTGAGCATCAAGATGGGCGTGTTGCGGGTCTCCCGGACTTTTTTGCACACCTGGAACCCGTCCAGAAGCGGCAGCATCACATCCAGCAGGATCAGGTCCGGGCTGCCTTCCAGAGCTTTGCGCAGCCCCTCCTGCCCGTCGTAGGCGGTATCCACCTGATAGCCTTCCTTTGTAAGGTTGAACTGAATGATATCGGAGATCGATGCCTCGTCCTCGATGATCAAGATCCGTTTCGCGTTGTTTTCTGTATCCATACGCTCCTCCTTAGCGATTCAGTATATCATACTGGGAAAATCCAGTCAAAAAATACTCCGGAAGGCCTGCTTCCGGAGTATTTGGATTTTGTCTTCAACTGCTTTGGAGAAGGGCCCTGGCCAGGCTATCGTCGATGACCAGGGAGTTGATGTAGCCGGCCAGGACTGCGGCCCGAGTTGCGGGCGCTTTCCGCTCCGAGGCGGCGATGCCGATGGTCCAGCGGATCTTCCGCAGGGTCTCCAGGGGCGGGGATACGGGACTCTTGCCGGGAATGGGGATCTCCCGTCCTTCCCGGTCGAACATCCGGGCCAGCAGATGTCCTGTGGCGCCTTTTCCCTTCAGGTCTTTCCACTCCCCCGGCAGAATGCTTCCGGCGGTGGAAAGGATGGAATTCTTGTCTCCCACGGATCCGATGCCCATCACGGCGATGTCGGCGATGTTGATCTTCTCCATGGTGGAGACGATCCGTGGCTCTTCCAGGAAGTGGGCGGCCATCAGCTGGCTGTTCACAAAGACCGGCGCGAAGATATTGGAATAACCCGCGCCCAGCTTCTGAGCGATCTTCATGGAGATCTCGATGCCGTCCTGCTGGGGATTTCCAGCGGCCAGGCAGCCCACCATCTGGACCACATGGACATTGTGATAGGTCCTGGGTTCCAGCACCTGGGCCAGATAGGTGATGACGCTGCCCCAGGACACGGCCAGGACCAGGTTGCTCTCCAGCACGCTGTGCAGGAAGTTGGCCGCTGCGGTGGCGCAGCATTTGAGGCTTTCCTGATATCCCAGGGTGCTGTCCACGACGATGCAGTTTTTAAGGCCGTAGGCCTCCCGCACCGCTTCGGACAATTCATAATTCCTGGCGATGGGGCTGTGGATGATGATCTCCACGATCTTGCGGCTCCTGGCCTCCTCCAGCATTCTGGATACCGTGGGCCGGGATATGTTGAATATCTTCGCAATCTCCTGCTGGTTCAGATTCTGCTGATAATAAAGCTCGGCGACCTGAACCAGGGATTCCTCTTTCTGGTTCATCTGCGCTCCTATTTCCTTTTGACCAGATCCTTGGGGATCGTGGGCGTTCCCTGGCCGTAGTACTTGAACACCTCGATGGACTGCGCGATCTGCTCGGGGGTCATGCGTTTGGTCTCCCCGCAAGCCCGGGCCGCAAGGTAGCACTTGGCCGCTTCTTCCAGATACACGGCGGCGTACAGGGCTTGCTTCAGGTTCTTGCCGATGGTCATGACCCCGTGGTGGGCCAGGATCACCGCCAGGCCCTCGCCTACATAATTGACCGTGTCGATGCCCATTTCGATGCTGCCCGCCGAGCTGTAGGGCGTGACGGGGACGGGACCTGCCGTGGCGTTGGCCAGGGTGGTCAAATTCACTTCGAATTCATCCTGCACCAGGCCCACCGCAGTGGCGTAGGGCTGATGGGTGTGGATGACGGCGTTCACGTCGGGGCGCTTCTGGAAAATGTACAGGATGGCTTCCGTGTCCGAGGAGGGCTTGCGGGTACCCTCGAGGATCTTGCCCTGCAGATCCATCACCAGGATGTCGTCCTCGACCAGGTCCTCGTAGATCATGCCCGAAGGGGTCACCAGGATCTCCCCGGTCTCCATGCGCACAGACACGTTGCCGCCGGACAGGGCGATCAGGCCGTAGCGGTCCAGGTTCATGCCTGCTTTGATGATCTCTTTTTTCGTTGTTTCAAACATAACGGTTTTCCTTTCTATCTTAAACAAACGTGTAGTCTTCGAAACGGACTTCTTCCAGTTCGGCTTCCTCGATCCCAAACTCTTTTCCGATCAGTTTTTCCACGGCGCCGATCAGGGAGAAGGCGTCCATGTTGTACTGCTTGATCAGATACATCTTGGAGGCCCCTTGGGCGTACTGGTCCTGGAGGCCCAGCTTGACCAGGCGGGTGCCCAGGCCGTGCTCGGCGATGGTCTCGGCCACGTTGGTGCCAAGGCCGCCCATGACGGTGTGGTTTTCGTAGGAGATGGCGCCGTAGCGGACTTTTTTGAGGGCATCCACCACCTGAGGGTCCGTAAAGGGCTTCAGGGTGGACACGTGGAGGTGCTGCACGGAGACGCCTCTCTTTTCCAGGACTTTGACGGCTTTCAGGGCTTCTTCGGTGCAGATGCTCTCCGAAAAGATGGCGACGTCGCTGCCTTCGGAGCAGATCCTGGCGTGGTTGAAGCGGATGGTCTCGCCGGCGGGGAAGAGGCGGGGCACTTCCTTGCGGAGCATGCGGATAAAGGCGGGACCGCCGGCTTCGTGGGACATCTTCAGGATGCCCTCGATGTCGGTGGCGTCCCCCATGGAATAAATGCGCATGTTGGGGACCGCCCGCAGCACGCCCACGTCGTTGATCATCTGGTGGGACACGCCGCCGGGGGTCATGATGCCGGGGAGAAAGCCCACAAAGGTGACGGGCAGGTTGCTGTAGGCCACGGACATTTCCAGCTGGTCCAGCACCCGGCGATACAGAAAGACGCCGAAGGAGTGCAGGTAGGGCAGGAAGCCTTCCCTGGCCAGGCCTGCGGCCCAGCCCACCATGTTCTGCTCCGTAAGCCCCATGGAGAAATATTGATCCGGCAGGACGCTTCTGAATTCCTTGACTTCGCAGGAGCTTCCAAGGTCGCCGGAAAGCACCACGGCCTCGGGGTGTTCCTGGGCCCAGCGTATCATACTGCGGGAGTGTACGTTCAATTCCATTTTCATGATAGATTCCTCTCTTTTCTGTGCCCTACATCGATTCCATGAATGCGGTGGCTTCCTCGGTCTCTTGGCCTGGCTTGAATCCGACAAAATGAAGGTTCGGCTCTCTCTTCTTTAAGAACGGCATCCCCCGGTGGGGAGAGGTCCTGCAGATGATGACCAGGGGTTTGTCCGGATGCGGCGTTTTTGCGGCGTCCCGGATGGCCTGGATGTCGTGGCCGTCCACTTCCACCGCCACAGCGCCGAAGGCGGTGAAGCGGTCCTTCAGGGGCTCGATGCCCATAATATCCTGGGTGAAGCCCTCGATCTGCTGGCCGTTGGCGTCGCAGACCAGGACGAAGTTGCCCAGCTTGTACTGGGAGGCCACCTGGACGGCTTCCCAGGTCTGGCCTTCCTGGAGTTCTCCGTCGGACATGTAGCAGTAGACGATGCCCTCTTCGCCTTTCAGTTTTCGGGCGTGGGCGGTCCCGCAGGCCACGCTGATGGTCTGGCCCAGGGAGCCGGCGTTGGTCTCAAAGCCGGGAGAATGCTCGGCGCCGATCATCTCGAAGATCCAGCCGTCCTCGTTGAAGTGCTCCACGGCTTCCCACTTCATTCTGCCGCAGGCGGCCAGGGTGCAGTACAGGACGCCCGCGTAGTGGGCTGGGGAGAGGAAAAAGCGGTCGTATTCCCCTGTGGTGGGGCCGTTGTAGAGGGCACCTCTGGGGTAGCTCATATTCTGGGCGCCGGGCACGCCGGGAAAGCGGATGCCGTCGGGGTTTCCCTGGCTTTCGCCCAGGTTCATCACCGCAAGGTACAGGGTGGCCAGCGTGTCGGACGCCGAACAGGCCTGGCCCAGATAGCAGCCGCCCCGCTCGATGGCGAACTTGAGGACCTGCTTTCTCACCTTGTCGGCGACCTGCTTGATCTCCTCGTTCGTGTAGGTTTTCTTTACCATGGATATGCCCTCCTTAGGTTTGATATGAGAGTGAACCGATGTTCACCAAGAGAACGTATGTAACAATTGGATTATGCCATATCCTTGCGCGCTTGTCAAAACTTTTTGTGAAAAAGTTTGACAAAACAGCCGATATATTTTAGAATTGGCTTGAACATATAGAAAGTTCGTTGAAATTTTGTTCACCAAAGGAGAATTATAATATGAAAGCACTCAAACTGACGGCGCCGGGCCTTATGGAGGTCCGGGAGACGCCGATCCCTGCCCCGGCGCCCGGAGATGTGACGATCAAGGTGGCCTACGCGGGCCTCTGCGGCACAGACCTGCACGCCTACAAGGGCGAGTATTCCAAGACCCGTTTCCCGGTAGTCCTTGGCCACGAACTCTCGGGCATCGTCACGGCCGTGGGCGAAGGGGTGACGAAGTTCAAGATAGGGGACCGGGTCACCTGCGAATCCACTTATAAAGCCTGCGAGGAATGCCGCTACTGCAAGAGCAAAGACTACAACCTCTGCGGCACCCGCATCGGCATCGGCACCAACAAGGACGGGGCGTTCCAGGAGTATATGACCATGGCCGAGGACCGGGTCTGGAAGCTGCCCGACAAGGTGAGCCTGATGGCCGGCGCCGTGTCCGAGCCCCTGGCCTGCGGAACCCACGCGGTCATCGAGGTGGCCAAGGTGCAGCCCGGGGATACGGTGCTGGTCTTCGGCGCCGGCGCCATCGGCCTGATGGTGGCTATGGTAGCCCTTTCAGCCGGCGCCACGGTGATCCTGGCCGGCCTGACCATCGACGAGGAGCGCTTCGCCGTGGCCAAAGAGATGGGCGTCCAGTACACGGTGGACCAGCAGAAGGAAGACCTGAAAGCATTGATCCTGGACATTACCGACGGAGGCGTGGACCACGCTTTCGAATGCTCCGGCGCGCTGCCGGCCTTGCACAAGGCTTTCGAACTCGTCCACAAAAAGGGCCAGGTGATCCAGATGGGCATCTTCCGCCAGGACATGAACCCCATCTCCATGGAATACCTGCTCCACAAGGAGATCCGCTACATGGGGTCCCGCAGCCAGAAGCCCAGTTCCTGGGCCCTGGCCATGGACCTCTTCGAAAAGGGCGGCATCCATCCGGAAAAAGCCGTGAGCATGATCGTCCCCGTGGAACGCTGGCAGGAAGCCTTCGACAGCGAGCCGGGCGGCAAAAAGCTGATCGTCTTCGACGACTTCGGCGAAGAATAAAGCGGTTTTGAGACGAAAACTGCGCCTTTCGGCGCAGTTTTTTCTTGCAGTCCCGACCCGGCGGGAAGGCTTCAATGCTTATTTTCGTAGCACCTTTTGATCTCGCTGGTCAGTTCTTCCCTGGACGGGATGAGGGACACCCATTTCGGCTCGCCGTCCAGGCACAGGGTGGGCAGGTTTGCCAGTCCCATCTTTCGGGTCCGGGCGATGTCCTCCCGTATGAAATACTTGTAAATCTTATAGTCCGCCAGGTCCTTGATCTCGTCGTAGGCATCCAGCACGCTGTTCACCATGTAGGTGCAGGCGGCGCACTGCTCGGGGTCCAGGGTAAACAGCTCGATCAGCACCTTGTCCAAGTTTTTATAATCGGGGATCTCCACTTCGATGTCGTCCACCGCCGCCGTGTAGTTTTCGATCATCTTCCTGGCGTCCTGCGGGTTTTTGACGGCCTGGGCGACGGCCACGGTGTTTTCCGGCGGCGTGCTGTAGGGCATGTCGCAGCCGGGGCTGATGATCAGATTGTGGTGATCCATGGAATCCAGGATGTCGATGACCGCCTTCATGTTGTCCTGCTGGGTCCCCCAGAGCATGGTGGTCGTCAGGGGGATGTTTCCGCCGATGGTAATGTTGTATCGGTCCGTGATCTCCTTGGCGGCCTTCAGGTCCACGTTCTCGTCCACGGAGATCCCGTCGGGACCCATTTTGCACATGACCTCGATCTGTTTGGAGGCGTTTCCGCAGACAAAGAAGCAGGACAGGGCGTCCCGGCTGCGGATAAAGTCGAAGACGGCCGAAAAACCCTCCGACAGCATGGCTTCGATGTGCCGGGGCGAGATCTGGCTGACCAGGGGATCCACCACCGCGATCACGTCCATGCCCGCTTCGATATACAGGTCGGATAGCCGGATGCACACCTCGGTGCAGAAGTCCACCAGATCCTTGACGTAGGCGGGATCCTTGATCATGTCCATAAAAATATTCGTTCCCCGCAGGTGGGACGCCAGGGTGAAGGGGCCGCAGACCAGGCCATAGAGGGCGGTCTTGGGACCGATCTTCGCCTTGAGTCTCCTCATCGTGTCCAGGATCAGGGGCAGCCGCCCGGAATCCCTCGTGGGGATCTTGCATCTGCAGGGGATGGTCCTGTCCTCCGACAGGGGATGGCTCTTGACGGAGGGCGGGTTTTCTTTGGACCACAGCAGATCGCAGCCCAGAATTTCCGCTTCGATCTGAAGGTCGAACACCACCGGAATTCCGTCGGGCATGTACAGCTTGTCCACTTCCAGAAGGGCCTCCAGAAGCTTGTCCGGATCCTTGAGGATCTCTTCCCCCGTGTATCCTTTGAGCCTCCCGGCGTGGACGCCGGCGAAGGGCACCCAGGGCACCCGCTCCGTCGGACCGTGCTTAAGGGCCTGCAGCACCAGCTCTCTTCCCATAAATACCTCCTAAAGGGCGCAGCATCACTGCTGCCTACAGATGGACCTTGATTTTATCCTTCAGTTCCCCGTTTAACTCACGGGTGACGCGGCTGAGCATCCGGATGCCCACGGCGGATATGACCACCAGTTTCGTCCCCGGGAAGGCCCCCGCCCAGGGCAGGATCTCCAGGTGGTTCTGGAGGCCGCTCACGTGGACGATGCCGCCGGTGGTCCGGGCAAATCCCTTGATGCGATAGGCGTCGGACCGGATGGAATCCAGAAAGAGCCTCAGGGGCTCCAGGGGCAGCGCCTCCTCCGAAGTAAGGACCAGTGTCTTGGGGCGGCTTTCCGGGGTGTTGGAGGTCTCTGCCTCCCCGGGCGCCGGCGGGGTCAAGGAATCGGCCAGACTGGGCAAGTCTGTCCGGCAGTAGGTGGTCACCCGCAGGAGCGCGGAGGGATTGATATTCTTAAGGGTCTCCAGCAGCCCGGCCAGCGCGGCGTCGTCCACCAGGTCGGCTTTGTTGACCAGGATGACTCCGCTGCAGGCCACCTGCTGCGAAAGGGCAGGCAGAAGGCCGCTGTAGTCCGGGAAGGTCTCCGCGTCCACGACGCAGACGGCGCCCCTGTAGTCGTAGGGGGTCCGGGTGTTGGCCCGGATGGCTCCAAGGATCTGGGGCATGTTGGCCGGGTCGGCCAAGCCAGAGGCTTCGATGAACAGATAGTGGATGTCCAGGGAAGACAGGGCGATGAGGCTCCTGAGAAAATTCTCCTTTATACAGGCGCAAAAAATAGACCCGTTGTTCAATTCGTGCATCGGGATGCCGTTTTGCTCGATGAGTGTTCCGTCGATGCCCTCTTCTCCGAACTCGTTAACGATGACGCCGACCTTTTCCCCGCGGAATTCCGTCAGGAGGCTTTGGAGCAGCGTCGTCTTGCCGGCGCCCAGAAAGCCGGTCAGCAGAACCAGTTTGATCATGCCTGCTTAAAACTCGATGATCTTGGCCGACACGCCTTCCAGCTTGCCCAGCTCGCTTTGCATGGCCTGCGCCACATCGGCTTCCCCGAAGAGCTGCAGGATGATGATCCCGTCCATGGCGCAGCAGGATTCGCTGGCCTCGTGGAAGCCCACGCGGGTCTTGATGTTGCATCCGTATTTTGTGAGGATCTCCTGGACGTGGACTGCCTTGGACGTGCGTCCGTCCACTTTGACTGCCAATAGGGAATTCATTTCGTTTCCTCCTCTGCTCTGCAAACTGAATGGCTGAAATTACTCTTCGGACCGGTACCGGTCCATAAGGGTGACGATGCGGGCGGCGGCGTCCTGGGCCTTCTCGTGGTCCTGGGAGAAGTTGATCCGGAACCAATCCGTAAACTGGGGGCCGAACTCCGTGCCCGGCGTGACGATCACACCGGCCTGGATCCGGAGCAAGGCGATGAACTGCTTGGGAGCGACCTCCATTTTCGGCAGGCGGACGAAGAGGTAGCTGCCGCCCCGGGGCGAAGCCGCTTCCATGCCGGCCCTGCGGAAAATTTCCAGAAGGCCGTCCCGGATGGCCTGATGGGCGGCCACACGGGCGGCCAGCCAGCCTTCGGGCTCCCGGAGCCAGTCCGCGAAGGTAGCTTGGTTGTAGCCGGCGCATCGCAGGGTCATGATGGCCTGGAGCTTTTCCATGCGCCGGATCAGGGCCGCCGTGCCGAAGGCCACGCCCAGGCGGAAACCGCTCATGGATTCGGTCTTGGACGGACCCATGATCGTCAGCAGGTTTTCCGGACGCTTGGCCAGGCTGGAAAAATGGACAAAGGCCTTCCCGTCGTAGATTTGGCGAGAGTACAGTTCATCGGCGATGACCGTTGCGCCGTAGGTACGGCTGAGTTCCGCTATGCTTTCCAGCTCTTCCCGGGAGCAGACGGCGCCGGTGGGATTGTTGGGGTTGGAAAACAGGAAGAGGCGGGCGCCCGCCTGATAGGCTTTTTCCAGCGCTCCAAGATCCAGGCCGCTGCCGGGACCCTGCTTGCGCCAATCCATGGGGATGGGCATCTTTTCGCCTTCCAGAAACTCCACCATCTTCCGGTTGGCGAAGTAATCCGGCTCCACATAGGCCACTTTGTCTCCCCGGGCGATGTTGGCGCCCATGGCTAAAAATAAAGCGCCCTGGGTGCCCGGCGTCAGGATGAGTTCCTCCCGGGCGTCGACGGGGCGGCCGGTCAGGGCGGACAGCCTTTCCGCCACCTGCTCCCGAATGGACTCTTTTCCCCGATATTCGGTGTAGGCTTGCTTTCCGCCGGCGTAGAAACCGTGGATGAAGGTCTGCAGCGCGCCGGGGATCGGCGGGTGGGCGTCCACGTCTCCGTGGGAAAAGTCCACCGGCACGCCGGGCAGCATATCTCCTTTTATAGGCAGGTCTCCGTCTTTTTGGCGCCCTTCCTGTCCGGGCGCGTTGTCCACGCCCAGCTGTTCAAATTTTTCAGCTATCGTCATATCCACTCCTCCGGGCCTGCATGCGGCCCTGCTGTTTCTCTACGGCAAAGGGACCCAGTTTGAGATCAGTCCCACGGTGAGGCCGATCAGAAAACCGATAAAAACCTGAAACCCGGTGTGACCCATCACTTCCTTGATCATGTCGGTATCCAGCGCGATCAGCGCTTTCAGCTCTTCCTGAATCCTGTTGATGGTTTTGGCCTGCTCGCCCACGGATTGGCGCACCCCTGCCGCGTCGTACATCACCACCATGGCCAGGACAACGCTCAGCCCGAAGAGGGATGAAAAAACCCCTTCGGCCAGGGCGACCCGCACTGCGGCGGCTGTCACCAGCGCGGTGTGGGAACTGGGCATGCCGCCGGAGGTGGTCAGGACGGCGAAGTTGAACCAGCCGTTTTCCATCTTGTAATAGATCAACTTGATCAGCTGGGCTACCAGCCAGGCGGCGACCGCGGTCAAAAGCACGTTCATGGGCACCTCTCTTTGCCATTCATTCTATATCAAGCGGAGCGGCCCTGTCTATTAAAATATCAAGACCTGCGCTGCCGTCCGGCAAGGAGAGTGGATCGTCCTATGATTATTTTGTTGGTATATTTATATAAATTGCTTGACAAGTTTAATGTTTTTGCTATGATTTTCATATAGCAACGCAATGGAGGTCCACCATGGAAAAAAACCTGTACAGCCTGATGCTCATGGACAGCGTCGTGTCGGAGATCGACAAGATCGCCCTGCGGGAAAACACGAACCGGTCCAACCTGGTCAACCAGATCCTGGCCGAGTACGTCTCCCTGATGACACCGGAAAAACGCATCGACAACATCTTTCGCAGCATTGAAAAGCTCCTGTCCCAGACCAGCGAGCTGGTGCCCTTCGTGTCGCCCAACCAGCTGACCATGTCCATGAAGAGCAGTCTGGAATATAAATACCGGCCCACGATCAAATACCTGGTGCAGCTGTACCGGGTGCCCAACGGCGCCATCGGGGAGCTGAACGTGAACTTCCGCACCCAATCCGCAGCCCTGCTTTCGGATATCACGGAGTTTTTCCGGCTGTGGAAACGGCTGGAGGATACCTACATCGCCCGTCACTATGCGCCCGGGGCCATTCGCTACGAGCTCTACGAAACCCGGCTGGTGCGGACCATCGCCGTGCCCAGGGACCGGGATTACACCAACGAGGAGCTGGGAGCCGCCATTTCGGCCTACGTCAAAATGTTTGACGATTTGATGAAAGGCTACCTGACCGGCGCCTACGGGCCCGGGGATCTGGAGAAAAGATATCTGGCCTGCCTGAACAAGGGCATCGGCCTGATTTAAAAAAGATAGACCACGAGGAGGATATCGACGTGAACACACAAAAGCTGACGCAAAAGTCCCTGGAAGCGCTGCACAGCGCCCAGAACATCGCCTTGGAGAACCAGAATATGCAGGTGGTCCCCGAGCACCTTTTATATGCCCTGCTGGACCAGGACGGCGGCCTGATCGGCTCGCTGCTGGGAAAAATGGGCGTCGACACCGACGCCTTGCTCGGCGCGCTGAACACCAAACTGGAGAACATCCCAAGGGTGAGCGGCAGCGGGCGGGAGAGCGACAAGATCTATGTGTCTCCGGAGTGCGACAGAGCCCTGATCGCCGCGGAAAAATCCGCCGCCGCCATGGGCGACGAGTACGTTTCTGTGGAGCACATCTTCCTTTCCCTTCTGGAAAAGCCCACCGCCACGCTCTCTGTGCTCTTTAAGGATTTTCGCATCCGAAAGGAAGATTTTCTGAAAGCGCTGGCCGCTGTCAAGACCGGACGGGTGACCGGGGACAATCCGGAAGAGACCTACGATGCGCTGAATAAATACGGTTTCGACCTGGTGGCCCAGGCCCGGGATCAAAAGCTGGACCCGGTGATCGGACGGGACGAGGAGATCCGGAACGTGATCCGCATCCTTTCCAGAAAAACCAAAAACAATCCGGTGCTGATCGGCGAGCCCGGCGTGGGCAAGACCGCCATCGCCGAGGGGCTGGCCCAGCGGATCCTCCGGGGCGACGTACCCGAAGGGCTCAAGGACAAAACGATCTTTGCGCTGGATATGGGCGCCCTGATCGCCGGCGCCAAGTTCCGGGGAGAGTTCGAGGAACGGCTGAAGGCGGTCCTGAACGAGGTGAAGAACAGCCAGGGGCGGGTCCTGCTGTTTATTGACGAGCTGCACAACATCGTGGGCGCCGGAAAGACCGACGGGGCCATGGACGCGGGCAACCTGCTGAAGCCCATGCTGGCAAGGGGCGAACTGCACTGCATCGGCGCCACCACGCTGGATGAATATCGAAAATACATCGAAGCGGACGCTGCCCTGGAACGGCGTTTCCAGCCGGTGATGGTCCTGGAGCCCACTGTGGAGGACACCATTTCCATCCTGAGGGGTCTCAAGGAGCGCTACGAGATTTTCCACGGCGTGTCCATCCACGACGGCGCCCTGGTGGCGGCGGCCACCCTGTCCAACCGCTATATCACCGACCGGTTCCTGCCGGACAAGGCCATTGACCTGGTGGACGAGGCTTGCGCCTCCATCCGCACAGAGATCGATTCCATGCCCACGGAGCTGGACGACCTGCGGCGAAAAATCATGCAGCTGGAAATTGAGGAAATGGCCCTCAAAAAAGAGCAGGACAATTTGTCCAAAGAGCGCCGGGAGAAAATTTCCGAAGAGCTGTCCGGGCTGAACGAGCAGTTCAGCGAGTTGAAGTCCCGATGGGACGTGGAAAAGTCCAACCTGGACGAGATCAAGCGGATCAAAGGGGAAATGGAGCGGGTGAACGGAGAGATCGAGGACGCCCAACGAAATTACGAGTACGAAACCGCTTCCATGCTCCGCTATTCCACCTTGCCCGAGCTGGAAAAAAAGCTGGCCGGCGCCCAGAAGGCGGCGGAGGACCGAAAGAGCGGAAGCGCGCTGGTCAGGGACACCGTCACCGAAGAGGAGATCGCCCGGATCGTGGGGCGCTGGACCGGGATACCGGTCTCCAGGCTCATGGAAGGGGAGCGGGAGAAGATCCTGCGGCTGGATGCGATCCTGCAGCGCCGGGTCGTGGGGCAGGAAGAAGCGGTCCGCAGCGTTTCCCAGGCCATTCTGCGCTCCTTCCTGTTCCTGGGGCCCACGGGCGTGGGCAAGACGGAGCTGGCCAAAGCCCTGGCGGAAGCTTTGTTTGACGACGAGCGGAGCATCATCCGCATCGACATGACCGAATACATGGAAAAATTTTCGGTGTCCCGCCTGATCGGTGCGCCGCCGGGCTACGTCGGCTACGACGAAGGCGGGCAGCTGACGGAGGCCGTGCGCCGCAAGCCCTACTCCGTCGTGCTTTTCGACGAAGTCGAAAAGGCGCACCCCGAAGTCTTCAACATCCTGCTCCAGGTCCTGGACGACGGCCGGATCACCGACTCCCAGGGGCGGACCATAGACTTTAAGAACACCATCATCATCCTCACCTCCAACCTGGGGTCCCATTATCTGCTGGAAGGCTTGTCCGCCACCGGCCAGATCTCTCCGGAAGCCCGCTCTTCGGTGATGCAGCTGCTCCAGGCCACCTTCCGGCCGGAATTTCTGAACCGGCTGGACGAGGTGGTGTTCTACAAACCCCTGTCCAAGGAAGACATCCGGCAGATCGTGGACCTGCTGCTGGCGCACCTGGAAAAACGGCTGAAGGATCAGTCCCTGTCCCTTCGGATCTCCGAGGCGGCCAAGGACCACATCATCGACAGCAGCTACGACCCGGTCTACGGCGCCCGCCCCATGAAGCGCTTTATCCAAAGCCGGGTGGAGACCCTGATCGCCCGGGCCATCCTGTCCAGCGAGCTTTCGGCCGGCGACGTGCTGCTGGTGGACCTGAAGGATGGGGAACTGACTGTGGAAGCCGAAAGGAGCGCATAAAATGCCGCTGGAGATCCTTCGCAACGATATCACCAAGATGCGGACGGACGCCATCGTGAACGCCGCAAACAACCAACTCCGGCAAGGAGGCGGCGTCTGCGGCGCCATCTTTGCCGCCGCCGGGGCGGAGGAACTCCATGCCGCTTGCAAGCGCATCGGCTCCTGCGCCACGGGCGAAGCGGTGATCACCGAAGGCTTCGCCCTGCCCGCCAAATACGTCATCCACACCGTGGGCCCCGTCTGGCAGGGCGGACAGTACGGTGAAGCGGAGCTTCTGGCTTCCTGCTACACGAAAAGTCTGGAGCTGGCGCTGGAAAAAGGACTGGAGTCCGTGGCCTTTCCCCTGATTTCCTCCGGTATCTTCGGCTACCCTACGGACCAGGCCTTGCAGGTGGCCATCTCCGCCATCGGAAGCTTTCTGCTGAAGCACGAGATGGACGTGTCCCTGGTAGTGTTCGACAAAGCTTCCTATGCCCTGAGCGACAAGCTGTTCCGTTCGATCAAAGCCTATGTGGACGACCGGTATGTGGAAACCCACACCCGAGC
>CAZCTS010000025.1:15606-18718 GCA_964501635.1 uncultured Oscillospiraceae bacterium | reverse complement strand
CATTGGCCTTTTCTCCGTTTGACCGTTATAATGAGTCATACAGTATGATTAATACATATTAACCCCATGACGGGAGAAAGAAATGGATAAAAAAGTGGTCAAAATCATTGGATTTACCGGGAGCTTGCGAAAGGGCTCCTACAATAAAGCCGCGCTGCGGGCGGCTCAGGCCCTGATGCCCGAAGGCTCGGAGCTGGAGCTCGTGGACCTGGCCGGCATCCCTTTTCTGAACGAGGACGTGGAAGCCGCCGGGATCCCCCAGCCTGTGGAAGCGTTCAAGCAGAAACTGGCCGAAGCCGACGGCTTTCTGATCTCCACCCCGGAGTACAACTACTCGATCCCGCCCGTCCTGAAGAACGCCCTGGATTGGGCTTCCAGGGGCAAGGAAACGCCCTTGTACGGAAAGCCCCTGGCCATCATGAGCGCTTCCCCCGGCATGTTCGGCGGCGCCCGGGCCCAGTATCAGCTGCGGCAGGTCTGCGTCTGCGTCAACCTGCTGCCCCTGAACAAGCCGGAATTGATGATCGCCGCCGCCCACACGAAGGTGAGCGCGGAAGGCGTCCTGGAGGACGAGCGGTCCCTGAAAGGCATCCGGGAACTGCTGGAGGCCTTGATCCTGAATATCCGAAAAGAGCAGGCGCAATAGATGAAAAAGCTCGCCGTCCTGGCTGTCCTCCTGCTGTCGCTGTGGGTGACAGCCTGCGGGGCTCCTGTCGAAGAAACGAACGCGCCCCCGGACAGGGTCCCTGTCTCGGAGGGCGTAGTGGATGCCCCCGAGGCGGTGATCCAATGGGCGCAGTACGAGATCGACCAGCTGGTCCGCATGCTGGAAACCGATGGATTTTATGGCCCGGAGGGGACCGAACGGATCACTGTGGACATTCTGGAGAGCCGGATCAACGGCCTGCGGCTGGAAAAAGAACTGGCGTTTTTCCAGAAAAGCTCCATTCAGTTGTATGCCTTGGATTTTAGGCTGCAACCCGGGGAACTGCCGGAAGAGGCTGGTTTTGTCCTGGACGAAGAGGGCTGGATCCCTTCGGACCACAATTTTACGTATAGCGACGCCCAGGGCGCCGAGCTGAAAAAAGGCCAGCTGTATTTGCTGATCACCCAGAGCGGCGGAGAGCCTTCCGGCATAGGGATCCGCAGGACAGAGAAGGATCTCACCGAAGAATGGTGCGCGGACCTTCAGGCCTATTTCGGCTATCCGCCGGGAGTTTGGTTTGACTCCTCGCCGGAAGCCATCCAGGCCATTCTCGATTACTGGAAGTGGGACGAGGAATGGTCCTTCAGTATGCCCAACGAAAATTGGGCTGACGGCGACTGGAGCATAGGACTGGGCTATGCCCACGAATGGGGTCTGGGGATCCCTTATAAATTTCTGGGATGGGAAGAGGAGCCGGCCCAGGATCTGGTGGCGCTGAGCTTTGCCATTGTTCAAAGGAGGTACTACGAAGGATTGACCGTGGTCACGTTTGACGGGTTCTACGGCGACGATCAAGTCAGTCCTAATTTTTCGCCGATCCAGTACATCGCCTGCGCCCAGCCGGACTGCAAGACCTCCAGGGGGGTTTCCGTGGGGGACAGCGTTCAGGCTGTGCAGGAAGCCTATCCGGAGGCCTTCTGGAGCGACTCGTGTCTGGTCTACGGGCCGGAGGGAAGCAACCGCTCCATTCTTTTTATCATCGAGGACGGCGTCGTGATCCAGATCGACATGGCCGACGGGCTGGACGGACGATATGAAACACCGGCCGGGATCATCCCGGCCGGCGCGTAGTGGTGTTTAGTGTTCGTCGATGTACCGGCCCACGGCCTCGTGGTACACGTCGATCCGGGTCTCCTGCGGATCGGTTTCCTCGTTCAGGATCAGGTCGACCATGTGATGGGCGGTTTTCCCGCCGATGGTCATGGATTTGATGCAGGACACGCAGTAAACGGCCACATCCTGACAGGGCATCTGTGATGCCCTCTTTTTTTGCATTTCCGTCACCCCCTCGATGGAGATGTGCGGATAGAAGTTGTCGCCGCAGCAGATGGAGCGGGTGCCGCTGAACTCGGATTCGACGATGCCGATGTTCATTTTGCGCAGGATGCTTCGCACGGCAGCGTGGACTTGGGGCTTGGGCCGGTAGGAGCAGGAGTCGTGGACGGACAGGGTAAGCCCCGAATGGTCGGGCAGGGGGAGTCCTTCGATGCTGTCCAGCACCTCCCAGAGGGAGATCGTCTGCACCCCTTCATATAGAGAGCGAAAGCGCCTGTCGCAGCCGGCGCAGTTGTTGATGATCGTGGCGCCTTCGGGCAGTTTTGGATCGTGGTGGCAGCACACGTTGTGCATTTTGACAGGTCCGAACCGGTTTTGAAGGATCTCCAAAATATGATGCTCAGAGCCTGGCTTATATACGCTCAGGGCGCAGCCCGGGTTGAACCAGACCAGATCCTTGTCGATTTTTGCAATGTCGATGCTGGGGATGCGGATCCCGGCGTTGGAATCGTCTAAAGCGGCGTGATCTTTCATTTGCATTGTTTCTCCCTTACATATTCGATGGCTTCTTTTCCGGTAATGTGCTCCACGTCGATGGCGACGATCAGGGAGCCGCTGCAGTGCTGTATTTTTTCATTGCTGATGTCCTGGGGCTGATCTCCGGAGTACTTGTCCACAAGCGCTTGGAAGCCTTCCAGCCGCTCCGATCCTTCTGCGATTCTGGCTTTGCCAAAAGCGACGGCGCTGCGGAAATACACCGTGTATTCGGCGCTGACATTGGTATCCTCGTCCACGACGGCGAAGGAGACCTTCGGGTTTTTCAGGATGGCGTCCACCTTGTGGCCGGCTGTGGCGGTATGGAAGTAGATCTTGTCCTTGTGATAGGCGTAGCTGACGGGGACGGCGTAGGGATAGCCTTCGTCCCCCAGACAGGCCAGGATGCCGTTGGTGCAGCGCTCCATGACCTTGCGGGTCTCTTCTGCCGGCAGCAGCTGCCGGATCCTTCTCATCTCTCTGAACAATGGGGCGCTCCTCTCGGTCATTGCGTACGGGTCTTTACATTTTCAACAAAACACCTGTCGGGACGTTTCGTCCATCGACAGGCGTTTTGGCTTTGGCAAAGAACACGAG
>CAZCTS010000025.1:7348-15596 GCA_964501635.1 uncultured Oscillospiraceae bacterium | reverse complement strand
GTAGTAAACAAAAAAACCGTCAAAAGGCCTTGCTATCAAGACCTTCTGACGGCTGTATGGGCAAAGAAAAGCACCCAACCTTTGTATCAAAGATTGGGTGCTTCTATGGCGGAGGACACGGGACTCGAACCCGCGGGGCCTTCACAGCCGTACTCGCTTTCCAGGCGAGCTCCTTAGCCACTCGGTCAATCCTCCAAACGCCGCGCAAGCGCGACGGATTGCATTCAGCAAAGTGTAGTGTAAACGATTCGCTCCCAAAAATCAAGAAAGAATCGCAGGTTTCGGAAATTATTTCCCGGGATGGGCCGGCGAAGCGCACAGAATTTTCGCCTTCGTTCCCGGGCGTCGAAACGCTTGAAGGGAAAGCGAAAAAATGATATACTAATTAGGTAATCACTCCGCTGGTTCCCGCAGGGGGGAACCATGCGCAAACGATGGGAGGAGACGCTATGCTTCAAAAAAAAGATCCGCTCAATCTGACAGGAAAGGTGGCGGTGATCACCGGGGCAGGGTCGGGGATCGGACTGGGAACGGCCCAGCTTTTATCGGCCTACGGCGCGGCTGTGGCCGTGGTGGATGTGAATCCGGCCGGGGCCGAGGCGGTCCGCGAGATGCAGGAGGCCGGCCGCAAAGCCGAATTCTTCCGCTGCGACGTGATGGACGAAGCCCAGGTGAAAGAAACCGTGGAAGCCATTGTCCGGACCTTCGGCCGCATCGATATCCTGTTCAACAACGCCGGCGTCACTGTCCGAAAGACCGTGGAGCACCTGACGGTCAAGGACTGGGATTTCGTGATGGGCGTGGGCCTAAAAGGGCTCTTTCTGTTTTCAAAATATGTGATCCCCCAGATGCGCAAAGCCGGCGGGGGCAGCATCATCAACAGCGGCTCGGGCTGGGGTCTTAAGGGCGGGGACCAGGCCGCGGTCTACTGCGCGGTCAAGGGGGGCATCGTCAACGTCACCCGGGCTATGGCCATTGACCACGGCGCCGATAAGATCCGGGTCAATTCCGTCTGCCCCGGGGACACGGTCACCTCCATGATGATCGACGAAGGCTATCAGACCGGCGCCATCAACGACCATGTCTCCGAAGAGGAATTCCTGGCTTCCTGCGGCTCGGGCCGTCCCCTGGCCAGGATAGGCCAGCCGGAGGATATCGCCAACGCGGTGCTGTTCCTGGCCAGCGACCTGTCTTCCTGGATCACCGGGACAGCGCTGGTGGTGGACGGCGGCGGCATCGCTTAATACAGCGGAAAAGGAGAGCAAAATGAAAAAAGGATTCCCCAACCACCCCTACATCCCCAATTCCGTTCCGGAAGTGGAAAAGGAAATGCTGGATTTCCTGGGAATGAAGTCCCTGGACGATCTGCACAAAAACGTGCCCGACGAGCTGATGTTCAAGGGCGAGATGGATATCCCGGAAGCCTTCGGGTCCGAGTACGAGATGCGGCGCTATGTGGAAGAGCTGCTGGACCGGGACGGCGACGGCAAAAAGTATCTGAACTTCCTGGGCGCCGGCTGCTGGCAGCACTACGTGCCGGCCGTCTGCGACGAGATCAATTCCAGGGGAGAGTTTCTCACCGCCTACGGCGGCGAGCCCTACAACGATTTGGGCCGCTTCCAGTCCCAGTTCGAGTACCAGAGCATGGTGGCCGAGTTGGTGGGCATGGACGTGGTGAACGTGCCGGCCATCGACTGGGCTCAGGCCGCAGCCACCACCTGCGCCATGGCCCGGCGCAAGACCGGGCGCAGGCAGATCCTGCTGCCCGAGATCCTGGATCCCCAGAAAAGGGCCATCATCGAAAACTTCGGCCGGGCCAACACGGAATTCCATACAGTGGCCTGCACCGAGGACGGACAGCTGGATCTGGAAGATCTGAAAAAGAAGGTGGGCAAGGACACCGCCGGCGTCTACTTCGAGAATCCCAATTACCTGGGCGTCATCGAGACCCGGGGCGCCGAGATCTCCCGCATCGCCCACGCAGTGGGCGCGGAGAGCCTGGTGGGCGTGGATCCCATCACCCTGGGCGTCATGGCGCCGCCCCCCGAGTACGGCGCGGACATCGTCTGCGGCGAGCTCCAGCCCCTGGGCATCCACATGAATTTCGGCGGCGGGCAGGCCGGGTTTATGGCTACCCGGGACGAGGAAGCCTATGTGAACGAATATCCTTCCAGGCTTTTCGGCATCGCGCCCACGATCCAGCCCGGCGAATACGGTTTCGGCGACGTGGCCTACGACAGGACCTCTTTCGGACATCTCCGGGAAGGGGCCAAAGAGTATGTAGGCACCCAGGCGGCTCTCTGGGGCCTCACAGCCGGCGTATATCTGGCCACCATGGGTCCTGCGGGCATGGAAGAAGTGGGGCAGACCTGCATGCAGAACGCCCGCTATGCTGTGGAAAAATTGAACACGATCAAGGGTGTGGAAGCCAACAGCCTGGGCGGACTCTTTTTCAAGGAATTTGTGGTCGATTTTAACGGCACAGGCAAAACCGTGGAGGAGATCAATAAGATCCTCCTGTCGGAAGGCATATTCGGCGGCAAGGATATCAGCGAGGAATTCCCCCATCTGGGTCAGGCGGCGCTCTACTGCGTCACGGAGATCCATACCCAGCGGGATATCGATCGCCTGGTCAACGTGTTGGCAAGAGTTCTGGCATAGTCCCATAGAATGGAGCGTACCATGAAAAGAATTGACAGATCCAGCAAAGTGCGTACCCACTTCCATCAGGCCAAGTGGGACGAACCCATCATTTTCGAACTGAGCACCCCGGGCGAAAGAGGCATATCCGTGCCCAAGGCCGCCCCGGCGGTGGCAGCCGCAGTCGGAGACGGCGTGTCCGCGCTTCCCGACGCACTGCGCCGCAAAGAGCGGCCCAATCTGCCCGAGTTGTCCCAGAACCGGGTGCTGCGCCACTACATGCGCCTGTCCCAGATGACTCTGGGGGCCGATGTGAACATCGAGATCGGCCAGGGCACCTGCACCATGAAATACAGCCCCAAGGTGAACGACCAGCTGGCCGCGAAGCTCTTCGAGATGCACCCGCTTCAGGACGAAGACAGCGCCCAGGGCATCCTGCAGATCTATTACGAGACCGACCGGTACATGCGGGAGATTTCGGGTCTGGACAAGTTCACCTTCCAGCCCGGCGGCGGATCCCAGGCCATTTTCCTGATGGCCTCGCTGGTCAGGTCCTACTTCGAAAGCCGTGGAGAAGAGCGCAACGAGGTGATCACCACGCTGTACTCCCACCCCTCCGACGCGGCGGCGCCCGCAGTGACCGGATACAAGATCGTCTACCTCCAGCCGGACCCTGAGACGGGTCTGCCGGACGTGGAGGCATTCAAAGCGGTGTGCACCGAAAAGACCGCTGCCTTTATCGTGGCAAATCCCGAAGATACGGGTCTTTACAATGGCAAGATCGGCGAACTGGTGAACTATGCCCACTCCGTCGGCGCCCTGTGCTGCTACGACCAGGCCAACGGCAACGCGGTCCTGGGTGTGGCAAGGGCCAGGGAAGCGGGCTTCGACATGTGCCACTTCAACCTGCACAAGACCTTCTCCACGCCCCACGGCTGCAGCGGCCCGGCCTGCGGCGCCACCGGCGTCGTGCAAAAGCTGGCGGCCTTCCTGCCGGTGCCCTCCGTGGAATACGACGGAAAGAAATACTATCTGGACTACGGATCGGCAGACCGTCCCTACGGCGTTTCAAAGGTCCGGGAGTTTATGGGCGTGGCGCCGGTGGTGCTCAAGGCGTACTGCTGGATCCGCATGCTGGGGCCCAACGGGCTTTGGCAGGCCACAAAAACGGCGGTGCTCAACAACAATTACCTGTTTAAGCGCATGATGAGCATCCCGGGCGTTTCGGCGTACTACGAGGACGGCAACAACCAGCGGGTGGAGCAGTGCCGGTATACCATGGAACAGGTATACAAGGACACCGGCGTTTCCTCCGGCGATGTGCAGCGGCGCATGATGGACTTCGGCATGCATTTCTGGACCTCCCATCACCCCTACTATCTGCCGGAGCCCATCACGCTTGAACCCACGGAGTCCCCATCCAAAAAGGACATCGACGAGTATGCGGATACCGTGGCCTACATTATCCGGGAGTGCTACGAGGATCCGGAGACGGTGAAGACGGCGCCCCACCGCAGCACGATCCATCAGCTGGACGAGCGCTGGATGGACGATCCGGCAGGCTGGGCCATCACATGGAAGATCTACAACAGGAAGTACAATGACTAAAATCGGCCTGATCGTAAACCCCGTCGCAGGCCTGGGCGGAAGCGTAGGCCTTAAGGGTACGGACGGAATGGTAGAGGAGGCTCTGCGCCGCGGCGCGGAGCCTCTTTCGAACGCCCGGGCCCAGGCGGCCCTGCGGGAATTGCTGCCGCTTGGGGACGCCCTGCTGATCTGCACCGGAGGAGATCAGCTGGGCGGCCGCTGCGCCGCTTCCCTGGGCTTCGCCACGAGGATCCTCCACGAAGCCGCCGGGCAGCCCGGCGCGGCGGACACCCGGGCACTGGCGCAAAAGCTTGTTGCAGAAGCCGTGGACCTCATCTTGTTCGCCGGGGGCGACGGCACCGCCGCGGATATTTACGAAGCCATCGGCGAAAAGCAGCCGGTGCTGGGGATCCCCGCCGGAGTCAAGATCTATTCCCCGGTCTACGCCACCACGCCCAGGGCGGCGGGCCAGCTGGCCCGGCTCTATCTGAGCGGCGCCGTCTCCGCGCTGGAGGAAGCCGAAGTGCTGGACATCGACGAGGACCGGTACCGCCAGGACCGGGTAGACGTAAGGCTTCGGGGCTATTTGACCATCCCCCTGGAAAAACGCCTGATGCAAGGCCGCAAAGCCCCCAGTCCGCTGTCGGAAATGGCCGCGGCGGACGCCATCGCCGCTATGGTCATCCGGGATATGGCGCCGGAGGTCTGCTATTTGATCGGCGCCGGCACCACGACCCGGCGGATCATGGAGCGGCTGGGGCTTCCCTATACGCTGATCGGCGTGGATCTGATCTGCAACAAAAAACTGATCCAGGCCGATGTGTACGGCGAGCGGATCCTGGAGCTGGCGGAAGGGCGCCCCCTCAAACTGGCCCTCACAGTCACCGGCGGGCAGGGGTTTCTCCTGGGCAGGGGCAACCAGCAGCTGACGCCGGAGGTCATCGAGCGGATCGGGAAAGATAACATCATCGTGGTGGCCACGCAAAGGAAGCTGGCCTCCCTGGGCGGCCGGCCGCTGCTGCTGGATACCGGCCGGGAGGATCTGGACCGGCGGCTTGCCGGTTATTACAGAGTGATCACGGGTCACAATCAGGTCGTGGTGGCCAAAGCCGAATAAACATCCACGCAAGGAGGGCCCGATTGTTTTTTCGACATCCCTGTGGTACAATCGGAGCGACAGAAACTTGTCGTTTTGAATCATTCGAAAGGAGAAAGCCCATGAAGAAAGTCATGAATCTGCCGGAGCATTTCGTGGATGAAACCATGGAGGGGATCGCCCTTGCATTCCCTGACAAGGTGGGCTTCCTGAACGGCGACAAGAGGATACTGGTGTCCAAGGCGCCTGTGCGCGAAGGAAAAGTGGGGATCGTCACCGCGGGCGGCAGCGGCCATCTGCCGGTCTTTTTAGGCTATGTGGGCTCCGGGATGCTGGACGGCTGCGCTGTGGGCAACGTGTTTGCCTCTCCCTCGGCCAAAAAGATGGAAGACATGATCCGCGCCTGCCATCGGGGCGGCGGCGTGCTTTGTCTGTACGGCAACTACGGCGGTGACCGGCTGAACTTCGACATGGCCTGCGAAGCCGTGGAGTTCGACGACATCCCCACCCGGACAGTCCTCGTGGCCGACGACGTGGCCTCCTCGCCGAGGGGCGAAGAGGGCAAGCGGCGGGGCGTGGCCGGCATGGTCTACGCTTTCAAAATAGCCGGCGCGGCGGCAGCCCTGGGCCATAGCCTGGACGAGGTGGCCGGCATCACCCGGGAAGCCCTGGACCGGATCCGCACTATGGGCATCGCGCTTTCCCCCTGCATCGTTCCTGAAGTGGGCAAACCCACCTTCCACATCGAAGCGGACGAGATGGAAGTGGGCATGGGCATCCACGGAGAGCCGGGCATCCAGGTCCAAAAAATGAAAACCGCCGACGAAACGGCTCAGCTGATACTGGAAGCCATCCTGGCAGACATGCCTCTGCGGTCGGGGGACCAGGTGTCGGTCATGGTCAACGGCCTGGGGGCCACGCCCATGGAAGAGCTGCTGATCGTCTATCGCAAAGTCCACCAACTGCTGGCCTTGCAAGGCGTTTCCGTCTTTATGCCCCACATCGGAGAGTTCGCCACTTCGATGGAAATGGCCGGGCTTTCCGTCACGATCTTCCATCTGGACGAGCAGTTCAAAGAGCTGCTGCGCTACCCCGCCGCCACGCCCTTTTACACCAACGCCAACAAGTAGGAGGAACCGGATGGATCGAAAGACGCTTGCAGAAGTGTTCGCCGCCATCAGCGGCGCCATGGACGAAAACAAGGAATATCTGATCGAGCTGGATCAGCAGAACGGCGACGGAGACCTGGGGATCTCCATGAGCAGCGGTTTTCGGGCCGCTCGATCGTTTCTGGAGGGAAGCGAAGAGACGGACCTGGGGAAGCTCTTCATGAAGTGCAGCTCGGTGTTCAACGAGGCGGCGCCTTCCTCCCTGGGCACGATCCTCTCCCTGGGCATGATGGCGATCGCCCGCCAGCTCAAGGGAATGGAATCGGCGGATTTCCGGCAGATGAGCCAAGCCTTGGACAAGGCCCTGACCCACATCATGGAAAAGGCCGGCTCCAAACCCGGCGAAAAGACGATTCTGGACGCCCTTTGCCCCGCTGTCCGGGTCCTTCTGGAAAATCAGGAGAAACCGGCCGCCCGGGCTTATGCCCTGGCCGCCCTCGCCGCAGCGGAAGGCTCGGAAGCCACCCGGCAGATGAAGCCGGTCCACGGTCGGGCCGTGTATTACGGAGATAAAGGCATCGGCCTGCTGGACGGCGGGTCGGTGGCCGGAAAGCTGATGATCGAGGCCATCGCCCGTTATCTTGGAGGAGCCGAATGAATCGAAAAAAGACCCTCGCGATCCTGCTGGCAACATGCCTGACCCTTGGGGCCGGACTCTTGTCCGGCTGCGCGCCTCCTGCGGCGGAGGAACCGGACGCCAAGCCGCCTGTGGAGGAAGCGCCCCAGGAGGTCCTGACCGTCACCAGGAAAGAGATCTATCAATACGCTTCGGAGAGCAGCACAGTGTGGGAGTTTGCCCAACGGTTTTTTGCCGATACCATCGTGTATAAAAATAAAGCCGGAAAGTTCGTTTTCGAGCCGGTGGATCCTGCGATCCCCCGGTCGGATTACGATTGGAACAATCTGGTGGAGCGGGGCGGGACCCACAGGGAGACCGAATATATCAAGGACGGGAAGACCCTGTCGATCAAAGGCATCGATATTTCCCGCTACCAGAAGACCATCGACTGGGAGAAGGTGGCGGCCGACGGCGTGCAGTACGCCATCATCCGCCTGGGATACCGGGGCTACGACAAGGGGGGCCTGGTCCTGGATGAATTGTACGAAGAGAATGTGCGGGGCGCCCTGGACAACGGTGTGGCCGTCGGAGTCTATTTTGTCACCCAGGCCGTTTCCGTGGAAGAAGCGATCCTGGAGGCGGAATTTGTCCTGGAAAATATAAAGGATCACGACATCACCTGGCCGGTGGTCCTGGATCTGGAGGATCCGGCCTCCTCCTCGGCCAGAACGGCAGGTCTCGACCGCGAGGAACAGACCGACATGGCGGTGGCCTTTTGCGAGACGATCCGGGAGGCCGGATATACGCCCATGCTGTACTGCAATATCCGCTGGTTCATGGAGGAACTGGATCTGTCCAGGCTTACAGAGTACGACAAATGGTTCGCTCAGTATTTCAATAAACCGTTTTTCCCCTACGCGTTCCAGATGTGGCAATACACCAACAACGGCCGGGTGGACGGGATCACCGGCCCGGTGGATCTGAACCTCAGCTTTACCGACTACGGGCAGAGCGCAGGATCCGCAGAGTAATATCAAGGGGTCATGATCAAAGGATCAGAGAAAGGAAGTCAAGCCATGGAAACAAAGAACAAGCTATATAGATCCCGCAGCGACAAAGCGATTTTAGGAGTCTGCGGGGGACTGGCGCGGTATTTCAACGTAGCTACTGGCATCGGCAAGCAGCTTACAAATAGGC
>CAZCTS010000025.1:0-7338 GCA_964501635.1 uncultured Oscillospiraceae bacterium | reverse complement strand
ACTCCCTGGTGGTGCGCCTGCTCTTCGTGCTGTTCACCCTAATGTACGGATCCGGGCTGCTCTTCTATTTGATTGCCGCTCTGGTGATGCCGGCCGAACCGGAAGCACAAAGCGCCCAAACTGTGGCCGCATCTCCCGCCGAGTCTGGCGCGGCATCCCCTGTCGAGCCTGCCGCCGCATCCTCTGCCGAGTCTGATGCCGAATCCCCTGTGGAGGCTCCCGCAATGCCGGACGCTTCATCGAAGGACCATCCGGCCGAATATATCGGCGCCGGCGGGACCCGCTACGAAAACCGGGCTTCAGGGTCGCTCCAGGCGGAAACCCCGAAGATAGAGATGCCCGCGCCGCGCAGCATCCCCGCGCCCCCGGTCCATTCCCCCCAGCCCTCGAAAGAGAAGAAAACCGATTCCGGCAAAAGCCTGGGCATCGCCTTGATCGCCATGGGCGCGCTCATTCTGGTCAAGGTGTTCTTCCCCTGGGTCGACGGCAGGGCTATGGTCGGCGCGGGACTGGTCCTTGCCGGGATCGTTTTTATAGTCAGGAAGGCCTAAGGCCTATAGAAACGGAGGTCGGTCTGCGCCTGTGGACCTTCAGCAATGCAAGAAACGCAGCTGCAACGATTCAAGAGACATCTGGGCTACGGCGTCGGCTTTTTCCCCGACGCCTGTTATTATAATTTTCAGAGCGGATACCAGCTGCTATTTTTGACCAGCATCGTGGGAATGGACGCGGCCAGAGCCGGAACGATCATCTCCCTGACTATCCTGGCCGACGCGGTGTTCAGCGTCCTGGTGGGGCGCTTTTCGGACAACCTGCGCAGCCGCTTCGGAAGGCGCAGGCCCCTGATCCTTTTCAGCGCCTTCGCCATGCCCATCAGCTTTATGGGCTGCTACTACAACTTCCAGGCATCCGCCGGCGTCCAGACCGCCTATTACCTGATCTTCGGAGGCTTGTACTGGATCTCCTTCGCCGTTTTCTTTCTGGCGTTTCTGGCCCTGGGCGCCGATGTGGCCACGGACTACGAAGACCGGATCCGCATGATCAGCACCTCCAGGATCTTCAGCGTGTCCGGGGACCTGGTCGGCTCTGCGGCGCTGCTGCCGGCCATCGTGCTTCTTACGGGCAGGGGCATGACGGAAAGCCGGGCCTGGTTTACCGTAGCCACGACCCTTAGCCTGCTGGCTTTCGCAACGATCATGATCTGCTGGAAAACCACCCGCGGACGGGAGCGGATCGTCACCAGCCCGCCGGACGAACAGAGTTTTTCCGCCACCCTTCGAGACTACTCCCAGCTTCTCCATCTGAGGCCCTACCGGCTTCTGATCTACTCCAAGATCGGCGTCAGCTTCTCCTTTACGACCTACACAGCCTGCATGGTGTTTTATGTGGTCTATCACATGGGGATCTCCTCCACTTTTATTTCGCCTTTATATGTGGTCACGAATCTGATCAAAATGGGTTTCATCGTGTTCATCGCAAAAGGGGCCCTTAAATACGGAAAAAAAGAGCTTCTGGTGGCCTCCACCGGCGGCATCGGGCTCATGGCCCTGTTCTTCGTCCTGCGGGGCATCGACAGCAAAATGGAGATGTATGTGTATATCCTGGGCTGCGTCTACGCCCAGGCGGCCTTTTGGCAGCTGTGCAACACGAACTTCTACGATGTGACAGATCTGGACGAGTACCGCTACGGCAAGCGCAGGGAAGGGAATTTGATGGCCCTGCAGTCGCTGATCTCGGTCGTCGCCGTTTCCATGACCTTGAAATTGGTCACGGTATTGCTCTCCATGTCCGGCTTCGACGGCACACTTAGCGTCCAGTCCCCCGCCGCCCTGGATATGCTGGAGCGGATCTTCATCCTCTTCCCCGCGCTGGGCATGCTGTCCGCCGCCTTCTTTCTGTCCCGTTACAAAGTGAACAAGCAGGGCTTTGTCCTGCTCAGCCAGCAGCTATACCGCAAGGAGCAGGGACTGGAATCCCTGCCGCCGGAAGACATCGACCGGATCGAACGCATGTACCGATAAGCCAGGGGAGGTGTGAGCCTTGCTTTCCATCGGCAGTTTCCTGTTCAACAGTCTGGATTACATCCTGATCGTGGACAGCAAATTCAACATCATATTCAACTCCCGCTACGATGCCCGGACCAACATTCAGTCCGAGTATGCAGCCAAGGACATCCTGAATAAAAGTTTTTTTGAGGTCTATCCGGATGTGACCCGGGACAACAGCTCCATTTACCGCTGTATGACCACCGGCGAGATCGTGGTGCAGAAAAACCAGCGCTACCACGATTTTCTGGGCCATGAGTTCATCTCCCACAACGTCACCCTGCCCATCCGCCGCAGGGGAAAAATCGTGGGCGTCGTGGAGCTGGCCAAGGATGCGGAGCCCCTGGAAAACCTGGAAAGCGAAGAAAGCGACGTCATCTTCAACGAATTTCTGGAGACCCTTCAGCGGGAGTCCGGCGCTGTCACGTTCAGCCTCATCCTGACCCGAAACCCCGACATGCGAAAAAACATCCACATGGCCCAGACCCTGGCCAAGCTGCCGAATCCTACGCTGATCTACGGGGAGACCGGAACCGGCAAGGAGCTCTTCGCCCAGGCCATGATCACCCACAGCGGCCTGCCCAGGAGCAAGGTGGTGGTGCTCAACTGCGCCACGGTGCCCGAAAACCTGATGGAGTCCATCCTCTTTGGCACCAAACGCGGGATCTACACCGGCGCGGAAAACCGGCGGGGGCTGTTCGAGGAGGCCGACGGGGGCATTCTGTTCCTGGACGAGCTGAATGCCATACCCTATCCGGTGCAGGCCAAGCTGCTGCGGGTGCTCCAGGACGGCACCTTCCGTTCCCTGGGGGACAACCGGGACAAGACCGTGAACGTCAAAATCATCGGCGCCATGAACGTGGAGCCCGAAGAGGCCATCGCCCGCAACATCCTGCGCAAGGATCTGTTCTACCGCTTTTCCGGCGGCATCATCCGGATCCAGCCCCTGCGGGACCGCAGGGAAGACATCGAGCTGTTCATCGAGTATTACATCAAGCATTTCCAGGACCTCTACGGCAAGCATATCCGCGGCGTCACCGGAGACCTCCGGGAGGCGCTGCTGTCCTACCGCTGGGAGGGCAATGTCAGAGAATTGAAGAACGTCATCGAATGGGCGGTGGAATTCGCCGGCGACGACGAGGTGCTGAACCCCGGGCATCTGCCATCCTATCTGCACCAGCGCCTGTTCGAAGGGGAAGAAGGGGAAGGAACGGCGGAGCCTATTCCTGCGCTGTCCCGGGCCTTGGAGGATATGGAAAAGGATCTGATCCGCCGCGCCCTGGCGCGAGCCGAAGGAAACAAGACCAAAGCGGCAGCCTTTCTGGAGATCCCAAGACAGACCCTCACCTACAAGATCCGGCAGCTGGGTCTGGACGAAAAAGCCGCGGAAGACAGCCGCTAGGACAAATGCGACAAATATTTGTCGGCCCATCGATCAAAAACGACAAAATATGGTCGCCCGCCGAATATCCACCTTTCAAAGCCTTGCATTGCAAGCCTTTGAAATTGGCACATCGTTTGCTTATATGTTATAATATAAGACAGAATCATTTTCCTCTGTGCAATTGAAAGGAGAACAATATGATTATCGGAGTACTTAAGGAGATCAAACCCAACGAATACCGGGTCGCTGCGGTTCCCGACACGGTCCGTGAACTGGTCGCAAGAGGCCATCAGGTCTACGTGGAGCACGACGCCGGCAAAATCGCCGGTTCCTCCGACGAAGATTATGCGGCCGCGGGCGCCCTCATCGCCGACGCAGACACCGTCTATACAAAAAGCACGTTGATCTACAAGGTCAAGGAACTCTTCCCCCAGGAATACAAGTACATGACCAAGGATAAGATCCTGATGACCTACATCCACTCCAACGCCCACCCCGAGGAGACCGACGTGCTGCTCAAGAGCGGCTGCGCGGCCTTCGCCTACGAGGACTTCCGGGACGCCCAGGGGGGATTCCCCTTGCTCAAGCCCATGAGCCAGATCGCAGGCCGGGGCGGCTTTATGGCAGCCATGCACTTTAAGCAGGCCGTCCACGGCGGAGACGGGCAGATCCTGTGCAACATCACCGGCGTGGACACGCCCGTGATCACCATCATCGGCGCGGGCAACAGCGGAATGGGCGCAGCCACCTTTGCGGCGGCCCTGGGCAACGAGGTGCGGATCATCGACAACAGCCTCAAGGCCATGGAAGCGGCCAGGCTGGCTCTGCCGCCGAACGTCACCTTCCTGATGTCCAACCGGGCGAACTTCGTCAAATGCATCAAAGAATCCGATGTGATCATCAACTGCATCATGTGGGACCGGACGAAGAACGAGCCCCTGGTCTACAAGAAGGACCTGAAGATGATGAAGCCCGGCGCCATGATCGTGGACGTGGCCTGCGACGAACCCGGCGCCATCGAAACCTGCAGCAGCACCACCCACACAGACCCCACCTTTATCGTGGACGGCATCGTTCACTATTGCGTGGACAACATCCCCTCGGCCTTTGCCAAGACCTCCTCGGAAATGCTTTCATCGGCCACGCTGCCCATCGTGCTGGAAATCGCCGATAAGGGCGTGGAAAAGGCCCTCAAGGACAACAAGTACTTCATGCGCACCGGCCTCACCTGCTACGGCGGCAAGCTGACGCTGGCAGAGACAGCGGTCAAACAAGGCCGTCCCCTGACCGATGTGAACGAACTGGCGGAATCTTTCTAAACCCGCACAGACCAATCGCGCAAATGAAAACCGTGGCCCCGGGAATACCCGGAGGCCACGGTCTTTTATTATACTAATGTTACAGTTCGGCCTTCAATTCGGCCACGTACACCGCGGTGCCGGCGATCCGGACATGGGTGGAACCTTTGTCCTTTTGGGCCCACACCCGCACCAGGCCGTCGTATCCGGCCTCCTGGCCCTGTTCGATCAGGATGTCGCAGCGTTCCTTGTCCGGGTGCATAAAATTGATGTAGTAAGCGCCCATGACGCCGCAGGCGGTCCCGGTGATGGGGTCCTCCACGCGCCCGGTGATCGCCGCGGAAAAGTGTCTTCCGTGGAGCGTGGCTTCCGGATGGAAGGTCTGGGTGCACAAGGGATGGACGGAGGTGTTGGGCCGCTCCCTCAGCACCGGCGGAAAGGCGTGGTGGTCGGGCACCATGCGGGAGCAGGCTTCCAGGCTTTTGACCGGCAGGATCAGGGTCCACAATCCCGTGCAGCCGTAGACCACGGGGTAGTTTGTGTCCAGATCCCCCTTCTCCAGTCCGATGGTTGCCATCAGCGCGGCAAGGTTTCCGGAAAAGGGTTCGAACACCGCCGGGGCCTGGGTCATGGATACCTCCTGAGTGTCCGGCAAATAAGTGATGTCGATGATCCCGGCTTTCGTCTCCACTTTCTTGTGGAGAGGCGCTTCGCCGGCGGCCATTCCATTGTACAACGCATAGATGGACGCCACGGTGGCGTGTCCGCAGAGGTTGACCTCGGCGCCGGGTGTAAAGTAGCGCAGCCGCAGGTCCGCCGTGTCCGAAGGCAGAATAAACGCGCATTCGCTGAAACCGATCTGCCGGGCGATCTCCTGCATTTCTTCCGTGCTGAACGATTCGGCGTCAAAGATGACGCCGGCAGGGTTTCCCTTGCCGGCCACCTTTGTAAAAGCGTCGTAGTGGTGTACTCTTACAAGTTTCATACGTTATCTCCGTCAGTCTTTATACTGTTCCAGGGCCAGTCTCAGCAGCTCGATGGCCCGCTCCAGGTCCTGGCAGTTGAGCACGTAGGCGATCCGGATCTCGTTGAGCCCTTTGCCCGGCGTGGCATAGAAACCGCCGCCGGGGGCGTACATGACCGTTTCGCCCTTGTCCTGGAATTCCGTGAGCAGCCAGATCAGGAAGTCTTCCGTATTCTTGACCGGCAGCTTGGCCATCACGTAGAACGCGCCTTTCGGCTCCCTGCAGACGATGCCGGGGATTTTGGACAGAGCGCTGTAGACCGTGTCTCTTCTCTTCTTGTATTCCACCCGGACTTCTTCGAAATAGCTCTTGTCCACAGTGTAGAGCTGAGCGGCTGCCAGCTGGTCCAGTGTGGCGACGGAAAGTCTGGCCTGGCAGAGTTTCATAAACTCGGCCTGGAACTCCTTGTTCTTTGTGACCACCACGCCGATTCGGGCGCCGCAGGCGGAGAAGCGCTTGGAAACCGAGTCGATCAGGATCACGTGGTCGGCCGCATGATCGAAACTGCCCATGGAGGACAGGGGCTCTCCGCTGTAGATGAATTCCCTGTACACCTCGTCGGCGATCAGGAAAAGATCGTGGGCCACGGCCAGGTCGGCCAGCATTTTGCACTCCTCGTGAGTCAAAACGGCGCCGGTGGGGTTGCCCGGGTTGGTGAACATGATCGCCCTGGTTCTGGGGGTGATCAGCTTTTCGATTTTTTCTTTGTCCGCGTAATGATATCCTTCTTCGGCAGTGGTGGGAATGGGAACGATCTTGCCGCCGGTGGTGTTCACGAAGGTGCTGTAGTTGGGGTAAAAGGGCTCCGGGATCAAAATTTCATCACCGTCATCCAGAATGGTGGTCATCGTAAACATCAGGGCTTCGCTGCCGCCGGAGGTGACGACGATATCGGGGGTGTCGTAGTGGATCCCGATCTCTTCGAAATAGTTCTGCACCGCCTTGATGACGGAAGGGATGCCCGGAGAGGGCGCGTACTCCAGAACCGGCGCGCTGAAGTTGCGCACCGTGTCGAAATAGATGGGCGGAGTCTTGATATCGGGTTGACCGATGTTAAGATGATAGATTTTCTTTCCCTGCCTGCCGCATTCCACCTGGTACGGATAAAATTTACGGATCGGGGACAGGGAGCATTGCTGGATCTTGCTGGAAAATTTCATAATCTCCTCCTTGTGATACGTAAGCGGGATTCTCTTTTCGACATTATTATATCACTTTGCCAAATAGATTAAAGTGCAAATTAATCAATAACCGACTTATTCGCCTTATGGGGCTTTTTCCCCTTATACTTTCAAAAATTGCGTGCAAAAAAAACCGTTTGACAAGCGAAAGCGGCTTGTATATACTCATCAACAATATATAAAGGCAATGACGGAGTATACCCGGATGTCATAGCGTTGCAGAGAGTCGGCGGATGGTGCGAGCCGATACCAAAAGATCCGGTGTTCTCGCTCCTGAGCCGGATCCCCCAACGCCACGGCGCACAAGGGATCCCGGAAGGCCCCGTTACCGCAGCCCAAGGTTTGATGGAACCTGCAGAGCGACCGGTTTTTCCGGTAAACAGGGTGGTACCGCGGTGATATACA
>CAZCTS010000024.1:0-19467 GCA_964501635.1 uncultured Oscillospiraceae bacterium | reverse complement strand
TGGACATGGTGGGCGGCGTTTCGGTCGTGATGGAGGCTCAGACTTCTCTGACCGGCTCTGAACTGAACAAGCTTATGGAACAAGTTCGGGCGGTCATGGAAAATCGCGTGAACGAGTTCGGACTCACCGAACCGGTGATCACAGTGGAAAATGGAAACCGCATCCGCGTGGAACTGCCCGGGGCCCAGGATGCCAGCACAGCGATCCAGATGATAGGACAGACCGCTCAGCTTTCTTTCCGGACCGCCGACGGCGCGCTGGTGGTGAGCGGGCAAAACGTCAAAAATGCCCTGGCCCAGCCCTACCAAGGCTACGAGCCCAATCTGATGGGCACCTATATGGTGGCCATGGAGTTCGATCCCGCCGGCGCGGCCGCATTTGAGGCAGCCACCCGGGCGATCGTAAACGGTAAGATCCGGTCGGCCGACCCTCTATATAACGACAATCAGATCCTGATCTATCTGGACGAGGGAGTCATCTCGGAACCCGCTGTCACCACGGTCATTACAGGAACCAACTGCCAGATCACCGGCCGCTTTGATCAGGAGAGCGCCGCTTCCCTGGCGGCCTTGATCCGCGGCGGAGCATTGCCTGTACAGCTCAAGGAAGTGGAAACAGAGATCGTCGGCCCCACGCTGGGACTGGACGCGGCGCAAAAGAGCGTGATGGCCGGCGCTGTTGGCATCGCGCTCATCCTGCTGATCATGCTGGTATTCTATCGGATCATGGGCCTGGTGGCCGATGTGGCCTTGCTTCTTTATATCCTCCTGGTGGTCTGGACGCTGATCGCCTTGAATGCGGTGCTCACATTGCCCGGCATAGCCGGCATCATTTTGTCGGTTGGCATGGCGGTGGACAGCAACGTGATCATATTCAGCCGCATTCGGGAAGAGATCATCCTGGGCAAAAGCGTGCGGGTCGCCGTGCATTCCGGCTACAAGAGAGCCATGTCCACCATCATCGACTCGCAGATCACGACCATCATCGCAGCGGTCATCCTGTTTCAGTTCGGCACCGGCTCCGTCAGGGGATTCGCTACGACGCTTCTGATCGGCATCGTGGCCAGCCTGTTGACGGCAGTGCTGGTTTCCCAGGTATTTTTAGAGCTGGTGGCGGAGAGCCGCCGCTTTGGAAATCCCAAATCCTTCGGCGTCAAAGAGGTCACGGGAGAAGAATCCAGCCGCAAATTACCCTTTATTGCGAACCGGAAAAAGTTCTACATTTTTTCCAGCGTCCTGATCCTGATCGGCTTGACGGTGGGCGGCATCCGGGGCTTCAACGCGGGCATCGATTTTACCGGAGGGACCATCATGCAGTTCAACCTGGGCCGGGAAGTCCAGGTCGAAGAAGTCCGGAAGATATTGGATGGACAGGGGATCAGCGCCGACGTCCAGCACGCCGGAGCTGAAAATGAAAAGATCATCCTGAAAACGACGCAGATACTATCCAACGAGGATAGGGGAAAGCTGTCTGAGGCCCTTCGGGAATCCTTCAGCCTGGAAACCGGGGAAAGCGATTTTGTCGAGCAGACGGGACTGATCGGCCCATCCGTGGGTTCTGAGCTGAAGGCCAACGCGGTCAAAGCGCTTTTGCTGTCAGCGGCGGCTATGCTGGCTTACATCGCCGTGCGCTTTGAGTGGCGCTTCGGCGTGGCTGCCATTGCGGCGCTGTTTCACGACGGCTTGATGCTTCTGGGTTTTTACGGGCTCTTTCATCTTCAGATGAACAGCCCCTTTATCGCAGGTCTGCTCATCGTGATCGGATACTCCATCAACGACACGATCGTCATATTCGACCGCATACGCGAGAACCTGCATTTCATGAAAAAGACCAGGCTGGAGGATCTGATCGACCTGAGCATCACGCAGTCGCTGGGAAGATCGATCATGACCTCCCTGACCACGGTAGTGGCCATTTTGCCCATGGTCGTCCTGAGCGGCAGCTCCATCAGAGCCTTCGCGCTTCCCCTGATCGCGGGCGTCAGCGTCGGCACTCTTTCTTCCATCACCATCGCCTCCGGTCTGTACTTCACGATTACAAAGCTTACACAGGGCAAAAAATATAAAGGCGCATAAATACACAGCATAAGGATTACCATGGAGGAATTCATCGGCAGACTGCTCCAGATCAACGCCAACTACGATGTGGCCTTTCTTGAAAAGGCCTATCAGAAGGCCGAGCAGCTCCACAAAAATCAGTTCAGAAGATCCGGCGAACCGTATATCACTCATCCGGTCGCCGTGGTGCAGATCCTGGCGGAACTGGGCATGGATGACAATACCCTTGCCGCCGGTCTTCTTCACGATGCCGTGGAAGACACGGAATACCGATTGTCTGATTTGGAAAAAGAATTCGGGCCCCAGGTGGCTCTTTTAGTTGACGGCGTCACAAAGCTGGGCTCCCTGGTCTACGAAAGCAGGGAAGACCGGCAGGCGGAAAACATCCGAAAAATGTTTCTGGCCATGTCCAAAGACATCCGGGTCCTGATCATCAAACTGGCCGACCGGCTTCACAACCTGCGGACCATCAACTATATGAACGATGAGCAGATCCGGGAAAAATGCATCGAGACCCTGGAGATCTACGCGCCGCTGGCCAGCCGTCTGGGCATTTACGCCTTCAAGTTCGAGATGGAGGACATTGCGTTCAAGAATCTGGAGCCCGAAGCCTACGCGGCTCTGGAAAACGATATGACCCAGCGCCGGGAGGAGCGGGGCAAGGCCATCGAGCGGGTCATCCGGGAGATCAAGGAAATGCTGGACGACCTGCAGATCCATTACGAGATCACCGGGCGGTCCAAACATTACTACAGCATCTATAAAAAAATGCAGTTCCAGCAGAAGCAACTGGATGAAATATTTGATCTGACGGCCATTCGCGTGATCGTGGACAGCATCAAGGATTGCTACGGGGTGCTGGGGGCCGTCCACACAAAGTGGAAGCCCATTCCCGGCAGATTCAAAGATTATATCGCAATGCCCAAGCCCAACCGCTATCAGTCGCTGCACACCACGGTGATCGGCGAGACGGGAAACCCCTTCGAAATCCAGATCCGCACCTCGGAAATGCACCGCATCGCCGAATACGGCATCGCGGCGCACTGGAAATACAAAGAGGGGATCCAATCCGAAGACGAGGAAGTGAAGCTGGCCTGGATCCGTCAGACCCTGGAATGGCAGCAGGATCTGAACGACCCCAAAGAGTTCATGGAGACCCTGAAGCTCGATCTTTTCTCCAATCAGGTTTTCGTCTTTACGCCAAAGGGCGACGTGATGGAATTGCCCGCCGGATCCACGCCCCTGGATTTTGCCTTCAAGATCCACACTGCCGTGGGCGCCAAGTGCGTGGGCGCCAAAGTGAACGGAAAGATGGTCCCCATCGACTATGTGCTCCAGAACGGCGAGATCATCGACATCGTCACTTCGGCCAATTCCAAAGGCCCCAGCATCGATTGGCTGAAGATCGCCAAGACCAATTCGGCCAAAAACAAGATCCGCCAGTGGCTCAAGAAGGACACCAAGCCGCAGAACGCCGATAAGGGCAGGGAAATGCTGGAAAAGGCCGGAAAGCGAAAGGGCCTCGATCTGCAGCTGATCCTGAAAAATCAATACGTGGGCAGAGCCGCCAAGGCCATGAATTATTCCTCCATTGAGGATCTGTACACAGCCATCAGCTACGGAGGGCCGCTGCTCAACAGGACGCTGCTGCTGTGCGCGGGGTTCTACAACGAAGAAAAGCAGGCGGATCTAAAGAAGAAGGAAAAGCAGGAAGAGAAGCTCAAGGCCGTCGATCACAAAAAACGGGAGCAAACGAAGGGCATCACAGTCAAAGGAGTGGGCAATCTGCTGATCCGCTTCGCCAAGTGTTGCAGTCCGGTGCCCGGAGATGATATCATCGGCTATACGACAAAAGGCAGGGGCGTTTCCATTCATCGCAAGGACTGCAGCAATATCCTTTCGATGCCCGAGCCGGAATTGGCCCGGCTCATCGAAGTTCAATGGGACATCGGCGAAGACACGATGTACTACGACGCGGAGATCAGTCTGCTGGCCGAAGACCGGAAAGGCTTGTTCGCGGATGTTTCCAAAGCCTGCGAAGAGATGGACATCAACATCACCAGCGTCAACGCCAAGACCGACAAGGACGGTGTCACAAATATGACGCTCACCTTGTCCATTTCCAACACCGCCCACATCGTCAAAATACTGAACCGTTTCAGCCAGATCAAAAGCGTGTCCCAGGTATACAGGACGAACTCTTGAACCCATCCATTGCCAAGGGGAATACTACATGAGAGCAGTTGTGCAGCGCGTGACCTACAGCGACGTCACCTCCAATGAACAAATGACCGGTTCCATCCAGAAAGGCCTGACGGTCTTCCTGGGCGTGGGGAAGGGAGATACCCAGGCCGACGCCCGCTATATGGCGGAAAAGATCGCGGGGCTCCGCATTTTTGAAGACGCCGGCGGAAAAATGAACCGCTCCGTGATCGATGTGGGCGGCCAGATCCTTGCGGTTTCGCAATTTACACTTTATGGAAATGTAAAAAAGGGGAAGAGACCCAGCTTTTCGGATGCCGCGGACCCAGGGGAGGCTCAGGCGCTCTACGACCAGTTCTGCGAGATCCTCCGATCCCAGGACCTGGATGTCCAGGAGGGGGTGTTTCAGACCGAAATGCTGGTGCGCATCCACAACGACGGACCGGTGACGATATTGATCGACAGTAAAAAGGAGTTTTAAATGAACATTCAAGTATTTCCTTGCGGATACCTGCAGACGAATTGCTATTTGGCGTGGAACGAGGAGACGAAAAAGGGCTTTATTGTCGACCCGGGAGACGTGTCCAAAGAATTGAAGGATTTCATCGCAAAGCAGGAGATCTCAGCGGAATATATCCTCCTGACCCACGGACACGGGGATCACACCGCCGGGATCCCTGATTTGCTGAAAGAATATCCCGGCATCCGGACACTGGCCTCGAAAAAGGAGCGGAAATTTCTGATCGACAGAAAAGCCAGCTACGGAAGCGGGGGGATCGAGTGCGACGTTTATGTGGAAGATAGTCAGGAGATGACCCTTGCAGACACTAAAGTACGCTTTATTGTGACACCGGGCCACACGCCGGGCGGCATGTGCATCCTGATGGGGAAGACCCTGTTCAGCGGAGACACCTTGTTTCGCAATTCCATCGGCCGCAGCGATTTTCCCGGAGGAGATCAGGACGCGCTGATCCGCTCCATCCGGGAAAAACTGCTGATCCTTCCGGAGGACACCCGGGTGCTGCCCGGCCACGAGGAAGAGACCACCATCGGACACGAGGCCAGGTACAATCCCTTTGTATAGGATTTCAGTGCCCGACGAAAAAAGCCGCTACCGCCTGTCGGAGTTGGCCAACATGTTCCTCCCGTCCGCCGAGTATGAATTTGTCCCGGGTGAAACGGAGGACGATGGTTTCGATCTGGTCGTCCCGAAGGACTCTGAAAACGGAAATCGCCAGAAGCAGGCTGTCTACGAGTTTTTCGTCGAACAGACCGGGCGCAGGCTGGATTGGGGCATCCTGACCGGGGTGCGTCCTGTTAAACTCCTGGCCGAAATGCGCAGCAGCCGATCCGGGGAAGAAGTCCGATCCATTTTGCGCAAGGAATACCGGGTATCCGAAGAAAAAGTCGATCTGCTGGAAGAAGTTTACGAAACACAATCTTCTGTCAAGTTTCAGGAAGCGCCGCCGGCCATCGGCTTGTATGTCGGGATCCCGTTCTGCCCGTCCAGATGCCTTTATTGCTCCTTTCCGTCCAATGTGATCTCCAGGGATGGGTCGGAGAAGTATCTCGAGGCATTGTACCGGGAAATCGACGCCACAGCGGAACTGGTCAAAGGCAGGGGCTGGCACGCAGAGTCCATCTATATCGGCGGAGGCACGCCCACCAGTCTGGAAGCGTTTCAGCTGGATGATCTGATGCAGCGTGTTTCCAAGCGCTTTCAAACAGAGCGGACACAGGAATTCACTGTGGAATGCGGCAGGCCGGATACCATCGACCGGGAAAAATTGAACGCCATAACCCGTTGGGGCGCCCGCCGGATCAGCATCAATCCCCAGACCATGGTGGATGCCACGCTGGAGCGGATCGGCCGCTCCCACAAGGCCAGCCAGATACAGGAAGCTTTCGCCCTGGCCAGGGACTGCCGCATTCCCCTGATCAACGCGGATTTGATCGCAGGGCTGCCGGGGGAAGATCCTTCGGATTTCAAGTACAGCCTGGAACAGGTGCTGCGCCTGCAGCCCGCCAACATCACGGTCCACACTCTGGCGGTCAAAAAAGCCTCCAGACTGATCGAGGAAGACCAGGATTACGCCTTCCGGCGAGGCGACGCCACGGCCGGGATGCTGGCCGAAGCCCGCTCGACCCTCCGGCGCGAAGGCTATCGGCCGTATTATCTGTATCGTCAAAAGCACATGGCCGGCAATCTGGAAAATGTAGGCTATGCCTTGCCGGGAACGGAAAGCTTTTATAACATCCGGATCATGGCTGAAGATCAGACCATTCTGGCATTGGGCGCCGGAGGGATCAGCAAAATATTCTATCCCGGAGAAAACCGGCTGGAACGCGTCCCCAATGTGAGCAATTACGAAATCTACATCGATCGGATCGAAGAGATGATCCAGCGAAAGGAAAAAGGAATCCAATGATCGTCAGCATACCAAAAGGAACAAAAGATATCCTGCCCTCGGAAGTATACCGTTGGCATTGGCTGGAGGAATCATTCCGGAACTGCTGCGCCCGCTATGGCTTTACGGAAATCAGGACCCCCATTTTCGAACACACGGAATTGTTCAAGCGAGGGGTGGGGGACACGACGGACATCGTTCAGAAGGAGATGTACACCTTTGAGCTGGCCGGACGGAGCCTGACCCTGAAACCGGAAGGCACTTCCCCGGTGGTCCGCTCCTTCGTGGAGAACAAACTCTACGCGGAAGCCCTGCCGGCGAAGTATTACTACGATATTCCCTGCTTCCGCTATGAGAAGATGCAGAAGGGAAGACAGCGCCAATTCCATCAGTTCGGCATCGAAATCTTTGGCAGCCAGAGCATGCTGGCCGATGCGGAAGTGATCGCCCTGGCCATGGATTATCTGGGGAGCCTGGGCATCGACGACCTGTCCCTTCGGATCAACAGCATCGGCTGTCCGGATTGCCGGTCGGAATACAAGAAAGTGCTGCAGGATTATTTGAGGCCGAATCTGGATAGCTTGTGCGAAACCTGCAAAGACCGGTTCGAGCGCAATCCCATGCGCATATTGGACTGCAAATCGCCGGTATGCAAGGAAATAACAAAAGGCGCGCCCCGCATGATGGAGTACATCTGCGGCGATTGCAGGGAAGCCTTTGAGGATCTCCGGAAGAACCTGACCGCTCTGTCCATACCGTATCTGATCGATACGGACATTGTCCGGGGCTTGGATTACTACACGAAAACAGCCTTCGAAATCGTTTCCGACAAGATCGGCGCCCAATCAACCGTTTGCGGCGGAGGGCGCTACGACCATCTGATCGAAGAGATCGGCGGGCCGCCGACCCCCGGCGTTGGCTTCGGCATGGGCATCGAACGGCTGCTGCTGGTGCTGGAGGCGGCCGGCATCCGGATACCCAAACCCCCGGGCTGCGACATCTTCATCGCCGCTTTGGGACCGGAGGCGAAGATCCAGGCGCTCAAGACGGTCCAGTCTCTGCGGAGCTCGGGTTTTCGGGTCCTGATGGATGTGATGGACCGGAACCTGAAAGCCCAGCTGAAGTACGCCGACCGCATGGAGGCGGCCTACACGCTGATCCTGGGTCAGGATGAGCTGGACAAAGGCGTGATCACGCTCCGGGACATGAAAAGATCAAGCCAGCACGAAGTCAAAATCGACGAAATTGAAACGGCCATTCGCCATTCGGGAGGGATCGATGGAAATGCTCTATAAGCGCACACACCTGTGCGGTACGCTCAGAAAAGAAGATATCGGCAAGCAAGTCGTACTCAACGGCTGGGTGCAGAAGAGACGCAACCTGGGCGGTTTGATTTTTTGCGATCTGAGGGACAAAACGGGGATCGTTCAAATCGTCTTCAACGACACGCTACCCAAGGAATGTTTCGAACTGGCCGACAGCCTTCGCGGCGAATATGTGGTGGGCGTCCGGGGCGTCGTCAGGCTCCGGGAATCAGTCAACGAAGACCTGCCCACGGGTACCATCGAAGTGATCGCAGAGGATTTGATATTGTATTCAAAAGCGGACACGCCGCCCATCTACATCAAAGACGACGACAATGTGTCCGAGGATCTGCGCCTCAAGTACCGTTTTTTGGACCTGCGCAAATTAAAGATGCAGAGGAACCTGACCTTGCGGCACAAGCTGTGCAAAATTGCCCGGGACTACTTCGATGGGGAAGGTTTTACCGAGGTGGAAACGCCTATCCTCATCAAGCCCACGCCCGAAGGAGCCCGGGATTACCTGGTTCCCAGCAGGGTCAACCACGGAAAATTCTACGCCTTGCCCCAGTCGCCCCAGATGTTCAAGCAGCTGCTGATGCTTTCCGGCACCGATCGCTATATGCAAATAGCCCGCTGCTTCCGAGACGAAGACCTGAGAGCCGACCGGCAGCCGGAGTTCACCCAGATCGATCTGGAGATGTCTTTCGTGGATCAGGATGACATCCTGGACATCCAGGAACGGTTTTTAAAGAGGGTCTTCAAGGAACTGCTGGACGAGGAGATCGACCTGCCGCTGCCCCGGCTGACCTGGAAAGACGCCATGGAACGCTTCGGCTCCGACAAGCCGGACCTTCGCTTTGGTTTCGAGCTGAAGGATCTGGCGCCGATCGCTTCCGGCAGCCGGTTCAAAGTATTTACGGATGCCCTGGCTTCCGGCGGACGGGTGATGGGGATCTGCGTGGAAGGCGGCGCCGCCGCATTCAGCCGCAAGGATATTGACAAGATGACCGATTCCATCAAAACCTTCTGCGCCGGCGGACTGGCCTGGCTGCGCGTGGGCGAAGGAGAAATCGGCTCCAGCCTCTCCAAGTTCTTTGAACCCGACGAGCTCAAGGCACTGGCCGGCCACATGGACGGAAAACCCGGCGACCTGATCCTGATCGTCAGCGGAAAGGACTCCGTCGTGTACGACAGCCTGGGCTTCCTTCGCCGAGACTTGGCCGGAAAGCTGGGCCTTCTGGATGACGGAGTCTATAAACTGCTTTGGGTCGTGGACTTTCCGCTGCTGGAGTACTCCGAAGAGGACCAGAGGTATATGGCCAAACATCATCCGTTCACATCGCCGAAAATCGAAGATATCCCGCTGATGGACACCGATCCGGGCAAAGTGCTGGCCAACGCCTACGACATCGTGCTCAACGGCGTGGAGCTTGGCGGCGGAAGCATCCGTATCCACGACCGGGAACTGCAGCGCAAAATGTTCCAGGTCCTCAAACTCACCGACGAGGAGATCCAGAACAAATTCGGATATTTTCTGGACGCGTTCAACTACGGAACACCGCCCCACGGCGGATTGGCCTACGGTCTGGACAGGATCGCCATGCTTCTGTGCAAGGAAAAGAGCATCCGGGAAGTGATCGCATTCCCCAAAAATCAGAATGCGGTCTGCGCCATGTCCGACGCGCCCACCTTCGCTTCGGAAGAGCAGCTGAACGAACTGGCCATTGCTGTTATTCCGGAATGAATCCGGACAACAAGGACTGCGAAATGAAACAACGAATCGGCGTACTGGGCGGAAGTTTCGACCCGGTGCACTACGGCCACCTGATCCTGGCTGAACAAATCAAATCGGAAGCGCAGCTGGATATGATCCTCTTCGTGCCCGCCTGCGTGTCTCCGTTTAAAATATGGAGCAAGCCTGCCGGAAAAGAGCACCGGCTCAGAATGCTGGAGCTGGCCATCGGCGACCATGAAGGATTCCGGATCTCCACCATCGAATTGGAGAAAGAGGAGCCGTCCTACACGTATGACACGCTCCGCGCCCTTTCGGATCAATACGGAGCAGACGCCGAGCTGTTCTTTATCATCGGGACCGACGCGTTTATGCAGATCGAAGAGTGGAACTTTTCCAGAGAGCTTCTCAGTGAATTTTCATTTTTGATCGGCCTTCGCAAAGGCTACGACGAAAGCAAACTGGAGAAGATCTTAGAAGATTTATCCACCCGTTACCCCTTGAAGGCCCAGTACATCCGGATCCCGGAGCTGGAGATCGCAGCCAGCGATTTGCGGGACCGCATGGCCACGGGCAAATCCGTGCGGTTTATGCTCCCGGACGCAGTCATCGAATACATCGCGCAAAACGGCCTGTATCAGAACACAGCCCGACTTCTTCAGGAATTCGTCCGCCGGAAGGTGGACCACGACCGATACCGGCACACGGAAGGCGTCGTCGCCAAAGCACAGGAACTGTCCCTGCGCTTCGGGGCGGATCCGGAAAAAGCCGAAATTGCCTCCTGGTTCCACGACGCCTATCGGGAAGTCGGCAATCTGGAACACGGACCCTTCGCAGCGCAGAAGCTGCAGGAACAGTTCGGGATCGACGACAGGGAGATCCTGGACGCCATACGCTACCACACCACGGGGCGGCCGGGGATGTGCCTGCTGGAAAAGATCATCTACCTGGCGGATTCTCTGGAGGAAGGCCGCGATTATCCCGGTGTCTGCCAGCTTCGCGGCATGCAGGAGCAGGGGATCGATGAATGCCTGTACGGTTTGATGGTGCACACGCGAGAATATGTCGAAAGCCTGGGCCTTCGTTTTGACCCCCGTTCCATAGCGGCCATCGATGAGCTAAAAAAGAAAACAGAAAAAGGAGACAATCAATGAACAACAAAGAAGTGGCGCTCTTGACCGCCAGCGTGCTCAACGAAAAGAAAGCCAAAGACATCGTCATCCTGGACATCGGAGAAAAATCCGGCTTTGCCGACTATTTCGTCATCGCGACAGCCGCGAACCTGCGACAGCTGAAAACCTTGACAGAAGAGGTGGAAGAGCGGCTGGCCCAAAAGGACACCCTGGTCCGCCACATCGAAGGGAAGGGCGCCTCCGGCTGGATCCTGATGGACTATGGAGACGTGATCGTCAATGTGTTCACGGAAGAACAGCGGCAGCACTATCAAATCGAGCGGATCTGGAACGATTGCACTCCGGTGGACCACCCGTTCAACGATTAAATATAACCAGCGTACCCAATGGTGAGGATGATCATGAAACAACATTACGACTTTGCAAATATCGAGCCCAAGTGGCAGAAAATCTGGGAAGAAAAGAATCTGTTCCGCACGACAGAGGATTCCGAAAAGGAGAAGTTCTATCTTTTGGAGATGTTTCCTTACCCTTCTGGAAAACTGCACATGGGCCACGTGCGCAACTACTCCATCGGCGATGTGATCGCGCGATTCCTGAAAATGCAGGGATACAATGTGCTTCACCCCATGGGATGGGACTCCTTCGGGCTTCCGGCGGAAAACGCGGCCATTAAACATGGCGCCCATCCGGCCCAGTGGACACGGCAGAACATCGCCGAAATGCGGGCGCAGCTGAAACAGCTGGGTTTTTCCTACGACTGGGACAGGGAAGTGGCCACTTACACAGAGGACTACTACCGCTGGATGCAGTGGATCTTTATCCAATTCTTCAAGAAGGGCCTGGCTTATAAAAAAGAAAACCCCGTCAACTGGTGTCCCTCCTGCCAAACGGTGCTGGCCAACGAGCAGGTGGTGGAGGGGCGCTGCGAACGATGCAGCGCGGATGTGACCAAGAAGAATCTGTCCCAATGGTATTTGAAGATCACAGACTATGCGGAGAGATTGCTGGAGGATCTGGACAAGCTGAAAGGCTGGCCCGAAAAGGTCCGGACCATGCAGCGCAACTGGATCGGCAAATCCGAAGGCGCCGAGCTGGATTTCTCCATCAAAGGCAGAGCCGAAAAGCTGAGGGTGTTCACCACCCGGGTGGACACGCTGTTCGGCGTCACATACATGGTGCTGGCCCCGGAACATCCCTTTGTCAAAGAACTGGCCAAGGGCACGCCGCAGGAAGATAAGGTGCTGGCCTACATCGAGCAGTGCGCCAGGATGAGCGATATCCAGCGGACCGACGCCACGAAGGAAAAGACCGGCGAATTTTTGGGCTGCTATGCCGTCAATCCCATCAACCATAAAGAAGTCCCGATCTATATCTCCGATTATGTGCTGATCAACTACGGCACCGGCGCCGTGATGGGTGTCCCGGCCCACGACGAGCGGGACTTCGAATTCGCCACCGCTTTCGGTCTCGACATCGTTCCCGTGGTGGACCCCCAGGATCCGTCCATCGATGTGAACGACCTGAAAGCGGCATTTGTGGCGCAGGGAAGAATGATCAATTCCGGAAAATACAACGGTTTGGACAATGTGGAGGGCATCGCGGCCATCACGAAAGATTTGGAAGCGGAGGGGGTCGGCGACAAGACCGTCAACTTCCGCCTCAGGGATTGGCTCATTTCCAGGCAGCGCTACTGGGGCGCGCCCATCCCCATGATCTATTGCGACGCCTGCGGATGGGTGCCGGAAAAAGAAGAGAACCTGCCTGTCAAATTGCCCACGGATGTGATCTTCACGGGAAAAGGGGAGTCGCCCCTGGCCACCAGCGCCTCCTTCGCGGATGCAGTCTGTCCCGTCTGCGGCAGACCGGCCAAACGAGAGCTGGACACGATGGACACATTTCTGGACTCCTCCTGGTATTTTCTGCGCTATTGCGATGCCAAAAACCAGAAGGAAGCCTTTTCCAGAGAAAAGACGGACTATTGGATGGCCGTGGACCAGTACATCGGCGGTGTGGAGCATGCGATCCTTCACTTGCTGTACTCCCGGTTTTTACAAAAGTATTTTATGACTTGGGCCTGTGCAAGGTGGAAGAACCCTTCACCAATCTGCTTACCCAGGGCATGGTGCTGAAAGACGGCAGCAAGATGAGCAAATCTCTGGGCAACGTGGTCAGCCCCGAAGAGATCATCCGGAAATACGGCGCCGATACGGCCAGGCTGTTCATCCTCTTCGCCTCTCCGCCGGAAAAAGAGCTGGAGTGGTCCGACGCGGGGGTGGAAGGTGGTTTCCGCTTTATCAACCGGGTGTATCGCCTGGTGGCGGAAGTGGCAGAGATCACCCAGAATGTCCCGGCGAGCTACAAGCCGGAAGGGAAAGACGATCTCTCCCTGATCTATGTCTTGAACCATACGGTGAAGCGGGTCACCGACGATATCCGCGAACGCTTCAATTTCAACACGGCCATCAGCGCCATTATGGAACTGGTGAACGAGATGTATCGCTACAAAGAGCTGGATGACATCAATCTGGGTCTCTTGGCCGATGCCACCGATCGTCTGGTGCGGATGCTTTCGCCCTTTGTTCCCCACGTGGCGGAAGAGATGTGGATGAGCTTGGGCCACAAGGATTCCGTCTACCTGGCTTCGTGGCCCGGATACGACCCGGAGGCCCTGGTGCTAGCCGCGGTGGAAGTGGTGGTCCAGATCAACGGGAAGGTCAGAGAACACCTGGAAGTGCCCTCCGGGCTGGACAAGGAAGCCTTCACCCAGACCTTGCTGTCCGACGAACGCGTCAAGGCATTGCTGGAAAACAAAGAGATCATCAAATATATCGCCGTGCCCGACAAGCTGATCAACATTGTCGTAAAAGGATAATTCAAATGAAAACTCACACACTCATAACGAGAGGAACAGGTAAAACTATATGAAAGAGCAACAAGGACGACGGTACCATCCCCAGTCCAGACCGGGACCCCGTCCGAAAGCAAAGGACGAGCGACCCGTTTTAGTGCAATCGACCGGCACCAACAAGCTGAAAGTGATCCCCATCGGGGGGCTGCGCGAAGTCGGAAAGAATATGACCTTGCTGGAGTACGGCGATGACATCATCGTCATCGACTGCGGGCTGGCGTTCCCCGACGACGAAATGCTGGGCATCGACATCGTGATCCCGGACTTCAGCTATTTGATGAACAACCGTGAAAAGATCCGGGGCATGGTCATCACCCACGCCCACGAAGACCACATCGGAGCGATCCCGTACTTTCTTAAATCTTTGAGCGTGCCCATCTACGCCACGCGCCTGACGGTGGGGTTCATCAAGAATAAACTGAAGGAGCACGACCTGCAGGGAGATCTGCACGAAGTGACCCCCGGAGACATCATTTCCCTGGGCTGCTTCACCGTGGAAACGATCCACACCACCCACTCCGTGGCCGACGCTCTGTGCCTTTCCATCGACACCCCCGTGGGGAAGGTGTTTCACACCGGGGATTTCAAAATCGACTACACGCCCGCCGACGGCGAGCCCATCGACTTCGGCAGGCTGGCCGCCATCGGCAACGAAGGGGTCCTGCTCATGATGGGCGACAGCACCAACGCAGAGCAAAAAGGATACACCCCCTCGGAAAAAACCGTAGGCGTCGCCCTGGGGAATATTTTCCGCGGAAATCCCCACCGGATCATCATCTCCACTTTTTCCTCCAACGTGCACAGAGTCCGCAAGATCATGGAGACGGCCATCGACAACGGCCGCAAGATCTGTGTCACCGGACGAAGCATGGAAAACATGGTGCGGATCGCCACGGAACTGGGCTATCTGAACATCGATCCCATCCATTTCGTGGAGCTGAACCAGACGAAATCCATGAAGGACGCCCAGCTGGTCATCATCACCACCGGCAGCCAGGGCGAGCCCATGTCCGCCTTGACGCGCATGGCCAACAGCGAGCACCGGGCCGTGCAGATCCGAAAAGGGGACGTGGTGATCCTTTCCTCCAGGCCTGTGCCGGGCAACGAGAAAACCGTGTCGAACGTGGTCAACGCATTATTGGAAAAAGGGGCGGACGTGATCTACAACGACATCGCCGACACCCACGTTTCCGGCCATGCCTGCGAAGAAGAACTCAAGCTGATGCATACCCTGATCCGTCCGAAGTTCTTTATGCCGGTCCACGGAGAGTTCAAACATCTGCGCAGCCACGCGCTGATCGCCGAGGCCATGGGCATGCCTGTGGACAACATTTTCTATATGGAAAACGGAGACATCCTGGAAGTGACCGCCGACCGGGCCCGGCGTTCCGGCGCCAAGGTGCCGTCCAACACCATACTGGTGGACGGACTGGGCGTGGGCGACGTGGGCAGCGTGGTGCTGAATGAACGAAAGTACCTGTCCGAAGCGGGCTTGATCATCATCGCCGCCGCCTTCCAGAGCGCCACGGGGGAACTGTTGTCCGGACCGGATCTGATCTCCAGAGGATTCGTCTATGTCCGCGAAAGCAGCGACCTGATGGAAGAGGCCAAGAACTATATGGAAGAAGTGCTGACGCACGCCATGGACGAAGGGAACCGGGATCGTCAGGCTTTGAAAAACGCTTTAAAAGACGCGCTGCGCACATTCATCTACAAGAAGACCAAGCGCAGTCCGGTCATCCTGCCTATATTTATGGACATTTAGAAGGAGAAGAACCAATGGAAAACGTGTACGACCTGGCCCACGCCCTTGCCAAAGCCCTCAAAGAGAGCGAACAGTACCGGCATTACCGGCAGATGAAGAGCAAAATTTCCGAAAGCGAAGACCTTTCGAACATGATCAACGATTTCCAGGAGAAGAACATGGCCCTGCAGACCCAGCAGATGCTGGGCAGCGTCCCGCCGGAAGAGTTGGTGGGACAGGTGCAGTCCCTGTACCAGATCGTGATGGCAGACCCTCTGGCCGCCCAATACTTTCAGGCTGAAATGGCCTTTACGCAAGTCGTGTCGGACATCTACGGCATCCTGGGCGAGGTGATCCGAATTGAATGAGCGGTTTACCAGGCGGATCAGCGCGCTGCGGGAGCGGATCCAAAGCGCGGACATCGACGGTTTATATATCAGCGGCGAAGCCAATGTGCAGTACCTGACCGGAAAGAGCGGAAAGGACTGCGCCCTTTGGCTCACGGACGTCGACGCCTATATTCTGACGGATTTCCGCTACATGGAAATGGCTCTGGAACTGGCGCCTGCCTGGACGTTTCAGGAAGTGAAAGTCGGAGCCGAGGCCTGCGATTTTTTCCTGTCGATCAAAGAAAAGCGCATTGGTGTGGAAAAAAACAACCTGCCCCTGGCGGAATACCTGGGTTTCCTCGAACGATTGGGACGGGAGCGCATCGTTCTGGTGGAAGGTCTGGTGGAAGACCTTCGCCTGGTCAAGGACGAGGCCGAAATCGACGCCACCAGACAGGCTTGCGCCATCGGAGACGCTTGCTTCTGCCATATGTGCGGCTATTTGAAGCCCGGCGTCACAGAGCGCCAGGCCGCCCTGGAGATCGAGCTTTTCATGAAATCTCACGGCGCGGAGGATCTTTCCTTCGATACGATCTGCGTATCCGGGCCCAATACATCCTACCCCCACGGCGTGCCCGGCCAACGAGCCATCGAACAGGGGGATTTTGTCACCATGGACTTCGGCTGCAAAGTGGAGGGTTACTGCTCCGACATGACCCGGACAGTGGCCGTCGGCAGCGCCACCCCCTTGATGCGTTCCGTGTACGACCTGGTGCTTCAGGCTCAGCTGGCCGCCTGCGGGGGCATCAAAGCCGGCATGGCCTGCGAAGAGGCGGACCGCCTGGCCCGGGATGTGATCCGGGAGGCCGGCTACGGGGAATACTTCGGCCACGGGCTGGGACACGGCACAGGATTGGAAATTCACGAGGCGCCGCGCCTTCGTCCCGGTTTTCCGGGAGAACTGCCGGAAAACAGCATCGTTTCCATTGAACCGGGCATTTATCTGCCCAAACGATTCGGTGTCCGCATCGAAGACTTGGCAAGGGTTACGCCTTTTGGTATAATGAATTTTGTTTCATCGCCAAAGGAATTGATCATCTTATAGAGAGATGGAGGAGAATATATGATCTACGCAAGCGATTTCAGAAGAGGCGTCACCTTCGACATGAATGGGGAACCCCACGTGGTCCTGGACTTTCAGCATGTCAAGCCGGGAAAAGGGGCGGCCTTTGTGCGCACCAAATACCGGAACATCCTGACCGGCGCCACCAGAGAAGAAGCCTTCAACCCCAACGACAAATTTCCCAAAGCCCACATCGACACCAAGCAGATGCAGTACCTTTACAACGATGGGGAACTGTACTATTTTATGGATCAGGACACCTTCGACCAGGTGCCTGTCCCCTTTGAACAGGTGGAAGACGCCATGAAATATCTGCGGGAAAACGATATGGCCACCATCAAATTCTACAAGGACGTGGCATTTCTCGTGGAAGCGCCCAACTTCGTCAACCTGCTGGTGACGGAGACCGAACCGGGCGTCAAGGGCGACACCGCCACCAACGTGACCAAGGCGGCCACCGTGGAGACCGGAGCTGTGGTCCAAGTGCCTATTTTTATCGAAGAAGGGGAGGTCATCCAAATCGACACCCGGACGGGAGATTACCTGGGACGGTCAAAATAGAGTCCGGCTTTTTCAAGGGTCCGCCCGCGCATAGTTGAAGGAAGACATGGCAAGGAAGAATAAACCCCATAGCAGAAAAAAAGTTAAATGGCCCGCCGCGCTGCTGGTCTTGATTCTATTGGCAGGCTTGTTTTCGTTCGCGTACATCCGCGGCTACGATAAAGCCCTGGATCCGGCCGACCCGGCGCTGAGAGAATTCGTCGTCCAGCCCGGCATGACCACCACGGCCATCGCCCGGGGCCTCCAGGAAGAGAAACTCATCGGAAGCGCCTGGCTGTTCAAGTTGAAATCCAAGTGGCTGGGCTACGACGGCCGCTACCAGGCGGGGACCTTCCAGCTGGCTCCCTCCATGACCCTTGAAGAAATGATGGAAGCCCTGATGGATGCCCGAAGGGAGACGATCCGCTTCACCATACCCGAAGGCTACACCCTGGATCAGACAGCCGACGCCCTGGCGGAACAAGGCCTGGTGGACCGGGCGGAATTTATGCGCTTGCTGGAAGAAGGGGATTTCGACTTTCGCTATATTTCCGAAGCGGGGGAGGGGGCCGTCCGGCTGGAGGGCTTTCTGTTTCCCGACACCTACGAGGTTTTCGCCGACGCGACGGAACAGGACATTATCGAAAAAATGCTGTCGCGCTTCGAAGAGATCTACCTGCCCGAGTACGAGCAGCGGTCCCGGGAACTGGACCGCAGCCTGCTGGAGATCATCACCATCGCTTCTCTGGTGGAAGAGGAGACCCGTTTCCCCGGCGAGCGCAAGCTTGTGGCGGGGGTCCTGTACAACCGGCTGGAGATCGGCATGAAGCTGGGCTTCGACTCCACGATCCAGTATTTGCTGGGCGAGACGAAAGAACGGGTTTTATACAGCGATCTGGAGATCGATTCTCCCTACAACACCTATATGTACGCCGGACTCCCTCCGGGGCCCATTTCCTCGCCGGGCCGGGAGTGCATTCTGGCGGCGCTTTATCCGGAGGATACGGACTACCTTTATTTTGTGCTGAAGGCCTACGGTTCCATCGAGCACAACTTTGCCACCACATCCCAGGAGTTCTACCGCTATAAAGAAGAGTACATCAAAACCCTTCCATAAGCGGCCTGAGACTACTCAAAGCTCTCTCTATGTGCTACAATAAACGCAAACATCATTCTAACCTATCTTAAAGGAGAAATATCACACAATGGAACCCGACCCGGGAGGCTTGTCTCTCACGCTGCAACTGCTGATCCTGCTGGCTTTGACCATGGCAAACGCATTCTTTGCGTCAGCGGAAATGGCCCTGGTTTCTCTCAACAAGACAAAAATGAAAATCATCGCCGAAGATGCCACCGACGGAGACGCCCGGGCGGAAAAAGTGCTGAATCTGCTGAGCCAGCCCACCACGTTTCTGTCCACCATCCAGGTGGCCATCACCTTTGCGGGTTTTCTTTCTTCTGCGTTCGCATCCTACAATATGTCCGACGACCTGATGAGCCTGCTGGCCCGGGCGGAAATCTACATCAACCCCCAGCTTGCAGTTGTCATCGTCACGCTGATATTGTCGTATTTTACGCTGGTGTTCGGCGAACTCTTTCCCAAGCGGATCGCCATGCTCTATGCCGAAAAAATCGCTCTGGCCATCATCACGCCGGTCATGGCTGCTTCGGTTCTTTTTTCGCCTTTCGTCAAATTGCTCTCTTCATCAGTAAGTCTCCTGATGAAGCTGTTCCGCAAGCGCGACTACGCCACGGAGAACGAGTACTATCAGGAAGAGATCCTCTCTCTGCTGGAAGTGGGGCAGGAACAGGGGGACATCAACGAAAGCGGAAAGGAGATGATCCATTCCATTTTCGAGTTTGACGACGCCCTGGCCTACGAGATCATGACGGCCAGACCCGACGTGTATATGATCAATATCAATGTTCCGGTGGAGGATTACGTGGACGAGCTGCTGGAGGAGCGCTACTCCCGGATCCCGGT
>CAZCTS010000023.1:16264-19852 GCA_964501635.1 uncultured Oscillospiraceae bacterium | reverse complement strand
GTCAGGGTCGCAAAGGCAGGGACGCTGGAATCCAACGATGTGATGGTCATGGTGACGCCCTTGGAGGACGGCCGGATCGACGTGGACCTGGAGAGCATCGTGCTGCAGCAGTACGGCCCGCAGATCCGGGCGGCAATCCTGGAGACAGCAGATCAGCTGCAGGTGAGCGGCGTCAGGATCCAGGCCCGGGACAAAGGCGCCTTGGACTACACCATCCGGGCAAGAGTGGAGACGGCGCTGCTTCGGGCGGCCCAAGAGGTGAATCCATGAAGCGCTTGCGAAGAACCATGCTGTTCATCCCGGGGAACAACCCCGGAATGCTGCAGAGCGCCGGGGTTTTCGGCGCAGACTCTGTCATACTGGATCTGGAGGACGCCGTGAGCCTTCAGGAAAAGGACAGCGCCCGGATCCTGGTGGCGAAGGCGATCGCTCAGGTGGATTTTGGCGCTTCCGAAGTGGTGGTGCGCATCAATCCCCTCAACAGCCCTTACGGGCTTCTGGACATCGGGCACATCGCGGCGGTCCGGCCGGATGCCCTGCTGATCCCCAAAGCCGATGCGGAGCAGATCCGGGCTGCGGCAGACGCGCTGGATACGCTGGAAAGCAGCTGTCACATAGAAAACGGCGCCATCAAATTGATCCCCCTGATCGAAAGCGCCTATGGCCTGGATACGCTGCAGGAGGTACTTCGGGCCTCCAGCCGGAACGTTGCGGTCCTCTTCGGAGGCGAAGACTTTACGGCGGACATGGGTGTGCGGCGGACCAAAGCCGGAGAAGAGATTTTTTATGCGCGAAACCGTGTGGCCACGGCCTGCAAGGCCTGGGGCGTCGACGCGGTGGACACGCCCTTCACCGACGTGGAGGACATGGAAGGATTGAAGGAAGACACCCTAAAGGCCAGAAGTCTTGGATTTGGCGGGAAAGCGGCCATCAATCCAAGGCAGGTGGAGGTGATCCACCGCTGTTTTGCCCCGGAAGCCCGGGAGATCGACTATGCGCTTCGGATCGTGGAAGCCATGGAAGAAGCGGAGCGCCAGGGGAAGGGCGTGTTCTCCCTGGACGGCAAGATGGTGGACGCCCCGATCATCAGCCGGGCGTCTTCGACCCTGGAACTGGCCAAACGCCTGGGCTTGCTCTAAGCCGAAAGACCGGTGGGGCTCACTACGAGAAGGAGGTCGCATGTTCAACGCGCTGGGCAGAGAACTGCCTGAATATATAGAGGGCTACGGGCCCGTCAGACCCTTTGAGGGCGCTTTTGCCCATTGCGCCGCAGGCTGCCGCAGGTCCCTGGAAGTGCGGCCGCTAAAACCGGGGGAAAAGAAGCTCACGGATTCCCTGGATGCGGTGGTGGATCTGCTGGGCATCCGGGACGGGATGACCCTTTCCTTCCACCATCACCTGCGCAACGGGGACGGGGTATTGAACGCGGTCATGGAGGTGGTGGCCCGGAAGGGGATCAAAGACCTGACCCTGGCTGTCAGTTCCGTTTTTCCGGTCCATGCGCCCCTTGTGGAGCTGATGAAATCCGGCGTGGTCACCGGTCTGGTCACCAATTACATGTCGGGCCCCGTGGCCAAGGCAGTATCCGAAGGATACCTCAAAAATCCCGCCGTCATGATGACCCACGGCGGAAGGCCCCGGGCCATCGAGTCGGGCCAGTTGAAAATCGACGCGGCCTTTATAGCCGCGCCCTGCGCGGATTCCTACGGAAACGCCAACGGCGTCTATGGAAAATCCGCCTGCGGGGCCCTGGGCTATGCGGTGGCGGATTCCAGATACGCCGGTCAAACGGTGGTCATCACGGACCACCTGGTCAAATATCCTGCCTATCCTGCGGAAATCAACCAGGCCGATGTGGATTACGTGGCGGTGGTGCCCTCCATCGGTGACCCCGAAGGGATCGTTTCGGGGACCACCCGCATCACGAAAGATCCCGTAGGCCTTCAAATCGCCCGAACGGCAGCCGATGTGATCCGAGCCTCCGGACTCCTGAAAGAGGGGATGTCTTTTCAGACCGGAGCGGGCGGGACTTCCCTGGCGGTGGCTTCCGAACTCAAATCCATGATGAAGGAGCAAGGCATTTCGGGCAGCTTCGCAGCCGGAGGCATCACCGGATATCTGGTGGATATGCTGGAGGAAGGACTTTTCAAAACCCTGCTGGACGTGCAGTGTTTCGATCTTCGCGCGGTGCAATCCTATCGGGACAATCCCCGGCACCTTCCCATGGACGCCTCGATGTACGCCAATCCGCACAACAAAGGGGCCGTGGTGAACAAGCTGGACGTGATGATCCTGGGGGCCGCGGAGATCGATGTGGATTTTAATGTGAATGTCACCACCGGCTCGGACGGCGTGATCATCGGAGGTTCCGGCGGCCACAGCGACACCGCTGCGGGTTCGAAGCTGGCCATCGTTGTCACGAATCTCGTGAAAGCGAGGCTTCCCATCCTCAAACCAAGGGTCCTGACCGTCACCACGCCCGGGGAGACCGTGGATGTGCTGGTGACCGAGCGGGGCGTAGCCGTCAACCCCGGAAGGCCGGATCTGATCGCAGCACTGGAAGCCGCCCGCATCCCGCTGAAAACCGCCGAAGAATTGTTGCAGCTGGCCGAAAAAATAGCCGGCGTCCCGGAGCAGGCCGCTATTTCAGATGAGATCGTCGCAGTGGTCCAGTACAGAGACGGAACGGTCATCGATGTGGTCAGAAAGGTGCGCGCTTGAACCCTGCGGATTTGAAAGAGACGATGAACAGCCATACCATCGATCCGATCAATGTAAAAAATTCTTTCCAAGCCCAGGCAATACGCAGCTTTCTTGAGCGTATGGACCTGGGGCTGGACGAGGATGTGGATTTTACGCTGGCCGCGCGGATGGGCGACCGGCTGATCGGCACCTGCTCCAAATCCGGCGCGGTGATCAAATGCCTGGCGGTGGACCCGGCCTATAGAAATCAGGGCATTTCGGCGGAATTGGTCAAAATGGTCATCGACCGCTTGTTCGAAGAAGGCCGCTATCATTATTTTGTCGTGACCAAGCCCGACAACACCTGCCTGTTCACCAGCCTGAACTTTCAACTGCTTTACAGAAGTCCGTATTCTGTATTGATGGAGGGGGGCATTTATTCCATCCAACAGCGTCTGGAACAATTGAAGGCGCAGGAGGGGATCCAGGCCGCATCCGGCAGAGCTTCCCTGGTCATGAACTGCAATCCCTTTACCTTGGGGCATCTGCATCTGGCGGAGCACGCCGCTGCCCAGGGGCAAGAGGTCTTGCTCTTCGTGGTGGAAGAGGATCTTTCCGTGTTTTCCTTCAAGGACCGCATGGAGATGGTCCGGAGAGGGACCGCTCATTTGAGCGGCGTCAAGGTGATGCCGGGAACGGAATACATCATTTCCCGGGCCACGTTTCCCTCGTATTTTTTGCGGGAGGAGGATCAGCGCGCGCGGGCTTTTATGGAGCAGGACGCCGGGATCTTTTGCCGCTGGTTCGCCCCTTGTTTTGGCATCGCTTCCCGTTATGTGGGAGAAGAGCCCTATTGCGAAATGACGCTGAGCTACAACGAAACCCTTAAAAGGATCCTTCCGTCAT
>CAZCTS010000023.1:0-16254 GCA_964501635.1 uncultured Oscillospiraceae bacterium | reverse complement strand
GCTGGCCATCAAGGGAGAAGCGGTCAGCGCTTCCCGTTTCCGGCGGGCTCTGCGGGAGGGGGATGAGGCTTTGGCGCAGACCCTGGTGCCGGAGAGCACCTGGTCCTATCTGCGGGACACTCCGGAAGGGAAGCAAGCCCGGGCGCGCGCCGAAAGCAGCGCGTCCCCCCACTGAGGTGCGCCATTGTTGGGATGGCGAGTAAATTTCAAGAAAGAAGGTCGTTATGAAAAAGATATTGATTTTGGGAAACGGCGCCATCGGATCCACCGTGGCCCGGTGCATGGATGAAGAAGCCAATGTGTCGGAAGTGATCTGCGCCGGCCGCAATCCCAAGACCATCGACAGACTCGTCAGAAGTTTAAAAAAGGGCAGAGGCATCCAGGTGGAGGCTCACAACAAGCAGCTGATCGCAGATGTGGCCCGGGGCGTGGACCTGATCGTCAACGCGCTGCCTCTGGAATTTGCGCCCAACGCCCTGGAGGCCGCCCTGGAAGTGGGGACGAATTACCAGGATTTTGCGGCCACCGACGTGCTGGCGGACAACTGGATCGAAAGCATCCAGCGGATGTACACCGAATACAGCAGCCGCTTTGCCAGGATCGGAAAGACTGCGATCATCGGGACCGGTTCGGCTCCGGGCCTGATCTGTGTGGCCGCCCGCAACGCCATGCGCTACCTGGATTCCTGCGAAACGATCTGCAATATCGTCTACGAGGGCGTGGAGGCCAAGCGCTTTCTTCCTTTTTGGTGGTCCCCGGTCACAGCGCTTTCGGATATGAGCAACGATGCGTATGCATTTGAAAAGGGCCGCATGATCAGGACGAAGCCCTTCAGCGACCCGATATTTCGAAAATACGACTACCTGGAGAAGGAAGTCCGGCTGGTGGAGCATGCCCACGACGAGCCTCTGCACATGAGCATGAATGCGGAAAAATACTTTAAAGGAGTACAAAACGTCTATTTTAAATACGGCGGACCGGGGGTGGAATTTTCGGAGCCCCTGTATCGCGCCGGCCTCCTGTCGAAAGAGCCGGCGGAAGTGGACGGCATGCAGGTGATCCCCTTTCACCTGGTGCTCAAGCACGTTCCGCCCGCGCCCAGATACAAGGAAGAGATGCAGGAGATCCTGACCGAAGGCCTCGTCTCGGACTGCGGGGCCATGGTGGTGGAGGCCATCGGTCTCAAGGATGGGAAAAAGCGCCTGGTCGAGACTCACGTGTTCGCGCCGGGTCTTGCGGAATCCTTCCAGATGGCCGGCATCTCCTCCGAAATGTATTTAACTGGGAAGGGCGGCGCCTTGTTTACGAAAATGTTCGTCAACGACCTGCTGACCCAAAAGGGCCTGATCTCTTCCGACATGCTGACAGAGGAGCAGAACGACTACTATTTAGCCTGCGCCCGGGAGATCGGGATCACGCTGCAGATCCAGGTAAAACCCATGGAGGACGAATAGGGGACCCGCTGCCTTCAGCCTTCGTAAACCTTTTCTCCTCCGATCCAGGCCTCGTCGATATTCAGGGTCTGGATCTTTTCTTCGGGCACGGTCATCAGATCTTCCGGCAGGACGATAAAGTCGGCCAGGAAACCTTCCTTGAGCATGCCTTTGCGATTTTCTTCGTAGCAGGTGTAGGCGGCCCCGGTGGTATAAAGACCCACGGCCTCTGCCCGGCTAAGCCGCTGTTCGGGCATCCAGCCGCCCTCGGGCTTCCCCTCCAGATTTTTAGAGGTGAGGGCGCAGTAGATGGCCAGCCTGGGATCGAAGGATTCCACGGGCGCGTCGGAGCTGCCCGAGACGTGAACGCCTTTGGTCAGCATGGTCTTCCAGTTGTAGCTGGTGCTCAGCCGTTCCTTGCCGATGAGCTGCTCGGCCACTTCCATGTCCGCCTTGATGAACAAAGGCTGCACATCCGCGATCACGCCTTGCGCCGCAAAGCGGTCCAGGATGTCCTGGCTGGTGATCTGACAGTGGATGATCCGAAAGCGGGGATCCTCTTTGGGATGCTTCTCCTGCAGTTCCTTGTAGCAGGAGAGGACCATATCCATGGCGCCGTCGCCGATGGCGTGCATGGCCAGTTGCAGTCCGTTCGTGTGGGCCTTTTCCAGCAAGCTGTACAGCTCGGCCCGGCTGTAGGTCAGGATGCCTTTATTGTCCGCTTCTCCCTCGTAGGGCTGCAGCAGCGCCGCGGTCTTGCCCCCCAGGGAGCCGTCGGGCAGGAGTTTAAAGGTGCCCACCCTGAACCGGTCCGTTCCTTCGTAGGGTTTGATCCCCATCGCCAGATAGGCGTCCAGTTCCTTGTGATCCACCAGTCTGAGCTGCTGAATAAACCGGACCTTCAGCCGGCCTTCCTGCTCAAGCTCCCGGTAGGCCTGCAGGATATCTTGGAAGGTGGCGTCCCAGAGCTTAAAGTCGTCGGTCTGGACCGTGGTCAGACCGGTTCGGAGCAAGTCTTCCTGATGATCCAGGATCAGCTGCTTGACAGCGTCTTTGCTGATATTGGGAATGATGTTGTACACGTAAAACCGGGCCCGTTCGTTGAGAAGACCCGTGGGGATCCCATCTTCGTCCACGACGATCTCCCCGTCGCTCATCTGGGGAGGATTCTCGAAAATGCCGGCCAATTTTAGGGCTGCCGTGTTGGCCACCGCAGTGCTGCAGCAGGCCCGGGTAAACATCACCGGGTGGTCCGGCGCCATTTCGTCCAGCTGCTGCCGGGTGGGCACGCGCCGGACATCAAAAAAGTTCTCGTTCCAGCCGCCTCCCTGGACCCACTGGCCTTTGGGCACGCTGCGCCCATGGATATAAGCCCGGGTCATCTCCGCCATTTCTCCCACGCTTTTCGCGTTGTAGAAATCGATTTTCTCCTTGTCGATGGCATAGCACAGGAAATGCTGGTGGCTGTCGTGGAAACCCGGGAGCACCGTGCGGCCGTTCAGGTCGATTGCCCGGCAATCCGGATCGTTTGCATAAGCGGCCGGATCGCAATCCAGGGCAAGGATGCGATCGTTTTCAATCAGCATATTGCCGGCAGTCTTTTCGCCGTCCATGGTGTGGAAAGTCGCGTTGTAAAACAGTTTTTTCATAGAGAACCTCCTTGGTTTCAGTTTCATATTACAGATTTTGCGCCCCGGTGGCAACCGATTGTTTCCAAGGTCAAGCCGATGACATTTCGTGCCCCATCGCAAAAATCGTGCTACAATAAGGTCGAACGTCATCCAACAGGGAGAAGTGTATCCATGGAAGAAAACAGAACGATGCAGACCACCTATTTATTGAAGCGGTTTGTGCCCTATTACAGAAAGTACCGGCCGGTCCTTGCCCTGGATCTTTTTTGCGCGGCCCTCACAACGGTTTGCGAGCTGGTTCTGCCCTTGATCATCCGCTACATCACCGACAGGGGCATGAACGATCTAGCAAGCCTTACGGTTCTGACGGTCCTCCGCCTGGGCGGCGTGTACCTGGCCCTCCGGCTGGTGGATGTGGCCGCCAACTACTTTATGACCTCCGTCGGGCACACCATGGGCGCCCGCATAGAGACGGATATGCGAAAAGACCTGTTCAGCCACCTGCAACAGCTTTCCTATTCTTATTATGACAACGCCAAAATCGGCCAGATCATGGCCCGGATCACCAGCGATCTGATGGATGTGACCGAGTTCGCCCACCACTGTCCCGAGGAGTTTTTCATCGCCGCCGTCAAAATCGGCGTGGCCTTTGTGATTTTGCTCCAGATGGATGTGGCCTTGACGCTGATCATCTTCGCCATGCTTCCGCTGATGCTGGTCTTTGCGACCGCGTTCAATTTAAAAATGCGCAGAGCCTTCAAAAGTTCGCGAAACCAGATCGGCGAGCTGAACGCCAAGGTGGAGGACAGCCTGCTGGGCGTCCGGGTGGTCAAGTCCTTTGCCAACGAAGAGATGGAGGAGGAAAAATTCCGCCAGGGGAACGAAGGATTTCTGCACATCAAGCGGCAAGCCTATCGCTACATGGCCGGTTTTCACAGCATGATCCGGTTTTTCGACGGGCTGATGTACATCGCCGTCGTGGTGGCCGGATCCATATTTATGATCAAGGGCCGTATCCAAGCTCCGGACCTGGTGGCGTTTCTCCTGTATGTCACCCTGCTGCTGGCTTCCATTCGGCGGATCGTGGAATTTACGGAGCAATTCCAGCGGGGGCTCACCGGCATCGAGCGCTTTATCGAAATCATGGACGCGCCGGTGGAAGTGGACGATGCGGAGGGCGCCATCGCCCTGCCGGATGTGACAGGCGAAGTCCGCTTCGACAAGGTCAGCTTCCGCTATTCGGACAATCATCGAAACGTGCTCTCCGATATCGATCTGACGGTCAAGGCAGGAGAAAACGTGGCGCTGGTGGGACCCTCCGGCAGCGGCAAGACCACGCTCTGCAATCTGATCCCCCGGTTTTACGATGTGTCGGCGGGCCGGATCCTGATCGACGGCAACGAAATCAAGGATGTGACGATCCAGTCCCTCCGCTCCCAGATCGGCATCGTCCAGCAGGATGTCTATCTTTTCTCCGGTACGGTCTTCGAAAACATCCAATATGGAAAACCGGGTGCTTCCATGGAGGAAGTCACCCGGGCAGCTGCCTATGCGGCGGCACACGACTTTATTTTGGAATTGCCGGAAGGTTACGATACGTATGTGGGCGAGCGGGGCGTCAAACTGTCCGGCGGACAGAAGCAGCGGATCAGCATCGCCCGGGTGTTCCTGAAAAATCCGCCGGTCCTGATCCTGGACGAAGCCACTTCGGCTCTGGACAACGAAAGCGAACTCCTGGTCAAAAATTCACTCGAACTTCTTTCCCAAGGGCGCACCACCTTCACCATAGCCCACCGGCTCACCACGATCCGAAACGCTTCCATCATTCTGGTGCTTACGGAAGAAGGGATCGTGGAGAAGGGGACCCACGCAGAATTGCTGGCCAGGAACGGCGTCTACGCAGGCCTGTACCGGATGTATACGGAGTAAAACGATTTAGGCCTCGTATACCTTGATCCCGCCCATAAATGTCTGCTCGACCTTGATGTCCTTGATCGCAGCCCCTTCGGCCAGGGGGTCGCCGGAAACGATGACGAAATCCGCCAGCTTTCCTTCCTCCAGGGTCCCTTTAACATTTTCCTCGAAGGCGGCGTAGGCGGCGTTGATGGTGTACATCTCCAGGGCCTCGTAGACGGTGACCGCTTCTTCCGGAAGCCACTTGGTCCGGTTGACCACAGCGTCGATGCCGATAAAGATATCCGCCGCATCAAAGCTGTTGGTGCAGGGAACGTCGGAGCTGCCGGTGATCACGACGCCGTAGTCCGTCAGGCTTCTCCATGCGTGGCAGCGCTTGATCCGCTCGGTTCCCAGCCGGTATTCGATCAGCGGGTAGTCCGTTTCGGTCTGCATGGGCTGGATGTTGATGATGAGCCCGTTCTTTGCCAGCTTCTTGTAAAGCTCATCGTTGCCGATCTGGCAGTGGACGATCCGGTGGCGCTGGGGGATGTCCGGATACTTTTGAATGACTTCGTCGTAGGCGTCCACCACCTGTTTGAGCGCCCCGTCTCCTATGGCGTGGATGCACATCTGCATTCCGTTCAGGTGGGCCAGCTCCGTCATTTCCCGGATCTCCTCGTCCTCGTAGACGGCGATGCCCACGCCGCCTTCGGGCAGGTCCGAATAATCCTGCAGCAGGCTTGCGGTGTGGGCGCCGATGGTGCCGTCCGCCCACAGCTTGACCGGCCCGATCCGGAAGGAATCGTTGCCCATCCCGGTCCGCAGCGGCCCGGCCAGGAACGCTTTCAGGTTTTCCATCCTGGGCAGGGAGATCTTCTGATAGATCCGCTGGGTCAGCTTTCCTTCGATGATGAGCTGCTTATAGGCTTCGTGCAGGGTCGCCAGGTCGCCCGAATACCCCAGGTCGTAGGAGTCTTCCGTGTGGATCGTGGTGATGCCGAACTGGTTGAGCACCTTGCAGCCGGTGGTGATGGCCCGCTTCAGGTCTTCCACGGTCCTGGCGTTGGACATCTGCTGCTTGAACCACTCCAGAGAGGCCTCCCGGATGACGCCGTTGGGCTGGCCGTCCGGATACTTGTCAAAGCTGCCGCCCCGGATAAAAGTATCCTTGTCCACGCCGGTCACTTCCAGGGCCAGATCGTTGACGATGCCGATGTGCCCACAGGTCCGGATCAGCAGGAGCGGATGCTTTGCGGTGATGGTGTTCAGGTCCCGGGAGGTGGGGAAATCCTCCACATCGTCGAAGGCGTTCTGGTCGAAGCCCCGGCCCATCACCCAGGTGCCTTCCGGGATCTTTCGCTCTTCGATGTAGGTTTTGCACCGGTCGATGAGTTCCTTCATCGACTGGACGCCGAGCAGGTCCACCGCTTCGAAGGCAAAGCCGTAGCCCACGATGTGCACGTGGGTGTCGATGAAGCCCGGGAGCGCCGTTTTCCCCTTCAGATCGATGATCTTTGTCATGGGGTTGACCAGCTTCAGAATTTCTTCCGTGCTGCCCACTTTTACGATGCGATCCTTGCATATGGCAAAGGCTTCCGCCTGCTGGTGGTCCTTCATCGTGATGACCCGACCGTTGATGATCGCCAGTGTGATGTCCATTTTCTCCTCCTTGTGTCCGTGCCGGATAAACTGTTCAAAATATCAGACTCATTATAACCAATACGGGATGAAATAGAAAGCCTGTTCTGCAGGCCGTCTGTTGATTTGATCAACGAAAGGCGGGCTTTAGGGCGCATAGGGCTGATCTTCTGCGATGACCAGGGCGGCCAGCGTCCACCCGGAAAGGTAGGCGGTCCACACGATGTTTTTGAGCCAGGCGATGTATTCCGTGGAATAATAGGGATGGAAGAGCGAGAAAGCGATCCCCGCATCGCAGAGAAACATCAGCGCGCCGGAGGCGGCGATCATCGCCGCGGCCTTCCCGGAAAAATGACGGGTAAAGAGCGTTGTGGCCGCCATCCAGGACATGTCGCACAAAACAGCCAGGAACAGGATCCCAAGAACCGTCAGCGGTCCCCGCACATAGGGATGCAGGAGCCAGCCGATCAGGACCGACGCGCTCAGAAACGGAAGGAGGGCGGCCAGCTCTTTCGCTCTGCTGATGCTCTTTTTTCGATACGCTTTGATCAGAAACAGATAAGCCATCAGAAAGGAAAGGATCCCGACCCAGGACAGATCCTGGCGGATCTGTTCAATGGTGTAGACGAAAACCAGAAAAAAATCACCCAGAGCCATGAAAAAGAAGGCCGGCGCCATGGTCCTCTGCTCGGGGTATCGCTTTGGGAGCAGCGCCACCGCCAGGAACAGGGCCAAGACCGTGCCGTAGCGCAGGTATTGGACCCTCTCGAAGGAAGGGGCTGTGGGATCCAGTACGAGGATCAAGGCCGTCAGGGGCACGATCACAGATAGTATGAACTTCTGCGCGCGGTTCACGCCGATCACCTTACCTTTTCAACTCCATGACGCTGTAGCACACGAAATCTCCGTTTCCTATGGGCTGCACCTCGTAGCTGAGCTCCGTATACCCGCGCTTGATATACATGGGTTTGGCCGGCAGCGAAGCGTCCAATTGGATCCTGGAATGGCTTTTGAACACGATCGCTTCCAGCTGCTCCATCAGCGCCGTGCCCACTCCCTGCCCCTGATGCCGGGGGAGAACAAACAGTCTGCCGATCTCCTCCTCCCGGGCCGTCCCGGTGCCAAGAGCCTGGCCGTCTTCCGATCGGGCCAGCAGGATCTTTCCCTTCTCAAGATCGGCCAGAATGCGTCCCTTATGGTGGAATCCTGCGATAAAATCCACTACGGAGGCCGGATAATAGTGGGCGTAGGACTCTTTGATCACGGTTTGCGTGATGTCGTAGATCTCATCGAGCTGATCCACGGTCGCCTGGAGTATTTTCATTGACGTCTCCCCGGAAGTTGCAGATATAGGTAACAAACATATAGTAATTCAATCCCGGGGAAAATGGAAGAGCGTCCCTGAGGCAAGACTGGAAAAACCCCCGGGCTTGTTATACAATAAAAATAAAAATATAAGACTTGCGGGACGACCCGCGAAGGGAGAACAGGATGTCCAAATCCCCCAACCAGAAGCTGAAGCTTTTGTACCTGATGCAGATCCTGCTGGAAAAAACCGACGAGGACCATCGGATGCGCGTGGCTGACATGATCCGGGCCCTTGCCGCCTTTGGCATTGCCGCGGAAAGGAAGACGATCTACGACGATTTGGACGCCCTTCGGACTTTCGGCCTGGACATCGAGCAGGTGAGATTCAAAGGGACTGATTATTATGTGGCCAGCAGGGAATTCGAGCTGCCCGAGGTGAAGCTTTTGGTGGACAGCGTCCAGTCCTCCAAATTTATCACCCAGAAGAAAACCGCAGTGCTGATCGGCAAGATCGAAAAGCTGACCAGCGTCTATCAGGCCAGGCAGCTGCACCGCCAGGTCTTCGTCAAAAACAGAGTCAAGTCGATGAACGAAAGCGTCTACTACAATGTGGACGAAATATCCGCCGGCATCGCCCAGAATAAGAAGATCCGCTTCAAGTACTTTCATTACAACGTGCGGAAGGAGCGGGAATTCCGCAGGGACGGGGAAGAATACGAAGTAAGTCCCTATGCCATGCTGTGGGATGACGAAAATTATTACCTGGTGGCTTACGACAGTCAGGCAGCATCCGTCAAACATTACAGAGTGGACAAAATGACGGGCATTCACAGCACGGATATCGAGCGGGAAGGGATGCGGGCGTTTCAGGAGCTGGACGTATCGTCCTATTCGACCAGGGTGTTCAGCATGTACGCCGGGGAGGAGTGCCCCGTAGGCTTGTGTTTTGACAACAGTCTTGCCGGCGTGGTGATCGACCGCTTCGGCAGGGATGTGGCCATCGGCCTTGCCGACGAAGCTCATTTTATCATCAACGTGCCTGTGGAGATCAGTCCCCAGTTTTTCGGCTGGATCTTCGGATTGGGCGCAGCCGTCAAGATCCTGAGTCCCCCGGCGGTGGTCGAAGCTTATCAAAAGCATCTGGGATCCGTGCAGGGCGTCTATCTGGACCGCGGATGAAAGATATATTGAAGGCACCCTTATAATCAGAAAGGCAGTCAATCATGGCACAATTATATTATCGCTACAGCACCATGAACGCGGGCAAATCCATCGAGCTGATCAAGGTGGCCTACAATTACGAAGAGCGGGGCAAGAACGTCCTGGTCCTGGTCCCCTCCATCGACAACCGCTACGGAAAAGGGCGCATCACCTCCCGGATCGGGATCTCCAGGGAAGCCCTGGTCATCGAGGATAAGACCGATATCCTGGAAGTGTACCGGGAGGCCCTGAAAGAAAAGCCGATCCACTGCATCCTGGTGGACGAGTGCCAGTTTCTGAAAAAGCACCACGTTCTGGAATTGGTGGACATCGTGGACCATTTCGACACGCCGGTGCTGGCCTACGGATTAAAAAACGATTTCCGCAACGAATTGTTCGAAGGCTCGTATCATATGCTGGTGTACGCGGATAAGATCGAGGAGATCAAGACGATCTGCCACTGCGGAAGAAAAGCCACCATGGTGGCCAGGATCGTGGACGGAAAAATGGTCCGCTCGGGCGAACAGATCGTGATCGGGGGCAACGACATGTACGTGTCCCTGTGCCGGAAGCACTATCTGTCGGGGGAGATCGGCGAAGAATAAACGCCCTGCCAGGTCCCCCTGACTTTAAACTCCTTCTGGATGCCGTTCAGCACGGCGTGTTTGTCCAGACTCCAAAGGGGCGCGATCAGATCCTCCGCCGGCGCGTCCCCGGTCAGGCGGTGGATGGTGACCGCCGGCGGCAACTTTTCCAGAATGTCCACGACCAGTTGGATGTACTCCTGCTTTTCCAAGGTCCGAAACGTTTCCGGATACAGGCCGGCCAGGCCTGTATTTTTTACGACGTGGAGCATGTGCAGCTTGAGCCCGAAAGGATCAAAGGAAGCGGCATACGCGGCGCTGTCCAGCATGTCCTTCCTGCCTTCCCCGGGAAGGCCCAAAATCAGGTGTATCACGGCTTTGATCCCCCGGTCGGACAACCGGGCCATCCCCTGCTCAAACGCGAGATTTTCGTAGCAGCGGTTCATGGCCCTGGCCGTGGCCTCCCGGCAGGTCTGCAGGCCCAGCTCCACCCAAAGATAAGTCTTTCGATTGTATTCCGAAAGCAGGTCCAGCACCTCCTCCGGCAGACAGTCGGGCCGGGTGGCCACCGCCAGCCCCACCACGCCCGGATGGGCCAGCGCCTGATCCCAAAGCCGGCGCAGGCGCGCCGGGGGCCCGTAGGTGTTTGTGTGGCTCTGGAAGTAGGCTATATAAAGACTTTCCGGCCATTTGCGGCCAAGCAGCGCCATCTGGGCTTCGATTGTGCCGGCGAAACGCCCCCCGCCCTCGAGCGCGCAAAAAAGGCATCCTCCGGTCCCAAGGGTGCCGTCCCGGTTGGGACAGGTGAACCCGCCGTCCAGGGACAGCTTGACCACGCGGCAGCCGAACTCCCTGCGGAGCGCCGGGGCGATTGCGTTATAGTGGATGGAGCCAAAGGGATTGTCCAAGTCGGGGGACCTTTCGGCGGGGCTGCCTGATGACAAGGAGGACGCTTCGTGGTATAATTTTATGTCTTAAGGAGCGACAATGGGCATCGAAGGATCAAAAAAGAAATTATTGCTGCACAGCTGCTGCGGACCTTGCTCCACGGCTGTTCTGAAGCGTTTGCTGCCGGATCACCGCATCACGGTGTTTTATTTTAATCCCAATATCACCGATCCGGCGGAGTACAGGCACCGGCTGGCCGAGCAGGTCCGTTTTATCAAAGAGTACAGCGAGGCGGCGCGAGAGCGGATCGATCTCCTCGAAGGGCCCTATGATCCTAAAGCCTATTATAGTGCAGTCCGGGGCCTGGAGCAAGAACCCGAGGGCGGCGCCCGCTGCGGCCTCTGTTTTTATATGCGGATGCAGGAGACGGCCCGCCAGGCATCCGAGGGGGGATTCGACTGCTTTGACACCACGCTTTCGGTGAGCCCCCACAAGAATTTCGAGGTGATCTCCAGGCTGGGACAAGAGCTGGCCAGGATCTGGGATGTGGAATACTTGAACGGAAATTACAAGAAGAACGAGGGATTCCGGGAATCCATCGCCCTGTCGGGGGAATACGGCTTATACAGGCAAAACTACTGCGGGTGCAGCTTTTCCCGCGTGATATTATGAAATACGTGGACGTGATCGTGGACAACAACACCAACGCCACCGACGGCCCCTACACCTATGCCTGCAGCAGCGACGAAGTGGAGACCGGGCAGCGAGTCTGGGTGCCTTTCGCCCGGGGAAACCGGCGGACCGCCGGCTATGTGGTCGCTGTGAGCGATCAGGCTCCTGTCGGGATGCGGAACATCAAGGAAGTGGTCCAGATCGATCCGGCGGTCCGTCTCAGCCCGGAAGAAGTGGAGACGGCCCTGTGGATGCGCAACCGCTATCTGTGCCGCTACATCGAAGCTATCAAGCAGTTTGTGCCGGACGAAGAGCCGGTCCTCGGTAAGACCAAAGACCCCTTTGCCGCCCTGGAACTGAGTCCCTCAGCCCCTGAGCTTCTCACACCGGAGCAGAGCGGCGCTTTCCGCAGGATAGCAGGAGAACTGGACCGGCAGGCGCACCACGTGTTCCTGCTGTTCGGGGTCACGGGCTCCGGCAAGACGGAGATCTATCTGCAGGCCATGCAGCGGGTCCTGGACCAGGGACGGCAGGGTATCGTGATGGTGCCGGAAATCGCTCTGACCCCCCAGGTGATCCGCCGCTTTATGAATCGCTTCGGCAAGGAGCAAGTGGCCGTGATCCACAGCCGTCTCACCCGAAAGCAGCGAGCGGTCCAAATGGGCCGGATCCGTTCCGGAGAAGCCTCCGTTGTGATCGGCGCCCGGTCCGCCATCTTTGCGCCCCTGAAAAATATCGGGCTCATCGTGCTGGACGAGGAGCACGAAACCTCCTATAAATCCGACAAGAGTCCCAAATACGACACCCTGGAGGTGGCCGTCAAGCGGGGGATGGCCCACGGGGCCGTCGTGGTGGCCGGCAGCGCCACACCTTCTCTTGCGGATTACTACCGCAGCGAAAAGGGCCTGTTTACAAAACTGTCTCTGACGGCGCGCTTCAACCGGACGCCGATGCCGACCGTGCGCATAGCGGACATGCGGGAAGAGCTCCGACAGGGCAACCGCAGCATTTTCTCCCAGATCCTCGCCGACAGCATCAGCGAAAATCTGGAAAAGAAGAAACAGATCATCCTGTTTTTAAACCGGCGGGGCTACGCCACCTTCGTGTCCTGCCGGGAGTGCGGCTATGTGGTCCGCTGCGCCGAATGCGGCATATCCATGCCCTATCACAAGGACCGGGGCGCCTGCATCTGCCACTACTGCGGCAGAGCGGAGCCGCTGCCCTCCCTGTGTCCGGAATGCGGCGGGAAGACCATCCGAAGCTTCGGCGCCGGCACCCAGCAAGTGGAGGAGAAGGTCAGGGAATTATTTCCCCGGGCAAGAGTCCGGCGGCTGGACCTGGATTCCGTTCGAAAAAAGGGGTCCATGGAAGCGATCCTGAACGGCTTCGAAAAGCACCAGACGGACATCCTGATCGGTACCCAGTTAGTCGCCAAGGGACTGGATGTGGGCAACGTGGGCCTGGTGGGCATCGTCAGCGCCGATGTGACGCTGAACATTCCGGATTTCCGCAGCGCGGAGCGGACATTCCAGCTGGTCACCCAGGCGGCGGGCAGGTCCGGCCGGGGAGACCAGGTGGGTCAGGTGGTCATCCAGACTTATACGCCAGAGCACGAAGCCCTCAGATACGCCGCCCAGCACGATTTCGAAGGTTTTTACAAAGGGGAGATCCGGCTGCGGCAGCAGATCCAATATCCGCCCTTTTGCGATCTGTTTCAGCTGGTGGTGTCGGATGCCGAGGAAGAGAAGGCTTCCGTCCTGGCTGAACGCTGCGCCAGCTGGCTCCGGCGAAAAGCGGGAAAGAGCCTGACGGTGATGGGCCCGGGCCTCTCGCCGCTGAACAAGGCCGGCGGTCTGTACCGCTATCAAGTGCTGGTCAAATCCCCGGAAGGGCAGCGCCGGGGAACGGCGGACTTGTTTCAGCAGCTGAAGAATGCGTATACTTTGGAAAAAGAAGCCACATCGCTGTTGACCATGGATGTGAATCCTTATTCATTTTTATAACAGGAGGAAATATGGCACTGAGAAATATCGTCACCGAAGGCGACGAGGTTCTGCGAAAAAGAGCACGGGAAGTGACGGAGGTCACCCCGCATGTCTTTCAAATCATCGAGGATATGGTGGAGACCATGCGGGAGGCCCACGGCATCGGCCTGGCGGCCCCCCAGGTGGGGATCCTGCGCCGCATCATCGTAGTGGAGCTGAACGGACAGCTTTACCCGATCATCAACCCGCTGATCGTGGAGACCCGGGGCCAGCAATACGAAGAAGAAGCCTGCCTGTCGGTCCCCGGCATGGCGGGCAAGGTGCTCCGCCCCCAATATGTGCGCATCCAGGGTCGGTCTCCCCAGGGAGCGCCGGTGGAATACGAGGGGGAAGATCTGCTGGCGGTGGCGTTCTGCCACGAGTGCGACCATCTGGACGGCGTCCTGTTTACGGACAAGGCCGATCAGGTCCACAGCTCCGACGACTCCGACGAGGAAGAGGAAGCGGAAGAATGAAGATCATCTACATGGGCACGCCGGATTTTGCGGTGCCGGCCCTGGGGGCCCTTTGCGATGCGGGCTGCGAGGTGGCCCTGGTCGTCACCAAGCCGGATAGGCCCAAAGATCGCGGCAGGAAGATCCAGAGCTGCCCGGTCAAGCTGGAAGCCCTGAGGAGGGGCTTGGCCGTGGCGTCGCCGGAGTCCCTGAAGGACAACGGGGAATTTTTGTCGACCGTTAGGGAAATCGCCCCGGACCTGATCGTGGTGGCCGCCTACGGGAAAATTTTACCCAGGGCTTTGCTGGACATCCCTCGGCGTGGCTGTGTGAACATCCACGGCTCTCTGCTGCCCCGCTACCGGGGGGCGGCGCCCATCCACCGGGCGGTGATCGAGGGCTGCCGGCGGACCGGCGTGACCCTTATGTATATGAACGAAGGGATGGACACGGGAGACCTGATCGCCTGGGCCTCCACGGAAGTAGGGAACAAGACCACCGAGGAGCTCCACGTGGAACTGGCCGAACTCGGGGCGGCTCTGCTGATCCGGGAGCTTCCCGCCATCCTGGAGGGAACAGCCCGCCGCCTGCCCCAGGATCCCGGCCTGGCCACTTATGCGCCCATGATCTCCAGGGAGGAGGCGCTGATCGACTTTGACCGGCCTGCGGAAGAAGTCTGCGCCCGGATCCGGGGCATGTATTCCTGGCCCTGCGCGTGGACACGGCTCGACGGAAAGGTCATGAAGGTCCACGAGGCCTTGCCGGGACCCTCGGAAGGCTCCCCGGAGCCGGGCACTGTCCTTGGCGCCGACAGGAACGGTATCGCGGTAGCCTGCCGGGAGGGCGTCATCCTCCTGAAGCGCATCCAAATGCCCGGGAAAAAGCCGATGGACGCAGGGGCGTTTCTTTTAGGAAACAAAATTGAAATTGGAACGGTTTTAAGGTAAAATGATCTGTGATGAATGAATCATCTGTTCACAAAAGGAGAATAATAAAATGGGCTACTACACATCGATGATCGTACTGATCCCCGCTATCTTACTGGCGATGTACGCACAGGCTAAAGTGTCCTCGGCGTACAGGCGCTATGCCAGCGTCAGAAATATCAGCGGGCTTACCGGCGCCCAGGTGGCAAGGATGATCCTGGACGCCAACGGACTTTCCGATGTGCCGATCAACCGGATCCCCGGGAACTTGACCGACAACTACAATCCGGCGCAGCGGGTCATGAACCTGTCCGACGCCGTCTTTGCCACGCCATCGGTGGCGTCCATCAGCATCGCCGCCCACGAGGCCGGACACGCGATCCAGCACAGCACCGCCTATCAGCCGCTCAAGCTGCGCAACTCCATCGTCCCGGTGGCCAACATCGGCTCGGCTGCCGCCTGGCCGCTGCTGTTCCTGGGCCTCATCATGGGCGCCGGGACCGGGGACCTCTTGTTCAATATTGGGGTCCTGCTCTTTATGAGCGTGGTCGTATTCCATGTAGTGACGCTCCCGGTGGAATTGGATGCCAGCCGCCGCGCCATCGCCCAGCTGGAGGCGGTAGGCGCCGTTTCCACCGACGAGGAGACCGCTGCCGCCAAAACCGTTCTTTCCGCCGCTGCGCTCACGTATCTTGCAGCCCTGGCCATGGCCGTGGCGAACCTGCTTCGCATATTCATGATGCGGCGCTCCAGGTGAAGATGGATCCGGACCGGCGGGCAGCCTATCTGATTTTGCAGGACATCCAGGTCAAGGGTTCCTATTCGAACCTTGCGGTCAACCGCTATGTGCAGGAACCGGGCGTCCGCTCTCCGGCCTATGTCCGGGAGCTGGTCTACGGCGTGCTCCGCAACCAGCTTTTATTGGATTACAACATCGAGCGGCTGATGCGCAGCCCCGGGAGCCGGATCAAGACCGGTGTCCGCACGCTGCTTCGCATGGGTCTCTACCAGTTGACGCGGATGGACAGCGTGTCCGATTACGCCGCTGTGGACGAAACCGTCAAGCTGGCCGCTCAGTTTTATAAAGGGCAGCAAGGCTTTGTGAACGGCGTGCTGCGGGCTTTTATCCGAAACGGCAAAACCCTTGCGTTTCCCGATTCCGCCGATGAAACGACGCACTTATCCATTCAGTATTCCTGCCACCGGGAGATCGTGGCGCTGTGGCTGGACGTCTACGGGCCCCTGGGAGCCCGGGAATTGCTGGAGGCCAGTCTGGCCGTTCCACCCCTGACCCTTCGGACGAACACCTTGAAGATTCAGCGCCCGCAGCTCATGGAGGCGCTTTCGGCCCGGGGATGGGAGCCGCATGCCGGCCTTCTGACAGACACCGCCATCCTCCTGGAAGGCGGAGAAGTCCTGGACAGCGACCTTTATAAAGAAGGTTATTTTTCCATTCAAGACGAAGCGTCCCAGCTGGCCATTCAGCTGCTGGATCCCAGGCCGGAAGAGCGGCTCCTGGATCTTTGTGCGGCGCCCGGCGGAAAATCCTGCGCCGCGGCGGAGCGGATGGAAGACAAGGGAAGGGTGGATTCTCTGGAT
>CAZCTS010000022.1:0-21203 GCA_964501635.1 uncultured Oscillospiraceae bacterium | reverse complement strand
CGCCTGCCTAAACGAAAGTACCGCCCGCCCAAACGAAAGTACTGCCCTTGTGAGAGAAAGTATCGGACCCTTCCGGTCGATTTTCCGGGAAATTTCCGGCTCAAGGGCATCCGAAACAAAATTGTAACTCATTTTTATGCTTGCGCCCCGGCGTACCGTGCAAAGGCGGCGTTCGGCTTGAAAACAGAAGGTTTGCCATATATAATGAAACGGATTGCAGTATCAAGACCGAACAAGGACAGGAGGGAATGGGATGGCAGACAAGAGACCGTATCTCGTCGTAGAATGGAACGATACGGAGACCGAGGCGAAGGGCTGGCTCTGCGTTTTCAATTTTGTCAGGAACTATTGCGGGGGCGGCACCCGGATGCACCCCACCGTCACCCGGGAAGAGGTGGTCCGCCTGGCCACCGTCATGGGCTACAAGTACAAGGCCATCGAATCCCTGACCACCGGAGGCTGCAAGGCCGGGATCGCCTACGACTACAAGGCGCCGGACGCCCTGGACGTGCTCGGGCGCTTCCTGACGGCCATGGCGCCCTACTTCAGAGCCGGTGTGTCCATCGGCGGCGATCTGGGCGTGGATTACGACGACGTGCTGAAAATACTGGAAGAACTGGACATCGACCTGCCTCAGACCAAAGCCATGGCGAAGGATCCGGCGATCCAGCAGGGGATCAGAAATCACGACGATGCCTGCCACCTGAGCTACGACGGCTTTAAGATGTACGACATGATCACCGGCTACGGCGTGGCCTTCGCCGCAGACGAAGCCTGGAATTTTAAGAGCGGAAAACCGGGCGCCTCCGTGATCATCCAGGGCTTCGGCGCCGTGGGCGCCAGCTGCGCCTACTGCCTGGACAAAATGGGCTACAAGGTGGTGGGCCTGGCGGACGTGAACGGCCTGGTCTATTGCAAGGACGGGCTGGACGTTAAAAAGTTGGTGGCCACGAAGAAGCCCAAGGGCGAGATGGACCCGGCGGCCTTCGCTCCGGAATACCAGCTGCTGCCCAACGCCATGTGGGCCCAGATGCCCTGCGACATCCTGATCCCGGCCGCCCTGGAGGATGTGATCCACAAGGACAACGCGGACAGGATCCAGGCCTCCCTCATCGTGGAGGCGGCCAACATCCCCACCACGGCGGAAGCCGACGAGATCCTCCGGAAGAAGGGGATCGATGTGGCGGTGGACTTCGTGTCCAACACCGGCGGCGTGCGCATCTACGAGGCCCTGGTCTTCCGGATCGTCAAGGATGCCGTGCCTCAGGACATCGTGGACGACACGGAGCGGATCGTCCGCAAACAGGTCCGCAGGCTATTCGAGGAGGCAAAAAAGACGGGCCGCTACACCCGGGACATCGCCCGGGAGATCTTTGCCCCCGACACGTTCGATACCCCTGACAACTAGGCTATGGAGAAAATCATGGAAAAAAACAAAACCGACGTCACCCGATGCAAAGGCTGCGGCTACTGCGTGGCGGAATGCCCCAGGCAGGCGATTTCCTTCGGGGACCACATGAACAACAAGGGCTATCTGACCATCGTAGTCGACCAGGAGAAGTGCATCCAGTGCGGCTCCTGCTATAGAGTTTGCCCGGATTACGTTTTTGAGATCTTGTGAGGAGGCGGCAATGAGCGAACGCGTATTGATGAAAGGCAACGAGGCGCTGGCGGAAGCCGCTCTTCGCGCAGGTTGCAGATTTTTTGCCGGCTACCCGATCACGCCCCAGACGGAGATATTGGAATATCTCTCCTGGCGCATGGACGAGGTGGGCGGTTCCTATACCCAGGCGGAATCCGAGCTGGCGGCCATCAACATGGTGATGGGCGCCGCCTCCGGCGGCGCCAGAGCCCTGACCACCTCTTCGGGCCCGGGTTTTTCCCTGAAGCAGGAGGGCATTTCTTATCTCTGCGCTTCGGACCTCCCCGCGGTGATCGTCAACGTGATGCGGATCGGCAGCGGCCTTGGGGATATTGCCCAGGGTCAGGGGGACTACTGGCAGATGACCCGGGGCGGCGGGCACGGAGACTACCGGACCATCGTCCTGGCGCCCAACTCCGTGCAGGAGAATGCGGACCTGACCTATCTGGCATTCGACCTGGCCGAAAAGTACCGCCACCCGGTGCTGATGGCCAGCGACGCCGCCATCGGCCAGATGATCGAAGCGGTGGAACTGCCCGAATTCAAGGAGCACGACATCGACCGCTACGACTGGTCCGTCAAGGGCGGGTCCATGGACCAGCCCTTCCGCAGGATCCAGAACATCTTCTACAGCATGGGCCCGCCCTACGAAGATTTCCTCCGGGCAAAATACAAGCAGATGGAGACCTGGGAACAGCGCTGGGAAAGCACCGCGGTGGAGGACGCCGAACTGGTCCTGGTGGCCTTCGGCATCAGTTCCAGAGTCTGCGAGGAGGCGGTGGAGGGCGCCCGGGCAAAAGGCCTCAAAGTGGGCCTGATCCGGCCCATCACCCTGTGGCCCTTCCCCGTGAAGGCCTTCGAAGAAGCGAAAAACGCCAAAGCGTTCATGACCGTTGAAATGAATTTGCTGGCCCAGATGACCGACGACGTGCGTCTGGCCACCGGCTGCAGGATACCGGTCTATCATTACGGTTCGATCTTCTCCATCAGCGATACCAAGGAGCTGATCGCCAGAGCCGAAGAAGTGATCCAAGAGGCAAAGGGAGGGAAACTGTAATGAAACTGAAAGCACCCGATCGAATCACATTCACCACCAGCGGGTTTTGCCCCGGCTGCGGCCACGGGGTGGCCGGACGCCTGATCGCCGAAGTCGCCGAAGAAATGGGTCTGTCAGACAAGCTGATCACCACGGTGGACGTGGCCTGCGGGTCCATGCACCTGAGCGACTGGCATTTTGACACCGTGATGGCAGCCCACGGACGGACGCTGGTCACCGCTATCGGATTGAAGAAAGTACGAAAGGACAACCCGGTCCTTGCTTATTACGGGGACGGCGCCGGCTATGCCATCGGCATGGCCGAGACCATGCACGCGGGCCTTCGCAACGACAATGTGATCGCCATCGTGATCAACAACGCCATCTACGGCATGACCGGCGGACAGATGGCCCCCACCACCCTGCCCGGACAGAAGACCACTTCCTCCCCCTTCGGCAAGGATGCGGCCCGCTTCGGAAAACCCTTCCGGATCGAGGACGCCTACTCCGGCTTTGACATCGGCTACCTGGCCCGGGGCGCTCTGGTGGGCGCGGCCAACATCAACCGGTCCAAAAAAATGATCCGCAAAGCCTTCGAAAAACACATGGCCAACCAGGGCCTTTGCTATGTGGAACTGCTGTCACCCTGCCCGACGAACTGGAATCTGACCCCGCTGAAGGGCAAAAGCTTCCTGCTGGAAGAGATGACCAAGCACTTCCCCCTGGGCGAATTCAAAGGAGGAGACGAGAAATGACCGAAATGATATGCGCCGGCTTTGGCGGCCAGGGCGTCCTGACGGCGGGCATGCTGCTGATCCACGCCGGAATGAAACAGGGCAATCAAGTGATTTTCTATCCTTCCTACGGCTCTGAAATGCGCGGCGGCACCGCCAACTGCGCCATCAAGATCAGCGGGAAAAAAATCGCCAGCCCGGTGATCCGCCAGGCGGACATCGTGTTCACCATGAACACGCCCGCCATCGACAAGTTCGAAAAAATGCTGAAGCCCGGCGGCCTGCTGCTGGTCAATTCCTCCCTGGTGGACGAAAACCGGACCTATCGCAGCGATATCCGGGTGGTCAAAGCGCCGGTGACGGACATCGCCAACGACCTGGGCAACCCAAGAGGGGCCAACATCGCCATGATCGGCGTGCTGGCAGGCTGCACCGATCTGTTCGATCCGGAGTTCCTGCTGGCTCAGATCAACGACTACTTTGAGTCCAAAGGCAAAAAAGTTCCGGCCAACGAAGCCTGCTTCCGCAAAGGCGTGGAGGCGGTATAATGGACATCCGCAAACTGCTGAAACCTAACAAGATCGCCGTGGTGGGCGCCTCGGAAAAGCCGGGCTTCGGTTCGGATACCTGCAGAAACGTCATGAAATACATGGCGCCCGACAAATATTATTTTATAAGCCCCTCCCGGGCCTCGGTCTTCGGCGTGCCCTGCTATAAAAGCATGGCCGAGCTGCCCGAACAGGTGGACCTGATGGTGGTCTGCACCCCGAAGCCTACGGTAAACGGCCTGCTGCAAGAAGGCGCCGCCGCAGGCGCCCGGGCCGCCGTGGTCTTCGCCAGCGGCTACGGCGAAGTGGACGAGCAGGGCAAGAAAGACGAGGAGGAACTGATCGCCCTCTGCCGCAGGCTGGACATGCCCATCATGGGGCCCAACTGCGGCGGCTACATCAACACCGTCGACAAGGTCTTTCCCTTTGCCTTCGTGTCCGAGGACCGGGACCGCAGCGGCGGCATCGGGCTGGTGTCCCAGAGCGGGCAGTTCGTGCTGTCCATGATGGACAGCCCCATTCCCGGCTTCTCCTATGGGATCTCTTCCGGCAACTCCAAAGTGGTCACCATGGAGGATTATCTGGAATTTTTGGTGGAGGACCCCGACACCCGGGTGGTGGCGCTGTACCTGGAAGGGGTCAACGATCCCGAACGGTTCATCGCTGCCTTGAAGCGGGCGGCCGGGATCAAAAAGCCCGTGGTGGTCCACAAGGTGGGACGGTCTGAAAAGGGTCAGCAGGTGGCCGCCTCCCATACGGGCAGCATGGCCGGCGCCGACCGGGTCTACGACGCGCTCTTCGAAAAGTTCGGCGTCATCCGGGTGGACGACCTCCAGGAACTCATGTCCACCGCCCAGGCTCTGGCGGTGCTGAAAAAGCTGCCCAAGGGCAATGGCCTCACTTCCGCGAATCTTTCGGGAGGCGAGACCGGCATCTCCGCGGACATCGCCCATCTGAACGGCCTGGAATATCCGGATTACGATCCGGCCACGGTCAAAAAACTTACTTCGATGCTGCCCTCCTACGCCCACGTGAGCAATCCGCTGGACATGACCGCCACCCTGGCCTACAGCGAGGAAGCCCTGACGGAAGCCTACGGCACCATCATGAAGGACCCCAATGTGGACCTGATGCTGGTGGGCTTCACCCTGCTGGAAAACGTGGTGGACCCCTGCGTGGATTACATCGCCCACGCGGTGGAGCGCCTGGCCAAAGAAGAGTGGTCCGTGCCGGTCATGATCCTGCCCTACATGGAAAACACCCGCAACCCGGTGTACGTCAAACGGCTGGCCGACCTGGGCGTGCCCATCCTGCCGCCGCCGGCCTACGCCTTTAAAATTGTCAGGAACATCCTCAAATTCGCCGCCTACGACGCGGGGCAAAAGGATCTGGACCTATGCTTCCCGAAAAAGGAGCGGCCGGCCAGGGAAGCCCTGACCGAGACCGCCAGCAAAAGGTTGATCGAGCCATGCATTCCCTGCGGACGTTTCGGCGTGGCCAAAACACCGGAGGAAGCAGCGGCGCTTTTTGACAGCCTGGGCGTTGAAAAAGCGGTGGTCAAGATCGAAAGCCCCGATATTTTACACAAGTCGGACGCAGGCTGTGTCAAATTGAATATCAAAAGTGCAGCGGACGTTGCGAAAGCGTTTGACGAGATCAGGACAAACGCCAAAGCCTACGATCCAAAAGCCCGCATAGAAGGGGCGCAGGTCTGCGAAATGATGCCCTTGGGCACCGAACTGATCATCGGCGTCAAAAACGACCCCCAGTTCGGACCCTGCGTCCTCTGCGGCTTAGGCGGAGTCTACGTGGAGATCTTCAAAGACACCGCCCTTGGCCTTGCGCCGCTCTCCGGGCAGGAAGCCATGGATATGATCGACTCCCTTAAGAGCGTCAAGTTGCTGAACGGATACCGGGGCCAGCCTGCCCTTGATAAAATGGCCTTCGCCGACGCCCTGGTGCAGATCTCCCGCTTTGCCTGCGAACACGCCGACCGGATGGCCGAACTGGATATCAACCCCGTATTCTTATATGAAAAAGGCCTCTGCGCAGTGGATGCGCTGTACATCGAAGGGTGACGATCACCCGCAGAATATAACAGCCCGGCTGTTTTACTCCAGCCGGGCTGTTGACTACTCACCTTGAATGCCTCTCAGGGCATGCACTTTTGGATCCGATCCTGATAGCTGAGCAGCAGCTTTGTAAAGCGCTCCACCTTTTCCTGCCACCCTTCCTCCCGGAAGAACGCCACGGCCACCACGGCGTTCACCTGTCCGCTGCGGTCGAAGATGGGAATGCCGGTGCCCACCACGTCCACGTGGAGCTCGTCGATGCTGGTCACATAGCCCTGCGCCCGGATCCTGGCGTATTCCTGCAGGAGTTCCTCCTTCGTGGTCAGCGTGTTGTAGCAGGTTTTTTCGAAGATCTGCCCGTCCAGGATGCGGTCGATGCTTTCCCGGTCCCGATAGGCCATGATGCACTTCCCATAGGAACCCTTGTTGGGCGGGAAGTATTTGCCGGGGAAATCGTTGAATTTCATGGGCTGATGGATCTCCACTTCCATCAGGGACATCACTTTGTCTCCCTCTCGCACGGCCATGCCCACCGATTCTTTGGTGATTTCGGAAATTTCCACCAGGATCTCCATCACCTTGTCCTGATAGCTGTTGTTGTGCAGGTAGATGGCGCCCACGTGGTAGACGCCGTGGCCTACCTGATATTTATCCCGCTCTTTGTCAAAATGCACATACTGCCGATTCAACAGGATCTGAAGCGTGCGATAGACCGTGGTCCGGTTGAATCCCGTCTTCTCCACGATCTCCGGCACGGTAAAGGCAAAGGGCTCTCCGGCCAGAACGTCCAGGATCGTCAGGGCTTTTTCGATGCTTCCGGCCTTGCCCGCAGGCTCGGCAGATGATTTTTTCGGCATAACAACCTCTTTGACAAAATTTTAGTTGTGGTCTTGGTGGGTTTAGTATATCATAAAATCATCATATGAACAAGCGGTTCATATGATGAACGAGAAATTTTTCATGATCGATTCTTTTTAGATCAGACCTTCGGCGTGCCGGTATTCGCCAGGACAGCGGCGACCCGCCGGGACTGGAACAGGTACCAAATCCAGGGAAGCGTGCACAGGATGGCTACGAGGACAGAAATAGAGTTGACGCCCTGCTGCATAAAAAAGTTGAGCGACATCAGCGCGGCATAAGCCACATAGAACCATCGAAACAGGGGATTTCGCTTTAATAGCAAAACGATCACCGCCGGCAAGATAAAGGTCAACAGCCCGTACAGCAGAACAAACCACCAGGAGAGGCCTTCCCGGATAAAGGTGCCCACCATGGTGAGCCCGCCGGTCACGTTATAGAGGGCGATCGGCGCGTGCATCAGCAGGAACACCAGGAGCCAGCCTCGAAAAGAATTCAGGTTTTTTTCACTATTGTTTTTCATAACAGAATTGTACCATAGAAAGTGGCGGAGGTGAACCGATGGATCGGGAACAGATTCAAAAACTTGTCAGAGAGACGGAAAAAAAATTCGGGGCGGAATTCGAGGAGGTGAATCATTACATTTATCTCCATCCGGAGCTTGGGTTGAAGGAGTACGTCTCCTCGGAGTATCTGGTGGAATTTATGCGCAAGAAAGGATTTGCCGTGGAAAAGCCCTATGCGGGCTTTGAGACCGCCTTTCGGGCCGAATACGGAACAAAAGGACCGAAATTCGCCTTCCTTGCGGAATACGACGCCCTTCCCGGCTACGGAAAAGAAAAGCGCAACGGCCACGCCTGCGGCCACAACTGGATCGCCGCCACGGCCCTTGGGGCTGCGGTGGTGCTGGCCGAACTCTGCGAAAAGATCGGCTGCCGGGTCGCCCTGATCGGCACGCCGGCGGAGGAAACCTACGGCGCCAAGGTGGAAATGGTCCAAAGAGGGGTTTTTGACGATGTGGACGTGGCCTTTCAGGCCCATCTTTCCCACGTCACCACCACCAATCCGGTGGCCCTGGCCATGGACGCCAGGATCTTCGAGTACAGAGGAAAGGCCTCCCATTCAGCGGGGGCGCCCTGGAACGGCATTAACGCTCTGGACAGCGTACAGCTGCTCTATGCAGGCATCAACGCCCTTCGTCAGCACGTCACCCCCGATGTGCGGATCCACGGCATCATCACAGAGGGCGGGCAGGCGGCCAACATCGTTCCGGACAAGGCCAGCTGTCTGTTCTACATCCGTTCCGCGTCCCGAAGCTATCTGAATACCGTGCTCCCCAAGGTGGCCAACATCGCCAAAGGCGCCGCCCTGATGACCGGGGCGAAGCTGAAGGTCTCAAATCCGGAGCTTCCCATGGACGACCTGATCAATCTTCCGGTGCTTCAGGAGCTGGCGAACGCCCATTACGAAGCCAACGGCATCAAATCGGCGAGCCTGGACATGGCCGAATCCGCAGGGTCCACCGATGTGGGCAATGTGAGCCACGCCTGCCCCACGATGTACGTGGAAGTGGCGCTGGACGGCGAAATGTTTCTGGCCCACGAAGAAAGCGCCCTCAAGCTGGTGGACAGCCCGGAGGCCTATAAAAAAATGCATCAGACCATCTGCGCCATGGCGGGAGCCGCCGTGGAGCTGGTTCTGTACCCCGAATCGATCGAAACAGCAAAAGTGCAGCTTCGAGATAGAAGATAATTCTTCAGGAGGAAATGAAAAATGAACGAGAGCACGAAAAAGAAGAAATTTTCCATGCCCCACGCCTACATCATTATGATCATCATTATCGCGCTGAGCATGGTGCTCACCTGGGTCCTGCCCGCTGGCAGTTTCCAGTACGAGTACAATGAGGAGCTGGGCAGAAACCTGGTCGTTCCGGGAAGCTACCAGCTTGCGGAAGAAAGCAGCCCCGTAGGTCCCTGGGGGATGATCATGTCCATCTTCGACGGCGTGGTCCAAGCAAGCGACATCATATTCTTTATCCTTTTTGCGGCATCCTACGTTCACGTCCTTTCGGAAACCGGAGCCCTGAACGCCCTCACCGGCGCAATGCTGCGGAAGCTGGGAGACAAGGATCACCTGATGATCCCGCTGTTTATGATCCTCTTCGCCATCGGCGGCACCACCATCGGCATGTACGAGGAGACCTACGGTCTGATCCCCGCCTTTATGATCATCTTCGTCACCCTGGGCTATGACCGGATCGTGGGCGGCGCCACGGTATTCGTGGGCGTTGCCACAGGCTTTGCGGCCGCCATCCTGAACCCCTTCACCATCGGCGTGGCCAGCTCTGTGGCTCAGATCCCATTGATGCAAGGCAAACTGACCGCATTCCGCGTGATCGCCTTCGTCCTGTTCATCAGCCTGAGTATCGCCTATGTGATGCGCTATGCCGACAAGGTCCGCAAGGATCCCACCAAGAGCATCCTGTACGGAGATCCCAACGCCATGCAAGGCCTGGACAACGTCAAGTCCAGAGACGAGGTCATGGAACTGCCCTTCACCACCGCTCAGAAACTGAGCCTCTTCGGCTTTATGCTTCTGATCGCGGCTATCGCCCTGGGCATCATCCTCTACGGCTGGTACCTGACGGAGCTGGCTTCGCTGTTCTTCCTGTTCATGGTCGTCACGATGTTTATCAACAAGATGAAGGTCAACGAGATGGCCGATATGTTCGTGGAAGGCTGCAAGGGCGCCATGTTCGGGGCCCTGCTCGTAGGGCTTGCCCGTTCCATCGCCGTCGTGATGGATCAGGGGCAGGTGATCGACACCTCCGTCAACTTCCTGGCCGGCCTTGTGGGCACCCTGCCTTCGGCCGTAGCCAGCGTGGGCATGCTGGTCGTGCAGAACCTGGTCAACTTCTTTATTCCTTCCGGTTCCGGCCAGGCTGTGGTCATGATGCCCATCATGGCGCCTCTGGCGGACCTGGTTGGACTGTCCAGGGAAGTGGCGGTCATCGCCTTCCAGTTCGGCGACGGTTTCTCCAACATGTTCTGGCCGACGGCGGTTGCCACCGAGTGCGGAATTATGGGCATCGGCATGGACAAGTGGTACAAGTTTATTACGCCGCTGTTCGCCATGATGTTCTGCCTGCAGGCTGTCCTGATCGTCTTTGCGGTGGTCTGGGGCGTATAGTCCTTTCGCCGCAGCGCTCTTTGTAAAAATAAGAAAAGCTCCGGCTTCCGCCATGGCGGAAGCCGGAGCTTTTTTCCGGAGACCCCTTCCGGGAAAAAGAGACTTGTATTTCAGCGGCTTAGGGTATATGATGATATCATAGTATGAACAAAAAGTTCATAATGCGAACACAAACTGCTGCCGTCTTTTATGCTTTGGCAGCTGCGATCCCGGATCGGAAAGGAGGTCCTATGATCAAAGCCAGGCACTTGCAAAAAGGACATACCATCGGTGTCATCTCGCCCGCCAGCCCCTCCGCCACGCGCAGCGAGATCCCTCGCGCCGTGGAATTCATCGAATCCATGGGCTACCGGGTGGTCTTGGGCAAAAATGTCAATAAGCGCCGGGGTTTTACCGCTGCCTCGGAAGAAGAGCGCGCCGCCGATCTCAACGAAATGTTTCGTAGAGACGACGTGGACGCGATTTTTGTTACGCAAGGCGGCTACGGCTCCGCCCAGCTCATAGACCGGATCGACTACGACGTCATACGCGGCAACCCCAAAATATTTACCGGCTTCAGCGATCTCACCTCCTTGCATCTGGCCATCGGCCGCTTTGCCGGACTGGTCACCTTTCACAGCCCCGGCATGGCCAGGTTCAACGATCAGAACCTGACGGACTACACGAAGGAATACTTTTTCAAAGCCCTGTCCGCAGTCGTCCCCATCGGACGGGTCCCCGCGTCAAACTCAAAAAAGTGGCTGCACACCATCGCGCCCGGAGAGGCCAGCGGGCCCCTGACCGGCGGCAATCTGACCCTGGTCTGCGCCAGCCTGGGCACCCCTTACGAAATCGATACAAAGGATAAGATCCTCTTCCTGGAAGAGGTGGACACAGAGCCCTGGATCATGGACCACAGCCTGTCTCACCTGCGAAATGCGGGAAAATTCAAGGATGTGGCGGGGATCGTAATAGGGGAGTGCAAGAACTGTGTTCCCCGGAAGCACGATCCCGGATTCTATTCCGATGTGAGCGTGGAGGAAGTGCTGGAATATTACCTGAAAGAGCTGGGTATTCCGGTGCTTTACGGCTTGCCGCTGGGGCATACCGACGACATGGCCACCCTGCCCATGGGCGTTCTGGCGCGGCTGGACGCCTCCGGCAAAGCCTTCGAGGTTCTTGAAAGCGGAGTGCTTTAAAGATAATTGTCCAATGTTGCACATTCATTTTCCTGGATCACAGGAATAAAGGAGGCAAGTCGAATGAAAGGGAAGAAACGGATCGCCATTCTGCTGACCCTGGCCATGCTGCTCGCGGCAGCCGGCTGCGGAGGCGGGGCAACCGTGGAAGAGGATCGCACATTTACATTCGCGCTGTCCGAGGAAGTGGATACCCTCAATCCGCTTTCCTCCTGGATGGCCGTATCGTTTGAACTGTTGCTGCTGATCTACGACCCGCTGGTGCGCTACGATACCCAGCTGCAGCAACTGCCCTGTCTGGCGGAGACCTGGGAAGTGTCCGACGATCAGCTCACCTGGACCTTCCATTTGGCCCAGGGGGTCACCTGGCACGACGGGGAGCCCTTCACCTCGGCTGACGTCAAGTTTTCCTACGAGCTGTTTACCGAGATGGAAGCCTATATGTACGCCGGCTACAACGAAGGCATCGCGGACATCAGCTGCCCCGATGATTACACCGTGGTCATGACCACAGACGCCCCGAAGGCCAATATGCTCATGAACACCTCCCCCATCGTGCCCAAGCACATTTGGGAGGGGCTGGAAGACCCCTACAACTACGCCAACGACGTGCCTGTGGGCACCGGACCCTTTAAATTCGATTCCGAAGGAGAGGGCTTTATCAAGCTGGCCAGAAACGAAAACTACTTCGGCCAGATCCCCGGGGACATCGACAACATCGTGTTCGTCACCTACGAGAATCCGGACACGGCGGCTCAGGCCCTGCTGCTGGGCGAAGTGGACGGCACCAGCGGCCTCACGGCGGCCCAGATCCCGCAGATGGAAAGCGCCGAAGAAGTGGAGCTGGTCCTGGCGGATATCCCGGGCTTCTCCTATGTGGCCATCAACATCTGGCCCGAATCCGAAGTCGCGGGGGCCAATCCCCTGCTCAAGGACAAGGTGGTCCGCTATGCGCTGGAATACTGCACAGACAAGGCCAAGATCGTGAGCATGGCCTACGGAGACGCGGGGGAGGTGGGCACCACCATCGTCAACCCCGGCGACAAGTTCCACTACGAGCCCACAGCCCAGGAGCTTCGGACCTACGACCCGGAAAAAGCGGCCGCGATGCTGGAAGAAGCGGGTTATAAGGATATCGACGGCGACGGCGTCCGGGAAGCGGCGGACGGCACCAAACTGTCCTTCGAGCTGATCTCCATCGCCGACAACACCCCGGAAGTCAAGACGGCCCAGATGATGGCCGCCGGCTGCGCGCTGGCAGGCATCGAGCTGAAGCTGGTCACCATGGACAGCGGCGCGTTGACGGATGTGGTCTACACCGGCGATTACGACCTGTACATCTGGGGCTGGGGCGCCGATGTGGATCCCACGGTGATCACCCGGATCTTCGTCACCGACGAGTGGTGGAACCTGAACGAAACCGGCTACTCGGACGCCCGCTACGACGAACTGTTCTATGAGCAGATGACGGTCATGGACGAGGCCCGGCGGATCGCCATGGTGCAGGAGATGCAGAAGATCGCCTACGAAAACGGACATTACATCGTCTACGTCTATGACAATTACATCCAGGCCATCCGCTCCGACAGGTGGACCGGCTACCAGCAGATCCCCCCGGGGGTCGGCGGGCTGTTCTTGAATTTGACCGCATGGAACTATATGAACATGAAGGCTGTCCAGTAGAAGCCCGGCAGGAACAGGCGGCGGTTTCCGCCGCCTGTTTTTCGAAGGAAGTGCCATGAACAAGAAACGCATCGTCAAAAAGCTGTTTTATGCGGCCGTCACCATCTTCTTCGTGCTGATTTTCAACTATTTCCTCTTCCGGATCCTGCCCGGGGATATCCTGAGCATGCTGGCCCGAAGCGGAAAAGCCACCCCGGAGATGCTGGCCAATATCAGGCAAATGTACGGGCTGGACCTGCCCTGGTACCAGCAGTTCTTCATTTATCTGGAAAATCTCTTCACCGGCGATTTGGGCAACTCTTTCATTTTCAAGAGGCCGGTGGCCGAAGTGATCGGATCGCGGATACTGCCCACGGTGATCCTGCTGGGGGCGGCGGAAGTCCTGGCCATTGTGGTGGGCATCGTCTTTGGCATCGTCTCGGCCTGGAAGCGGGGCAAAGCCATCGACACCGGTTTGCTGAGCACTTCTCTTCTGCTGTACTCCATGCCCACCTTCTGGCTGGGCATGATGCTCATCCTGATCTTTTGCGTCAACCTGAGGTTCTTCCCCATCAACGGCATGGTGACGCCGGGCCGGGTCTTCGCGGACACCTTTGCCTACATCAACGATGTGGTGCGGCACATGATCCTGCCCATGGCCTGCATGGCCCTGGTGATGATCGGCGAATACGCCATCACCATGCGCAGCACCATGATCGACGTGCTGTCGGAAGATTACATCACCACGGCCAAGGCCAAAGGATTCTCCGACGCCTATGTGCTGCGGCGCCACGCCATGCCCAACGCCATGCTGCCCATGATCACCCTGATCGCCATCAACCTGGGACTGATCGTAGGGGGCGCGATCCAGATCGAGACCGTGTTTTCCTGGCCCGGGCTGGGCAACCTGATGTACTACGCGCTGGTAAACCGGGACTATCCGCTGCTGCAGGGCGTATTCCTGCTCACCACCGTGGCGGTGATCCTGGCCAACTTCCTTTCCGATATCCTCTACGAAGTGGCGGACCCCCGGGTCAAGAGCATGGGGGGCTGAGCCATGGCAAGAAACAATGTGAAAGCCAACTTGCGCAGGCGCAAGATCAAAGAATTGATCCGCCAGGTGCTGGCCAACAAAATGGCTCTCTTCGGCACCGTGGTGCTGTTGCTCTTTATCCTGGTGGCGGTGTTCGGACCGATCCTGGTGCCTTTCAGCGTGCTGGAGTTCGGCGAAGTGGAGGACATGCTCAATCCGCCGGGCCCGGGGCATCCCCTGGGCACCGACGATATGGGCCGGGATGTGCTGGGCTATCTGATCGCCGGCTCCCGGATCTCCCTGTTGGTAGGCGCCCTGGCCACCGGGATCTCCATGGTGATCGGCACGGTGATCGGCATCGTTTCGGGCTACACGGGAAAGGCGCTGGACAACATTCTGATGCGGATCACCGACTTTTTCCTGGTCATCCCCTGGCTGCCCTTGATGATGGTCCTGGCGGCCATCCTGGGCACCAGCATCTGGAACATCATCCTGGTGATCGGCCTCACCAGCTGGGCGGGGACCGCCCGGGTGGTCCGGGCCCAGACCCTGTCGGTCCGGGAGCGCCAGTTCGTGGAGCGCACAGTCTCCATCGGGGCCGGCAGCGGCCACATCATGATGCGCCACATCCTGCCCAACGTCTTTCCCCTGGTCTTTGCCAACACGATCCTGATCGCCGCGGCGGCCATCACCTCGGAGACGACCCTGAGCTTTCTGGGCCTGGGCGATCCGGCCCACGCCAGCTGGGGCATGATGCTTCACTACGCTTTTGAGACCGGCGCCACCAGCACCGGCGCCTGGTGGTACTTTCTGCCGCCCGGCCTTTGTGTGGTGGCGGTGGTCCTGGCCTTTACACTGATGGGGTATGCTTTCGACGAGATCCTGAACCCCAAACTGAAGGAGAGGTAAGGGCTTGAAACTGCTGGAAGTCAAAAACTTAAAGACCTATTTTAAAACCTCAAAGGGCATGCTCAAAGCCGTGGACGATGTGAGCTTCGAGCTGGAGCACGGGGAAGCCCTGGGTTTGGTGGGGGAGTCGGGTTGCGGCAAGACCACCAGCGCCCTGTCCATCGCCCGGCTTTTGCCCAAGGAAGGCCGGATCGTGGGCGGGCAGATCCTGCTGAACGGCCGGGATGTGATCCCAGCGCCGGAGAGCGAGCTGCGCCGGCGGCGCTGGACCGACGTGTCCATCATCTTTCAGGGCGCCATGAACGCCTTGAACCCGGTGCTGACCGTGGGCAGGCAGATTTCCGAAGCCATCGTGCTCCACGAAAAAAGCTCCGAAGCCGACGCGCTCCGCAAGACCAAGGATCTCCTGGAACTGGTCGAGATCCCGGCGGACCGGTCCAATCATTACCCCCACGAGTTTTCAGGCGGCATGAAACAGCGGGCCATGATCGCCATGGCCCTGGCCTGCGGCCCCAAGCTGATCATCGGAGACGAGCCCACCACCGCCCTGGATGTGATGATCCAGGCCCAGATCCTCAACCTGCTGGAGCGGCTGCGCAGAGAGCTGTCCATGGGCATGATCCTGATCACCCACGACCTGGCTATCCTGGGGGAGACCTGCGACAAGATCGCCGTCATGTACGCCGGCAAGATCGTGGAGACGGGCAGCGTCGCGGATATTTTTCACGACGCCAGGCACCCCTACACGAAGCGCCTGATCGGCTGTTTTCCCAATGTTCAGGGGGACAAATCCATTCCCGACGGCATCGAGGGCTTCCCGCCGAACCTGCTGGATCCGCCGGGGGGCTGCGCTTTCCACCCAAGGTGCGAGTTTGCCTGTGACCTGTGCAAAATCAAGATCCCCGAGTCCGTCAATCTGGGTGGAAAGCACATCGTCGCCTGTCATCTGAAGGAGGCAAGGCAATGAAGGATCTTTCGGCGCCTCTGGTGCAGGTGGAGGGACTCAAGGTCCACTTCGAGATCAAAGAAGGATTTTTCAGCGCGCTGCTGTCCCAAGCGAAGAAGGTGGTCCGGGCCGTGGACGGCGTCAGCTTCTCCATCGGCCGGGGGGAGATCCTCTCGCTGGTAGGCGAGAGCGGCAGCGGAAAGACCACGGTGGGCAAAGCGATCCTGCAGCTGGTGCCGCCCACCGAGGGGACGCTCACCTTCGACGGCGCTCCCGTTTCTTCGGACAGGGAAGGGCTCAAGGCCTTCCGTCGGGAAGCCCAGATGATCTTCCAGGATCCCTATCAGTCCCTGAATCCCCGCCACTACATCGTCGATATCGTGGCCGAGCCCCTGGACGTGGCGGGCCTGGTCAAGACGTCGGAAGAGCGGGAGCAGCGGGTCCGGGAAGCCCTGGAGCAGGCCGGGCTCACGCCGGCGGACGACTACTTTTACCGCTACCCCTACGAACTCTCCGGCGGCCAAAGGCAGCGGGTGGTCATCGCCGGGGCGCTGATCCTGGGGCCCCGGTTCATCGTGGCCGACGAGCCGGTGTCCATGCTGGACGCCTCGATCCGGACAGGCATTTTAAAGTTGATGATCCGCCTCCGGGACGAAAAAGGGATCGCCTACCTGTTCATCACCCACGACCTGTCCCTGGCCTGGCTGATCTCAGACCGGATCGCCATCATGTATCTGGGGAAGATCATGGAGATCGGCACTGCCGACGAGATCATCAAGGAGGGCTTGCACCCTTACACCCAGGCCCTCACCGCCATCATGCCCGTGCCGGGGCAGACCCGGGAGGGGGAGAGGCCGGTGCTGGAGGGGGAGACCCCCAACGCGGCCGTGATGATCCCGGGATGTAAATTCTCCAGCCGCTGCCCTCGTGCAGAGGCGCGCTGCAAAGGGACAGAGCCCCTGCTGACAGAATTGTCCCCGGGCCATTCAGTAGCCTGTTTTCTTGTTCAGGATGAATATGGAAGTGAACAGAATGATTGATTCGAAAATGAATGAAAACACGGGAAACTATACTGCGGAAGCCCTGTCCCGCGCCGTGAGCAGGGAAGAACTGCTGCGTTGGACTTCCGATATGGTGGCGATCCCCTCCTACAGCGGCCTTCCGATGCAAGAGCGGGCCGTTGGAGAATATATCCTTGCACTTTTGCGGAAAGAAAAAATCGAATGCCACATCCAGGATCTGGAGAAGGGCCGCTGCAACGTGATCGGCCGCCTGGCAGGCTCCGGAGGCGGCCGCTCTTTGATGCTCAACGGTCATATGGACACGGTCCCGGCTTACGATATGCCCAGGGCCTTTGAGCCCCACATCAGGGATGGCCTGCTCTACGGCAGAGGAACTTCCGATATGAAGGGGGCCCTGGCGGCCATGATGGGCGTGCTCATCGCCCTGAAACGGACGAACACCAGCCTTGCGGGGGATCTGCTCTTTACTGCGGTGGCCGACGAGGAGGAGGGCAGCCTGGGCACCATCGCTCTTTTGGAAAGCGGTCTTCGCGCCGATGGGGTGATCGTGGGCGAAGCCATGGGACGGAACGCCGTCGCCGTCGCGCAGAAGGGCTTGGAGTGGTTCGAGTTTACCGTCCACGGCAAAACCGTCCACGGCGGGCGGCAGGACGAGGGCGTCAATGCGATCCTCAAGGCCACCCGGCTCATCCAGGTCCTCCAGGAGCAGCTGGCTCCCCGCCTCAGGGCGCGCTGCCACCCTTTGATGGGTTGTGCCACACTGAACATCGGCGTCATCCGGGGCGGCACCCAGCTGTCCACCGTGGCCGGAGAATGCATTGTGCAGATGGACCGGCGGTTCATCCCGGGTTTGGAAACCTACGAGACCATGTATCAGGAGCTTGCGGACATCGTGGACCAGCTCCGGAAAGAGGATCCGGACTTTCGCTGCACGCTCAAGGTCCTGGACAGCAGCGTCATGAAGAGCGGCTATGTCCACCAGGGCATGGTGCAGAAGGAGGAGGAGCCTCTGGTCCGGGTCGTCAAAAGGAGCCTGGAAACCCTGTCCGGACTTCCCGCTCAACTGATCGGCTGTCCCTGCTGGACCGACGCGGGCCTTTTCGACTATTACGGCAAAATGCCGGTTGTGGTCTACGGCCCCGGCGAACTGGCCCTGGCCCACTCGAAAGAGGAGAATCTGGATCCCGCCGCCCTGGAAGAAAGTTATCAGGTCTATCTTTCTTCGGCCATGGCGTTTTGCCGCTGATCAAGAACGGCAATGCCCGCCGAAAGGCGGGCATTTTGCATTATAACGGACAAATCCTGGGCTTATTGATTGAGATAATTCATGACCAGGTCCATCTGCATTTCCATGCCCAGGGGCAGGGCGTCCTCGTGCACCTTGAATTTGGCGTTGTGGTGGTGGGCGTCGGTGCCCTTGGCCGGGTCTCCCATGCCTATAAAGAAGTAAAAGCCGGGTCCGTACTGCAGGAATTCCGCGAAGTCGTCGCCGCCCATCATGGCCACATTTTTGGTGACCACGTTTTCCGGTCCCACGAGCTGCTCCGCGGTTTTCAGGGCCAGGGCGGTCAGCTCTTCGTCGTTCTTGAGCAGGGAATTTCCGCACTTCAGCTGGATCTCGCAGGTGCAGCGGCACAGCTTGCAAGCCTGCTCCACCATTTCCCGGAACCGGGCGTGGACCGCCTCGTGGGCTTCGTGCAGGCAGCGGATAGAGCCTTCCATCTCCAGATCGTCGGGCACGATGATCTCCTTCTGCCCGGCGTGGATCATGCAGCAGGTGATGACCGTGGGCTGGAACACATCCTGCTCCAGGGTGTGGAAGCTCTTGATGGCCGACAGCACGTAGGTGGCCGCGTCGATGGGGTTGATGGCGCCGTGGGGCTCACCCCCGTGGCCGCCCTTGCCGTGGATCTTCACTTTAAAATAATAGCTGGAGGCCATGGTGGGACCCGGGTGGATGCCGATTTTCCCCAAGGGGAAGTTCGCCCAGAGGTGATATCCGAAAATGGCGTCGGGCTTTCCGGTGATCTCCATGGCGCCGTCGTCGATCATGATCTGGGCGCCCGCGTCCTCCTCGTTGGGCTGGAACAGGAAGACCAGGGTGCCGGGGATCTCGTCCCGGTTTGCAGCCCAGATCTTGGCCGCGCCCAGCAGCATGGCCGTGTGGCCGTCGTGGCCGCAGGCGTGGGCGACGCCCGGAGTCTCCGAAGAGAAGGGTTCTCCGCTATCCTCCAATATGGGCAGGGCGTCGATGTCCGCCCGGATGATCACCCGTTTCCCGGGTTTTCCGCCTTTCAGGATCCCGATGACCCCGGTGCCGCTGCAGGTGTGGACTTCGTCCAGATCCAGGGCTTCCAGATAGCGTTTCACGATCCCCGAAGTACGGAATTCTTTGAAGCCCAGTTCCGGATGGCGGTGAAAATCCCGCCGGAGTTCGATGACTTCCTGTTTGATGTCCTTGATTTCTTTTGCGATGTTCATGGGGCGCACCTCTGCTTTCTTTCGTAGATCAAGCGTTTGCGGTCAGGTATTTCATCACCAGCCTCATCTGCATTTCCATGCCGATGGGCAGGGCGTCCTCGTTCAGCCGGAACTTCGTATTGTGATTGGGCACGTGGGTGCCTTTGGCCGGATCGGCCATACCCACAAAGTAGTACATGCCGGGGACCCGCAGGGAGAACTCGGCGAAGTCGTCTCCGCCCATCACCGCCACGTCCCGGGTCAAAACCTTGTCCGCGCCCACCACCTCTCCAGCCGCTTCCCTGGCCAGTTCAAAGAGCTTCTCGTCGTTGGCCAGCAGGGAATTGCCGCACTTCAGCTCGATTTCGCAGGTGCAGCGGCACAGCTCGCAGGCCTTGGCCACCAGTTCCCGGAAGCGGGCGTGGACCTGCTCGTGCTCGAAGTGCAGGCAGCGGATGGAGCCCTGCATTTCCAGGGTGTCGGGGATGACGATCTCTTTTTCGCCTGCGTGGATCATCCCGGTGGAGATCACCGTGGGGCGGAACACGCTCTGCTCCAGGCTGTTGAAGGTGTCGATGGCGCCGATCACGTGGGCGGCCGCGGAAATGGGATTGACACACAGGTGCGGATAGCCCCCGTGGCCGCCTTTCCCTTTGATCCGGACGCGGAAGTAATAGCTGGAGGCCATCATGGGCCCCGGGACCATGCTGATGGCCCCCATGGGGGAATTGGATTTCAGGTGGCAGCCGAAGACCGCTGCGGGGTTTTCCGCCATTTCCAGGGCGCCCTCGTCGATCATGATCTGGGCGCCGGCATCCTCTTCGTTGGGCTGGAATAGAAAGACCAGCGTGCCCGGGATCTCTTCCCGGTGAGCCGCCCAGATCTTCGCTTCGCCCAGCAGCATGGCCGTGTGGCCGTCGTGGCCGCAGGCGTGGGCTATGCCCGGGGTTTCCGAGGAGAAAGTCTCCCCGCTCTCCTCGCAGAGGGGCAGGGCGTCGATGTCGGCCCGCATCATGACGGTCTTTCCGGGCAGCCCGCCCCGCAGGATGCCGATCACCCCGGTGCCGCTGCAGGAGAGCACCTCGTCCAGCCCCAGGGCCCCGAGATACTCCGCGATGATCTTCGAGGTGCGGTACTCCCGAAAGCCCAGCTCCGGGTGCCGGTGGAAATCCCGGCGAAGCGCGATCACTTCCTGCCGGAGGGCAGATACTTCCTTTTGAATGTCCATGGTTCCTCCTGTTTCAGGTCAAATTGGGATGGATATATCCTACCACGGGAGGGCTCGCAGGGCAACAGGGCGTCGCTTTTGCAGCTTGACAAAACGGCGTGCGGATGATATATTTCTTTCACAACCGAATATGGCTCATCAAGAGTGGCAGAGGGAATAGGCCCTGCGAAGCCCGGCAACCTGGAATCAGAAGACCGCATCATTGATGCGGCGCTGCGAAGACAAGGTGCTAAGTCCTACAGAGAGATCTGAAAGATGAGGAATGTATCTGTATACTGCCTCTTCTTTGCGAAGAGGTTTTTCTATACATACGGAAAGAGAGGAATCAAAATGTCAAAAAAATTGTTCACATCAGAATCGGTCACCGAGGGGCATCCCGACAAGCTCTGCGACCAGATCTCCGACGCGGTGCTGGACGCGGCCTTCGAGCAGGACCCCAACAGCCGGGTGGCCTGCGAGACCACCGTCACCACAGGCCTTTGCCAGGTGATGGGCGAAATCAGCACGGAGGGCTACATCGACATTCAGGAAGTGGCCCGGGGTGTCATCCGGGACGTGGGTTACACCAAATCCGAGTATGGATTCGACAGCTTTTCCTGCGGCGTCATCGTGGTGATCCACCAGCAATCCGCGGATATCGCCCTGGGCGTGGACCGGGCGCTGGAATATAAAGAGGGCACCATATC
>CAZCTS010000021.1:0-21562 GCA_964501635.1 uncultured Oscillospiraceae bacterium | reverse complement strand
CGAAGAGGAAGACAGCCATCTCGGGGATTTCATTCCCGACGAGGACGTGCCCTCTCCGGCGGACGCCGCGGCGTTTTCCATGCTCAAGGAACAGCTGGTGGAAGTGCTGGCCACCCTTACCGACCGGGAGCAGGAGGTCCTGCGCCTTCGCTTCGGCCTGGACGACGGCAGAGCCCGCACCCTGGAAGAAGTGGGGCAGCAGTTCAAAGTGACCCGCGAGCGGATCCGGCAGATCGAAGCCAAGGCCCTTCGCAAGCTTCGGCATCCCAACCGCAGCAAACGGCTGCGGGATTATCTGGAATAGACCGATGGTCCGTTTGTCCAAGCGGCTCAGGGCCATCGCCGATCAGGTGATCGTCGGAAAGGATGCGGCTGACATCGGCAGCGACCACGCGCTGATCCCGATCTATCTGCTGGAGCGTGGACTGGCGCCGCGGGTCATCCTGACGGATCGCAGGGAAGGACCGCTGGAAAAGGCGCGGCGCAACTTGACCGCGGCTGGGATCGATATGGATCCGGCGGATATTCGCCGGGGAGATGGACTGCAAGTCCTGGAGAACGCCGAGGTTGCCACCGTCCTGATCGCGGGGATGGGAGGTCTTCTGATCGCGGAGATCCTTTCCGCTGATATCGCCAAAGCCCATTCATTTGAGCGCTTTGTCCTTCAGCCCCGAACCGCGGCGCCGGAGCTGAGAAGGTGGCTTACAGAAAACAGTTTTCTCATAACCAATGAGTGTCTGGCTCCGGAAGGTCAGCGGCTCTGCGAAGTGATCACCGCAGAACCCCGCCGTGGCCGCCCGCGCCAGGACAGGGAATGGACGGAGCTGGACTACGAGATCTCCCCCCTGCTTTTAGAAGTTCAAGAGCCATGCCTGCAGCGCTTCGTGGATGAAAAAATCAGGGAATCGGAGCGCATCCTCCGAAATCTGGCTCAGTCCCGGGATCCGGACGCGCCGGGCCAAATCGTTCAAATGCAGGATCGGATCAGAGAGCTGGCGGAAAGGAAAGCGCGCTTATGAAAATGTCGGATTGGCTGCAGTTGATGGAGGATATCGCGCCCCTGTCGATGCAGGAGGTCTGGGACAATTCGGGTCTTCAAATCGATTACGGAAACGAAGAGGTGGAGCGCATCCTGGTCGCCCTGGAGATCACCGGGGACGTGATCGAAGAGGCCAATGCCAAAAAGACCAATATGATCGTCGTCCATCACCCTTTGATCTTTGAGCCGATCCGGAAGATCGATTACCGGGACATGGAAGGGGACTACATCCTCCGGCTGATCCGGGGAGGCATATCGGTCTACGCCGCCCACACCAACTTCGATTCAGCCAGAAACGGCAACAACGACCGCCTGATGGAATTGTTGGGCATCCAGCGCTTTTCCAGGCTCAACATGCCCGGAAAGGGATTCGAGGAAAGCACTCTGGCCCGGATCGGGACCCTGTCTGAACCCATCCTTTTCACCGACTTTTTGAATCGGCTGGACCGGGTCCTGGGTCATCCGGGGGGCATCAAGGTGTCCGGCGATGCGGGAAGGCTGATCCAGAAGGTGGCGATATGCTGCGGCGGCGGCGGCGAATACTATCAGGGGGCCCTGGCGGCCGGCGCCGATGTGTTCGTCAGCGGCGACATCAAGCATCACGAGGCGCAAAGGGCCAGAGAATCAGGGCTTTGCGTCGTGGATGCCGGGCACTATGGAACCGAACAGATCTTTGTGCGGAACATGGCACAGCAACTGAAGCAGAAGGGCGGCGACAGGCTGACCGTCCTCTGCAGCGAAGTCATGCAGAATCCGTATGACTTCATCCTTTAGTACATTATGAGTAATCCGGGCAGTCGCGTGGGCGGAAGGAATTCCGTCTCATGAGGAAAGTCCGGGCTCCACAGGGCAGGGATGCCGGATAACGTCCGGTGGGGGTGACCCCAAGGAAAGTGCAACAGAGAACAACCGCCGCGAAAGCGGTAAGGGTGAAAAGGCGAGGTAAGAGCTCACCGGTGGGCCGGTAACGGTTCCGCGTCAATGTAAACCCCATCCGGAGCAAGACCAAGCAGGGAGGTAACTGCGCGCTGCGCATAGTGCCTGAAAGGCGACGGCCCGTCGCTTCCCGGAAGGTAGGTCGCTTGAGCGCATCGGCAACGGTGCGCCTAGATAGATGATTGCCGATCACAGAACCCGGCTTACAGGATTACTCATTTTGTTTTGACAGTTACTTCGGAGTACCCGGAGGATCCGTCAAAAGCCGGATAAGCGCTTCGCTTATCCGGCTTTTTTAATGACACAGCCATCTGTTTCAAGAAAGCTTAGATTATCTGCTTGCGATAGCGAAGCGGACCTTGCTCGTACAGGTTGTTTCCCAGGCTGTCGATCACGACGGTAACGGGAAAATCCCGGACTTGCATCCTGTGGATCGCTTCCGTGCCCAAATCTTCATAAAGGATCGGAACAGCCTCTGTAATGCACGAGGAGATCAATGCAGCAGCACCACCGGTGGCTGCAAAATAGACCGCGCCGCTGCGCTTCATTGCCGCTACGACTTCACTGCTGCGAAACCCTTTGCCGATCATGCCGCGCAGCCCACATTCCAGCAAGGCGGGCGTATACTTGTCCATCCGATAGCTGGTCGTGGGACCGGCAGAGCCGCAGGCTCTGCCGGGGCGCGCCGGGGTAGGCCCCACGTAATAGATGATCTGATCGCGCAGATCCAGAGGAAGCTCTATGCCTTTTTCCAGTAATTCGAAGAGCCGTTTATGGGCTGCATCACGGCCGGTGTAGATCATGCCGCTGAGCATGACCAGATCTCCTGCCCGGAGAGACCGGGCTGACTTCTCGTCAAGTGGCGTGGTGATTCGCATGTATTCCATCATCATTGGATTCCTCAGATCTCACATTCTCCATGGCGCGACGCATGGCAGCATAGATTGACGGCAACCGGCAAACCGGCGATGTGGGTCGGGTAGTACTCGATGTGGACGGCCAGTGCGGTGATCCGTCCGCCAAGGCCGCCCGGCCCGATCCCGAGGTCATTCACGGCCGACAACGCTTTTCTTTCCAGGTCAGCATAGCGCAAATCAGGATGATGAACGCCGATGGGGCGAGCCGTAGCAACTTTGGCAAGCTGCGCTGCGACTTCCATCGTGCCGCCGATTCCCACGCCGACGATGATCGGCGGGCAGGGATTGGGGCCGGCTCGCCGGACGGCGTCAATGATCGTATGCAGTACGCCTTCTTCGCCATCTGCAGGCACCAGCATGCGCATCACACTCATGTTTTCGCTGCCAAATCCCTTGGCCATGGCAGTGATATGGATCCTGTCGCCGGGCGTAAGGCGAAGATGGATCACAGCAGGCGTGTTGTCTTTGGTGTTGAGCCGATCAAATAACGGGTCTGCAACGACGGATTTCCTAAAATATCCCTGTTCATAGGCTTCCCGTACACCCTGGTTGACTGCATCCTCAAAGGAGCCGCCCGTCAAATGTATTTCCTGTCCCATTTCCACAAACAGGATGGACATGCCGGTATCCTGGCAAAGACCGATCCGTTCATGGTGTGCGATCTCATTGTTTTCCAGCAATTGCCGTAGTATCATGCATCCAATGGGGGATTCTTCCTGCTCCAGTCCGGATTTCAAGGACTGTGTGATGTCTTCTCCGATGGTGCACAAAATGTTCAGGTACAGCTGTCTCACAGCGTCGCGGATCTTATCGATGTGGATCTCTCTCATTGGGCAATGCCTCCTTGTTGCTATATTTTACACCAGGATGCAAAGACAACATATCACTTTTTGAGAGAATCCTGATGATATGCTTCTGTTGATCAAAATTCCGGCTTTCAGTTGATAACAATTATCGCTTAGCAATTCGTTCCAAAGAGCAGAAACAATGCTGTCTTGTGGGATGATTTTCGTAAAATGGGAATATACAACAAATTTTTCTAAATTCCAAATAATCGCTTTTCGCCTTGATATCCGGGCATCCAAAGCATATAATTTCAGTGGAACGTATATCTGCAATTTCATTGCAAACAAAGGAGATTTATAATGAGTAAGAGAGAATTTGCACCGGATACCAAGATCATCCACGGCGAAAAGCACGGGATGAATCCCTATGGCTCTTTACAGATGCCTATTTTCCAGACTTCCACATTCGAATTCGAAAACACTGCTCAAGGCGCAGCCCGATTTGCAGGCAAAGAAGGCGGGTACATTTACAGCAGACTCGGTTCGCCGACGACGACTCAAGTAGAAGAAAAAGTCGCATATCTGGAAGGCGCTGAAGCAGCTTGTGCCTTTTCTTCCGGAATGGGTGCGATTTCCGCTTCCACGACTACTTTCCTCAAGGCCGGCGACAGAATGGTTGCCGATAAAGCTCTGTACGGATGCACATTCGCACTCTTCAGCCACAAGCTTCCCCAGTTTGGGATCGATGTGGAATTTGTCGATTTCAGAGATCTTGCCGCAGTCAAGAAGGCTCTGGAAAAAAAGACAGATATGATCTATTTCGAAACGATCGCCAATCCCACCATGAAGGTCGTTGACATCGAAGCCATTGCAAAAATGGCGCACGATGCCAATAAGGAGTGTATCGTTGTTGTGGACAACACATTTGCTACCGGCTTGCTCTGCAAACCCATGGCTCTTGGCGCAGATATCGTTGTACACAGCGCAACAAAATACCTGAACGGCCACGGAGACGTGATCGCAGGATTCGCCGCATCTTCTGCTGCGTTAATGGCTACGATCAAAGGGGTCGGGCTTAAAGATCTGACCGGCTCCGTATTGGGCCCCCAGGAAGCCTTCCTTGTCAACAGAGGTCTCAAGACGCTTACGATCCGTATTGAAAAGCACTGCAGCAATGCTTTGAAAATCGCTCAAGCGTTGGAAAAGGATCCCCGGATCAAGAATATTTACTATCCTGGATTGGAAAGCCATCCGGATGCAGCCATCATCAAAAAGCAGCTGAAAGGCTTCGGCGGCATGATTTCATTTGATACTGAAACACCGGAAATCGCCGAGAAGATGATGAACAATGTTCAACTCTGCACACTGGCAGTAAGCTTGGGCGATGCCGAAACCTTGATCCAGCATCCTGGTTCCATGACGCACTCCACCTACAGCGACGAGGAAATGAAAGCGGCAGGCTTCTCCAAGTGCCTAGTCCGTGTTTCCGTAGGTCTGGAAGATCCCGACGATATCATCTGGGATCTGCTGCAGGCTCTGGATATCGCGACCAAATAACGAACAAGGATCAGAATGCATTTGAAAACTCGGAAGTCCGACGGCTTCCGAGTTTTCATAAAACAGCAAGGAGCTACGCATGTTGAAGGTCAAACGGCTTGTGCCGAGCAAGGGATGCGATCTGTATCTGCTTCAAACCGAAGAAAAGGCAGTGATTCTGGATACCGGAATGTTTCATTGTGCCGAGCAGACGGTTGCTTCGATTCGGGAAGCCCTGGATGGGCGGCATCCTGATTTTGTGCTTCTCACTCATACACACTACGATCACGTGGGCGGCATTCCGGCCATCCGCAAAGCCTTCCCCGGGATCAAAGTCTACGGCTCTGCCTATGCGGCTTATGTGCTGCAGCGCCCCGGGGCGAGAAAAGTGATGCAGCAGCTGGGGCTGGAAGCCGCCAAAGCTTATATCGGAAAGGATGCAATACTCGATCCCTTTGATGAAAATGCGCTCTGCGTGGATGAGATCATCGGAGAAGGGGATGCGGTCGATTTGGGATCCCGCCGCCTGGAAGTCTATGAGACACCAGGACATACGACGTGCAGCCTCACTTTTTTCGAGCCGGAGGACAAGATCCTTCTTCTCTCCGAAAGTACAGGGGTCTATGTGGATCCGACCTGGATCGATGTGTCGATCCTCACAGGATACGGGCAGACCTTGGATTCCATTGAGAAATGCCGGGCACTGGGCGCCGAAACACTGTCGCCGGAGGCGTATTTCACACTGGCGAAGAACAGCGCGGATGCGTTCAAGGACCTGGTCCTGGGCCGATGGGCAAAAGGCTGCTGCGACGATGAGGTGATGGAAGCCTGCCGGACGGAGATCTGGAAGACAAAAGTCCAGGGCCACGAGGACCAGCCTGTCGCCGCCTTCGACGCAAATACAAAGGCTTTTCTCGATGTTCTTAGAAAAGAATTCCCCATTTGATCCATGGGGCGTGAGCAATTGCTGTTCATGTTTTGATATGACAGAAAAAAGGTGGCTCCAGGGCGCCTTCTGTGATAAAATATAAGAAGCGCCGAAGGAGCTCTTTTCTGCGCCGAATCAACAACACTCATAAACCGGAGGTAATTCACAATGAAAGGTTTAACCGAAATCAGATGGCACGGCCGGGGCGGACAAGGCGCCAAGACCGCCGCTCTGCTGCTGGCCGACGTTGCATTCAGCACCGGCGCCGAAGTGCAGGGATTTCCGGAGTACGGTCCTGAGCGGATGGGCGCGCCCATCACGGCATATAACCGGATCAGCGACAAGCCGATCCGCATCCATTCCAACATTTACGCGCCGGACTACGTGGTCGTGGTGGACGAGACCCTGCTTCGGGATATCGACGTCACGGCGGGTTTGTCCGAAGAAGGCGCGGTGATCGTCAACACATCTAAAAGCAAGGAAGAGATCATTCCCCTCCTTAAAGGCTACAAGGGCAGGGTCTGCACCATCGATGCCCGAAAGGTGTCCCTGGAAGCCCTTGGGATCTACTTTCCCAATTCGCCCATGCTGGCTGCCGTGATCAAGGTCAGCGGCATTATGGACGAGGATAAATTCCTCGAAGAAATGAAAAAATCCTACGAGCACAAGTTCGCCTCTAAGCCCAATGTGATCAAGGGCAACATGAAGGCGCTGGAGCTAGCCCTCAAGGAGGTGAAGCAATAATGAAAACCGATCTCAGCAAACAAGGACTGGAAGTAAAGTGGCAGGACATGACCATCGGCGCCAGCATCGCCAATGCGGGCGGCAGCGTCCAATTCAACACCGGCGAGTGGCGGGTCGACACTCCGCTTTATCTGGCTGACAAGTGCAAACAGTGCCTGCTGTGCGTTCCCGTATGCCCCGACAGTTCCATCCCGGTGGTCAACGGAAAGCGGACCGACTTCGATTTTGACCACTGCAAAGGCTGTGGCATCTGCGCCAAGGCTTGCCCTTTCGGCGCGATCGAAATGCAAAAGGGGGTAAAGTAAATGTCCATTCGTGAAAGAATGTCCGGAAACGAAGCGGTCTCCACGGCGATCCGGCAGATCAACCCGGACGTGATGCCGGCGTTTCCCATTACGCCTTCCACCGAAATTCCCCAGTACGTTTCCTCCTATGTGGCCGAAGGCCTCATCGACACGGAATTCGTAGCTGTGGAAAGCGAGCACAGCGCCATGAGCGCCACCATCGGCGCTTCGGCCGCCGGCGCCAGGGCCCTCACCGCCACCTCTTCGGCGGGACTGGCCCTCATGTGGGAAGAACTCCACATCGCCTCTTCGGACCGGGTGCCCGTGGTGCTGGCCCTGGTCAACCGGGCGCTGTCCGGCCCCATCAACATCAACGCGGACCATTCCGACGGCATGGGCGCCAGGGACTGCGGCTGGATCCAGATCTACTCCGAAGACAATCAGGAGGCCTACGACAATATGGTGATGGCTTTCCGGATCGCAGAGCACCCGGATGTGCAGTTGCCGGTCATGATCTGCCAGGACGGATTTATCACCAGCCACGCCGTGCAGAACCTCTTATTGCTGGAGGACGAGGCGGTCAAAAAATTCGTGGGCGAATTCAAGCCCGAGAATTACCTGCTCAATCCCAAGCAGCCCATGGCGGTGGGACCCTATGCGGTCACCAATTACTACATGGAAGCCAGGCGCTCCATGGCCCAGGGGATGGTCAATTCCAGAAAGGTCATCCTGGACATCGCCCGGGAATACGAGGCGCTAAGCGGCCGCAGCTACGGCTTCTTCGAAGAATATCTGACGAAGGATGCGGATTACGTGATCGTCGTGATGGGCTCTGCCACCGGCGCCGCGAAAGACGCCTGCGACAAGCTCAGGTCCCAGGGAAAGAAAGTGGGCGTGCTCAAGATCAGAGTGTTCCGGCCTTTCCCGGCAAAGGAGCTGGCAGCGGCGCTCGCAAATGTCAAGGCCATTGCAGTCATGGACCGGGCCGAGAGTTTCAGCGGAAACAGCGGGCCCATGGCAGCCGAGCTGAAGGCGGCGCTTTTCGACGCCAAGCAGCGCCCGGAGATGCTGACCATGATCTACGGCTTAGGCGGAAGAGATATCACAGTGGAAGATATGGAAAGCATCTATGGGGATCTCGAAAGCGGAAACTTCGAGTCCAAAGGACTTCCGTACCGTTACGTCAACGTGAGAGAATAGGGGGCGCGGACAATGGCATATAATTTTAAAGAAGTGATGAGCCGCCCGGAACGGCTGATGCCCGGCCATAGAATGTGCGCCGGCTGCGGAGCTACCGTAGCGCTGCGCAATGTGCTCAAAGCCATCAAACCGGAAGACAAAGCCGTGATCGCCAACGCGACCGGATGCATGGAGGTTTCGACCTTCACCTATCCGTATTCGGCCTGGACCGACAGCTATATCCACAACGCCTTCGAAAACGCGGCAGCCACAGCCAGCGGCGTGGAAGCGGCGTACAACGCGCTCAAGAAGAGAGGCAAGCTGGACGAAACCTACAAGTTTATCGCAGTGGGCGGAGACGGCGGCACGTATGATATCGGCTTCCAATCCCTGTCGGGCGCCATGGAGCGGAACCACGACATGGTTTATGTCTGCTACGACAACGAAGCCTATATGAACACCGGCATTCAAAGATCCTCGGCCACACCCATGTTTGCCGACACCACGACCACACCCAGCGGCAAGGTGTCGGAGGGCAAGAAACAGAACCGGAAAGACATCACCGAGGTCATGGCTGCCCATCGGATCCCTTATGTGGGGCAGACGACGCTCATGGGCAATTTTAAAGACCTGATCGAAAAGTCCGAAAAAGCCATTTATACAAAAGGCGCCTGCTTCCTGACGATACTGGCCCCGTGCCCCAGAGGCTGGCGCTACGAGTCCGAAGATGTGATGGCCATCTGCAAAGCGGCGGCCGACACCTGCTTCTGGCCCATGTACGAAGTGGAGAACGGCGAAAAGTGGACGCTCACCTACGAGCCCAAGAAGAAGCTGCCCATCGAAGATTTCCTGAAGCTCCAGGGGCGATTCCGCCACCTGCTGCAGCCGGGCAAAGAAGACCTGGTCGCCCAGTTCCAGGCCGAAGTGGACAGAAGATGGGAAAACCTGCTGAAAAAATGTAGCCTGTAAAAGCAATGATAAACCGCTGCGGATCTTGCCGCAGCGGTTTTGTTTTATAGTCCCGGATGCTTTTCTGACGTTTTGAAAAGCTGTTTTCGAAACGGCAGGTGGTATGATATACTAATTCCATTATGGAACAGAAGGAGCGCGATTTGAAGATCATCACCTGGAACGTAAACGGGATCCGAGCCACCCTCGGCAAAGGGTTTTTGGACTTTGTCCGCAGCCAGGAGGCCGACATCATCTGCATTCAGGAGACCAAAATGCAGGAAGGGCAGGCCGATGTGGACCTTCCCGAATACTATCACTATTGGAACAGCGCCGAAAAAAAAGGGTATTCTGGCACGGCGATTTTTACCCGGAAAGAGCCTCTCTCCGTTCTGAACGACATCGGCATAGCCGAACACGGCACAGAAGGCCGTTCCCTGGCACTGGAATACGATTCCTTCTACATTGTAAACAACTATACGCCCAACACCCAGGACCAGCTGGCCCGACTGGATTACAGACTGCGGTGGGAAGCGGACAACCGGACTTTTCTGCAAAGCCTGGATCAAAAAAAACCCTTGATCCTCTGCGGGGACTTGAACGTGGCCCACAAGGAGATCGACTTGAAAAATCCTTCTTCCAATCATCGGAACCCCGGGTTTACGGACGAAGAAAGGCAGGCATTCAGCCTGCTGCTGGAAAGCGGATTTACGGATGCCTATCGGCACCTGTATCCCGACAAGGAGGAAGCCTACACCTGGTGGAGCTATCGCTCCCGGGCCCGGGAGCGGAATGCGGGCTGGCGCATCGATTACTTCGTCGTATCGGACCGCTTGGCCCCCTTGATCCGGGACGTGGTGATCCGCGACGACATCATGGGCAGCGACCACTGTCCGGTAGTGCTGGAGATCGACCTGTAGGAGGAACGGATGATAGCGGTGGGAGCAGACATCGGCGGCTCTTTTATTAAAACCGGATTGGTCGAGCAGGAAAGCGGCCGCATCCTGGATCGCCGTTCCGCGCCCTTTCCCAGGGGCCTTGGCGTTCAGGCGGTCTGGGATACCCTGGCCGGATCGGTTGAAGCTTTGCTGCTGGACAACGGCTTGAGCCCGGGAGGCCTCTGTTCCCTGGGCGTGGCCGTGCCCGGCTCTTTAAATCCTCAAAAGACACGGGTCATCCACGCCTATAATTTAGATTTTCACGACACGGAGATCCGGCAGCCCCTTCAGGAAAAATTCCCCGCTGTGCCTCTTGAAATTTTGAATGACGCCGACGCCGCCACTCTGGCCGAACACCGCTTCGGAGCGCTCAGAGGGACCGGCACGGCGGTGCTGCTTACCCTGGGCACCGGTGTGGGCGGCGGCCTGATCCTGGGCGGCCGGCTCTTCGGCGGCGGCCGGGGCAACGGAGTCGAGATCGGCCACATGACGCTTCGATATGATGGAGAGTTCCATGATTGCGGCAACAGAGGCTGCGTGGAAATGTACTGCGCCCAGGACGCCCTGTTGATACCGGAAGATCCCCAGTCCACACCGGCCGGGACCATCGAATCGATCCGAAGGAATGACCCGTCGGCGCAGGCGGTTTTCGAGCGGTACACCGATGCCCTGAGCAGCGCCATCGCCTCCCTGGCCAACCTGCTGGATCCGGAAGTGATCGCCCTGGGCGGCGGCATAGCCTATGCCGGCGCGCCTCTTTTGGAAGCCCTCTCCCGAAAAGTGAAAGAAAAGTCATTTTTTAAGATCTCTTATCCCATCGTGCAAGCTGCTCTGGGCAACGACGCCGGTATCGTGGGCGCGGCCGTGGCGCATCTGTATTTGTAAAAGGAGGATCCAGACTATGAGAAAAGTGACCACACGACTTGCCAGAAAAGAAGACATGGAAAGACTGCTGGCCATCGAAGCAGCGGCCTTGCCTTCGACCACCTACCTTGCGGAAGTGGAGGAGGAATTTTACGATCCGGAGAGGGGCGAACTGATCGTGGCCGAAATCGACGGCGTCGTGGCCGGGTTTGCCCATTATTCCATCCAATACGATCGGGCGGCCTGGATCGAGACCCTTCGGGTGGAGCCGCCGCTTCAGAGGATGAGCGCAGGGGCAGCCATCTGGGACCGCATCATGGAAAAATGCCGCGAACTGGATCCTCCCGCCATCCGCATGTACACCAACATCGGCAACGACGCCTCCATCAAGCTGGCCTATCGCAACGGCCTGGGCATCCGATTGAACACCCACGAGTACGGATTGGCCCTGAAGGGCCTGGAAACGCCTTCTAAGCACAGTTTTCGCCCGGTTCCATACCAGGATGTGGAGCGCTTGCTTGCACCCTTCAAAGAGGGATATCACGGCTATTACTTTACCAACCGCACATTTTACGAAATGAACGATTTCCTGTACAGAGCATTGGCGGAGGACGGGAAGGTCTGGGCCCAGGAAGATGCTGTGGTGGTGGTGGGTTCCCGCTATCGCCACCGGTCCGCCCTGCACGTGGGGATGCTCTGCGGGAATGTGGATGCCTGCATCGACTTCGCGGTGGCCGAAGGCATCCGGCAGGGCGTGCCAAAAGTGGTCTGCATGGTTCCCAGCGACCGGCAGGAACTGGCCGACAAGCTCAGGGCCCATGGATTTCTTCTGAGCAGCAACGACATCATCATGATGGAGCGAGTGTTTTAGTCAGCAAAAAAGACCGGCAGCGCCAAGTCCGCTGCCGGTCTTTTTTATATGGTTTTTATTTCGTTTTTCCACAGTCTTCGCAGCAGGTAGAGGCTGACGGAGGTGGCTGCCACATCGGCGATCACATAGGCCCACCAGACGGTGTCCAGTCCGAAAGCATAGGCCAGCAGATAGGCCAAAGGCAGCAGGAGGACCAGTTGGCGCAAGAGGGAGGAGATCAGCGCATAAAGGCCGTGGCCGGTAGCCTGAAAAAACGTGGAGATCAAAATGCCGATGGCCGCGAAAGGATAACACAGGCTGATGATCCGAAGCGCATCCACGCCCATGCGCAGCATTTCGCCTTCGGCCCGGAAAAGCCCCATGATCTGCCGGGGGAAGAATTGGAACGCGAAGGTGCCCACAAACATGATCGACAGCGCGCCGGCAATGCCGACCAAAAACACTTTTTTTAAGCGACTTTTGTTTTTCGCTCCATAATTGTACCCGAGCAGAGGCAAAAGTCCCTGGTTCATGCCGAAAACCGGCAGGAAAATAAAGGTCTGGACCTTGTAATAAATGCCCAGCACCGCCACGGCGGTGGCGCTGAACTGGATCAGAAGGGCGTTCAGGCCCAGGGTGAGGACCGAAGCCATGGACTGCATCAGGATGCTGGGAAAGCCTACGATGTATACGGCCTTGATGACGGCGGCTTCGGGCCGGAATCCCCGAAACTGGACATGGATGGGAAAAGGCCGGGTGAACAGCAGGGTGAGGGCCAGGACCATAGACACGAACTGTCCGATGACCGTGGCGATGGCGGCGCCGGTGACGCCCAGGGCGGGCGCGCCCAGAAGCCCGAAGATCAGAATAGGATCCAATATGATATTGACCACGGCTCCGCTCAGGGCGCAGAGCATAGGGAGAACCATATTGCCGGTGGCCTGCATGGTGCGTTCCGCATTGACGGCGGCAAAAATAAACAGAGAACCGACGCAGACGATCCGGCAGTAGGAAGCAGCCGGCGCGATCAGCAAGGGATCCTGGCTGAAAGCGCTTACGAAATATTTAGAAAAAAAGATGCCGAACAAGGCGAAGCCCACCCAGCTGATCAGCGCCAGGAAAAAACCGTGGGCCGCGGTCCGGTCCGCCTCCTTCTGGCGGCCTTCGCCAAGCCGTCTGGAGATCAGGGACGCTAGACCCACACCGGTCCCCACGCTCAGGGCGACGGAGAGGAGCTGGACGGGGAAAATCAGGGAAATGGCAGACAGGGCCGTCTCGCCCAGCCGGGAAACATAAATGCTGTCGACGATATTGTAAAAGGCCTGGATGAACATGGAAAACATGGCCGGCAGCGACATTTTGGCGATCAGTGGAAGAACCGGGGCCGTGCCCATTCGATTTTGAGGGAAAGAAGCTGCTTCTTTAGAATCGGCGGAGGAAATATTTTGTATCATGGAACACCCGGAATCCTTTCACAGACCCTAACTATATCGTTACTGATTTTTTATGTCAAGCCTATTCCCCGGAACGCCTGTCTTGATAATTCATCGCATTTGTGCTACGATGGGATCACAAAACGAAGGGAGCTGATACCATTGGGCAGGCACGGTACGATTGCTGGACGAAAAGCCTCGCAAGATTCTAAAAGAGCAGCGATATTTACAAAATATGCAAGGGCCATCACGGTCGCTGCAAAGGGCGGGGGCGATCCGGAGTACAACATTTCCCTGAAACACGCCATCGACAAGGCCAAGAGCATCAATATGCCCAACGACAACATCGCCAGAGCGGTCAAAAAAGGCACCGGCGAGCTGGAAGGCGAAACCTACGAAACATGCACCTTCGAAGGCTATGGGGCTTCCGGCGTGGCAGTGGTGGTGGAAGTCCTTACGGACAACCGGAACCGGACCACGGCCAGCATCAAGCACGCCTTCGACAAATACGGCGGAAACCTGGGTGTTCCAGGCTGCGTTTCCTATCTTTTCGACCGGAAGGGCTTGTTCGTATTCGAGAAAGCCTCGAACGTCACCGAAGACGCCCTGATGGAAGCCGCGCTGGAAGCGGGCGCGGAAGATGTGATCGAGTACGACGACAGTTTCGAAGTGATCTGCGCGCCGGAACTGTTCGAAGCCGTATCCCTGGCGTTCAAAGCGGCCGGGCTCAGTCCGCTGGATGCCGATGTGGAAAAGATCCCCTCCATGGAATCCACTCCCGCCGCGGAGACAGACATCAAAAACCTGCGAAAAATGATCGAGGCGCTGGAAGAAGACGACGATGTACAGAAGGTGTACACCAACTGCGCCATCGACCTATACGAAGAATAGAACCGATTATCCTGGGGTGTTCGTTAAGGCTGTTAATTCAACCTACACTAATTTTAAGGGATGCCGGGTTTATCCGAATATGTCAGGCCTCTTCAGGAGGAAGACAGAAAACGGTAACAGGCGACCCACCTATCGAACGATAGGGCATGAATTAGGGCCTGACGGCACTTCGGGATTTTTTAAACGGGTCAAGGCGAGGATGAAGGCACAGGATCGCACAATAAAAGAATGGACGGACGCACTGGCCTCTTCGGCGCCCGCTCCGGGCGGCGGAGGGGCCGCCGCGTTGCTGGCTTGCCTTTCTGCCTGCCTTTCTTCCATGGTCGGACAGTTGACCGTGGACAAGAAGGCCTGCGAAGCCTTTTCCCAGGATTGCGCATTGCTGAACGAAAAAAGCGGACAATTGAAGGATCACCTCCTTTTGTTGATCGACGAGGATGCCAGCGCGTTTCAAGACCTGATGAAGGCCTGGAAATCGGGCGCGAGCGACCAGGATTATGCAAGAGCCTGCGATCCGGCGCGGAAGATCGTATTCGATGTGATCGAAGTGCTGGACCTGTTGACCGTCTTGCATGAAAAGGGCAACCGGAACGTTCTGAGCGACGTGGGCGTGGGCGCCGTCTGCGCGGCGGCTGCGCTGGAAGCCTGCCGCATCAACCTGTTGGTCAATCTTCGATCGATGCGGTCTTTGGACAGCCGAAAAGAATTTGAGATCCTTTTGGAAACGCTGATCCCGGACGGCATCCGACAGGCCGGCAGGATCAGCAAACAGGTGGAACAGGAACTGAGGTAGCATGAAAGGCACAGAGCTAATCGATATCCGCAGCGTGGGCGCATTCCACATCGGCCAGGCGCAGGATGCCCAGGCCGGCACCGGCTGCACCCTGATCGTGGCGCCCAAAGGCGCCACGGGGGGCGTGGATGTGCGGGGCGGCGGACCGGCCACCCGGGAAACCGATCTTTTGGACCCGGTCAACCTGGTGGAATCCGTCTTTGCCGTGGTCCTGTCCGGAGGGAGCGCCTACGGACTGGACGCCGCCGGCGGCGTCATGCGCTATTTGGAAGAGAAGAAAATCGGCTTCCCCGTAGGTCCTCTGGTGGTGCCCATCGTCTGCGGCGCGTCGCTCTTTGATCTGCTGGTGGGAGACGGGAAGGTAAGACCGGATGCCGCCATGGGGTACGCCGCATGTGCCGAAGCCTTTTCCGGAGCCGAATTCCGGGAAGGAAACTACGGGGCGGGCACCGGCGCCACCGTGGGCAAGTACATGGGTTTGGAGCGGATGATGAAATCCGGCGTCGGATGCTACGCGCTCCGCGCCGGGGAATTGAAAGTCGGGGCCATCGTGGCCGTAAACGCCCTGGGGGATGTGATCGACTGCGACAGCCGCCGAAAGCTGGCCGGCGTTCTTTCCGCAGACGGCACGTTCATCGATGACACCTGCCGGCTTGTGCTCGAAAATCAGGATGCGAATAAAAACGTCTTTTCCGGAAACACCACCCTGGGCTGCGTGATCACCAACGCCAGGCTTACGAAATCCCAGGCAAACAAACTGGCCGCGCTGGCCCAGAACGGCTACGCGGATGTGATCCGGCCGGTCCACACCATGAGCGACGGCGACACGATCTTCGCCCTGGCAGAAGGGGAGGTGGACGCTGATCCTTTAGCTGTGGGCATTTTGGCCCAGGAAGCCGTGGCCCGGGCCGTCAACCGGGCTGTTTTGTGCGCCGGTCGCGCTTATGGCATTCCCTGCGCGTCGGACTTCTTGGACGAGGGTCGGCAGTAGGCCCATGGCGATCGACCTCAATAAAGAACAACTGATCCGGGCAGCCGTAAAGGGCAACACAGAAGCATTCGAAAGGCTGATTTTATCCTGCCACAGCAAAGCATACGCTGTGGCTTTTCGCTATATGAAAAACGAAGCGGACGCCTCGGATGTGCTGCAGGAAGCTTATATCAAACTGTACACAAAGCTGAAGACCTTCTCCTTCAACAGCAGTTTTGACACCTGGTTCATCCGGATCGTGATCAACTGCTGCTACGACGCGCTGCGGCTGCAGAAAAGCCTCCGCGGCAGGACGGACAGCTCCTTCGAAACCAGCGAAGACCCGCTGCCGGCGCCGGATCGAATACTTCAGGACTCCCCCGAAGAAGCGATCCTCCTGGAAGAGCGAAAAGCCATGGTGGAAAGAGCCATGGACCGCCTGACCCCGGAGCATCGGGATGTGTTGGTTTTGCGCGAATACCAGCAATATTCCTACGAAGAGATCGCCCAGATCCTCCAAGTGTCCGAAGGAACCGTCAAATCCAGGATCAACCGGGCCAAACTGCGCCTGGGGGAAATTCTCAAGGAACAAAACCCGGCGTTTTTCGTCTAAAGCATAAACGCTCAAGCAAGGAAAAACATGGCGAAGCAAGACTGTCAAAACTGCATATCGATGTTTCAGGAATTTTCGGAAGGCACGCTGGATGTCTCCGGTGCGGCGCTTCTTCAAGAGCATCTGGGAAGCTGCGGCGAATGCCGCGATCTGCTGCGGGAATTTGAGCAGGTCACCCAGGCGCTGCGCGCATCCTCCCTGGAAATGCTTCAGGCCCCTCCCTTGCCCAACATGGCGCGGATCATGGCTGCGGTCGGAAAAGAGAAAAGACGCAGGCGCAGGCAATGGGCCGGTGCTGCGGCGGTCTTCCTGGTCTTTGCGGGTTCCGGTCTCCTGATGAACAGCGGTTTATTCCAACCTAAAGAGATGGAGGATATGCGTTTGTCTTCGGAGCGCAGCATGGATGAGGCCGGCGATCAAAGCCTGGACTACGGCGCAGACACGCCGGAGCCCGCAGCCGACGCGCCCGGCGCGGTCGAGGAGAAATCCCTGGCGACGGGAATCCAGGAGAATGCGGCCGGCTCGGCTTCCCCGGAGATGGCGTCCATCGGGGAGGATTCCCCCGGAATGGAATTCCTGAACCAGGCCCTGACGGATCCGGCATTCCTGGCGCAAGTTCAGGAAGCGGATCAGGGCTATGGTTATGAATTGGTGGAATACATCCAAGAAGGAGACGGGCGTTTTACTTTTGTGTTATACTTCTACGAGGATGACCGCCGGATCGTCGATCGCGGCGAAGGCGGCGCCGACTGGCTTGCTTCCCCCAACGTCAGGAGTTTTGATTGGATAAAGAGCGAATAGTCATCATTGACGGCAACAGCCTGATCAATCGGGCGTATTATGCGATCCAGCGTCCGATGATCACGAAGGAAGGACTGTATACCCAAGGGATATACGGTTTTTTGAGCATGCTGCAAAAAATCCGCAGCGAATACGAGCCGACCCATATGCTGGTGGCCTGGGACCGCAAAGCGCCAACCTTCCGTCACCAGGAATACGATGCCTACAAGGCCGGCCGGATCAAGATGCCTCCGGAGCTGGCCATGCAATTGCCGCTCCTGAAGGAAGTTCTGTCGGCGATGAACATTCGGATGTTCGAGCTGGACGGCTACGAGGCCGACGACATCATCGGCACCGCCGCGCATCGCGCCGAAGAAGAGGGACTCCAGGCATTTATCATCACAGGGGACAAGGACGCGCTGCAGCTGGCCAGCGGGCAGACCACCGTCATCATCACAAAGAAGGGCATCTCCGAGTTTGCCCGCTACGACGAAGCCGCCATGCAGGAGGAATTCGGATTCGGGCACCTGCAGTTCATCGATTACAAGGGTTTGCGGGGCGATCCCTCCGACAATATACCCGGGGTGCCGGGAATCGGCGAAAAGACGGCGATCAAGCTGATCCAGCAGTTCGGCAGCATCGAGAACCTGCTGCAAAACCTGGATCAGATCGAGAGCCCCAAGCTTCGGGAGAAAATGTCCGAGCACGCTGCCATCGCTTTGATGAGCAAGCGGCTGGCCACCATCTTCACCCAGGTCCCCATGGATTTTAACCTCTCGGACTGCCGCATCCTTCCGCCGGATATCGACGAGCTCATCGAGCTGTACCGGCGCCTGGAATTCCGGACCCATCTGAAAAACCTGATGGCCCAGCAGAGCCGGACAGCCGATCCCGCGCAGCCGAAAACTTCCGAACCGTCGTACAAGCTGCCGGCGGCCCGGCTGATCAACGATAGGGAAGAGGCGCTGCAGTGGCTTCAAAAACTCAGAAATGAAGAGCGTGCCGTGGTCATCGACATTCAAAGCGACGACAGCCACGTCCGCCTGCCTTCTTTAGACGGGATCGCCTGGATGACCCCAGGGGAATGCGTGTATATGCCCGGCGCCGGCTGGCTGCCGGAAATCCTGCGGTCCGCTCTTTCCGGCATGCGCCTTGGACTGGTCGGCTTCGATCTGCAGCGCATGTACTATGTGCTCCTTTCCCATGGGGTCGACATCAGCGGGCTGAACACCGCATTCGACTGCGCCCTGGCCCAGTATGTGATCTCTCCCAATAAAAAAGCCCTGAGTTTAAAAGCATTGCTGTTCGAAACGTTTCACAGGGATTACGAAGAAGCCCCAAGCCGGGAAGAGCAGCTCGGCTTCTTTTCCGGGGAGGAAGCGCTTCGACCGGAGTCTGTGGGGGCCAAGCTCCATATGCTGAGCAGTCTGCAGACACTGCAGGAAGCCCAGGTCAAAGAAGAAGAGCTGGAGGAGGTCCTGTACCGCATCGAATTCCCCCTCAGCAAGATCCTGGCCGATATGGAAGTGCAGGGCATTTCTGTGGACCGAAACACGCTGCAGGATTTCGGCAGGGATCTCAAAAAAGACATCTTCTCTTTGGAAGAAGAGATCTATCGATTGGCCGGACAGAAGTTCAACATCAACTCTCCCCAACAGCTGGGGCAGATCCTGTTCGAGGAGCTGAAACTGCCGGGCGCAAAAAAAACACAGCGAGGCTTCGCCACCAATGCGGAGATCCTGGAGCGCCTGGCGCCGGACCACCTGATCGTGGAAAAGGTGCTGGCCTACCGGACGCTGGCCAAACTGGACAGCACGTATGTGGAGGGCATGCTGCCCCTGATCGATCAAAAGGGGAAGATCCACGCCCACTTCCAGCAGGCGGTGGCGGCCACCGGGCGGATCAGCTGCACGGAACCCAATCTGCAGAACATCCCGATCCGCCAGGAGCTCGGGCGGCAGCTGCGGAAAGCTTTTGTTGCGGAAAGCGAAGAGCACATTCTGGTGGGCGCGGATTATTCCCAGATCGAGCTTCGGGTGCTGGCGCACATGTCGGGAGATCCTTCCTTGATCCACGCATTCAACGAAGGGGAGGATATCCATCGCCTCACGGCCTCGAAGGTGTTCAATGTGCCGGAAGACCAGGTGACCGATGGGATGCGCTCCAACGCCAAAGCGGTCAATTTCGGGGTCATCTACGGCATGGGCGGCTTCCGCCTGGCCAACGAGCTGACCATCAGCCGGGCCCAGGCCCAGCACTACATCGACGAATACTTTATCAAGTACGACCGGGTCAAGGCCTTTATGGACCGGACGATCAAAGAATGCAAGGAAAAAGGCTATGTGACCACCATGTTCGGCCGCAGGCGGCCGATCCCGGAGATCAACGCCTCCGCCTTTACGGTGCGGCAGCTGGGCGAGCGCCTGGCCATGAACTCGCCGATCCAGGGCAGCGCCGCGGACATCATCAAGCTGGCCATGATCAAGGTCTGCGATGCCCTCAGGCAGGAATGCCCCCGCTCCGCGCTGATCCTTCAGATCCACGACGAGCTGATCATCCAGGCGCACCGCTCGGAGCTGGCAAAGGTCAGGGAAGTCCTGGAGGCGTCCATGAAGGGCGCGGCAAAACTGGATGTGACCATGGACGTGTCGGTGAACGAAGGCGAGAACTGGTTTTTATTGAAGTAGAGGAGATTATGAAGATCATCGGTTTGACAGGTGGGATAGGATCGGGGAAGAGCACCGTTTCCGCCATATTAAAAGAACAGGGTTACCGGGTCGTGGACGCGGACGAATTGTCCAGGGAAGTGAGCAGGAAAGGCTCTCCGCTCCTTCGTTTGCTGGTTCGGGAGTTCGGCATCGAAATCATCCGCGAGGATGGAGAGTTGGATCGCAAGAAGCTGGCCGACATCGCATTCGAGTCCCAGCATGGCACGCGAAGACTGAACGAACTGGTCCAGACGGCGATCCTGGTCCGGGCCATCGAAATATTCAATGAGCTGCGCATGTCCGGGGGGACCGAGGTATGTTTCTTTGATGTGCCTATGCTGTTCGAAGCAGGCTGGAACAAATTCACCGACTCGGTGTGGCTGGTCACGGCGCCGGAGGATATCCGGCTGAAGCGAGTCGTCCACAGAGACCACAGCCGGCGCAGGGAAGTGCTGGCCAGGATGAGGCTGCAGATGAGCGAAGAAGAGAAGATCGCCAGAGCCGACCGGATCCTGGACAATTCCGGCACGGAAGAATCCCTGCGGGCCCAAGTGCTGGAAGCCATCAAAACGCTGTAGTCAGAACCTGCTGCCGCCGCAAAATAAAAACCCTTTCGCCAGACTGCGATATCCGGCGAAAGGGTTTTTGATGTCTGCATTATTGCTCTTTCAAATACTCCTTGTAGGCTTTGCCGTTCAGGAAGGCCTGGGGGTCCATGATGAAGCGGATCCCGGCTTCCAGGCAGAGCTTTTCCGCCGCGGCCTTCGCCGGCCCTTCCGGAATGGATTTGATGTCCTTGACGCCGGAGCTCCCCACGACCCTGCGGATCAGTTCCGTTCCGGCATATCCTGCGGTGTCCAGCAGGATATCCTGCATGTAAAGCGAAAAGAATTCTTCGGACTGCATCATGAAATCCTTGGAATTGCTTCGCAGGATCCTGAGGGATTTAGATACGAACAGGTCGGTGAAGGATTCGATGGTGTTCAGGATCCATTCGATGTATTCCTCTTTTTCGGAGCCCTCCTCCATGGTGGCCCGGGCGTTGGCATACGCGAAGATCAGGTTGGCGATAAAATTGCCGGTATCGTAACCGATGGGGCCGTAAAAAGCGAATTCCGGGTCCAGGATGCAGGTCCGTTCGGGTGTCACGAAGATGGAGCCGGTGTGGAGGTCTCCGTGGATCAGGGCCTGGGCTTTGGTCTGGAATCGGTCTTTCAGCAGGCCGACCCGCGCTTTCAGCGCTTCGTTTCCGTAGATCATCCTGCGCATGAACGCGTCGTTTTCGGGGCAGACGCCGTTTTCCTCCAGATCCTGATAAGGCTCTGTGAGCACGTGGCGCTCGGTGATCTCACAGGGGTAAATATTGATGTAGCGTTTGACCAGGTTCTTCTTGTCCATGGCGCCGATCAGCAGATCTGTGGTGTTG